>JACQHH010000116.1 GCA_016199125.1 Candidatus Lambdaproteobacteria bacterium
ACGTCGATGCCGGGCACCTTGAGGATGTCCTCGATGTGCCGCACCGCGTCGCCGTTCTCGATCTGCATGAACACCGCGATGTTCTCGTTGGCCTCGGCATAGTAGTCCGGGTCCAGGCCGAAGCGCGTGGCGCGCACGTTGGCCATGCCGCGCACGCCCGCGGGGGGATAGCGCGTGGCCAGCACCCCCTGGTGCGCCTCGGCCACGCTGCGCACGCCGGGGATCATCACGCCCATGGCGCCGGCATCCAGCACGCGCTTGACCACCACCGGATCGTTCCACTGCACGCGCACCAGCGGCACGCTGTCGCCGGCCGCGCGGATGGCCTGGAGCTGGCCCAGCAGGGTCTGGTAGTCGCCGGCGCCGTGCTCCATGTCCACGAGCAGCCAGTCGAAGCCCAGCATGCCCATGATTTCCGCGGCCAGCGGGCTGCACAGGCTGAGAAACGTCCCGCAGGTGGGCTGGCCCTCCCGCAGCAGGTGCTTGAGTCGGTTGGGGGTCATCGTGCTTCGTGGCTCGCGGTGACGGGTGGATTCAAGAGGCCCCGGCGTTCTTGCGCGCGGTGGCCGAGTCGTACTGGTTGACCAGGTGCAGCATTTCGGAAAGCAGCATGGCGTCGTGGGCGTTCTTGTTGCGGTCCAGGTGCACCGCCACGCGGTCGGCGTAGGTGAAGAGGATCAGCAGGCGCACCAGGCGCGTGTCGCCCACCTGCTCCAGGTATTGGGCCAGCACCTGCTCGCCGCTGAAGCCGATGCGGTTCATCAGGTCGCGCACGTCCAGGTGGTGGCGCACGATCCAGGCGATGGTCTCCACCTCGTCGTCGGGCAGCAGCAGGCCCATCTGCTCCAGGGAGCGCGCCAGGCGCCGGGCCATGCGCTCGGGGTGGTCCTTGGCCGGCTTCTGCAGATCGTGGAACAGGGCGGCCAGGATCAGGCAGCGCTGGTCGCGCAGGCCGATCCCGGTGAACACGCGGATCAGGGGATCGAGCTGCCGGCGCACCGATTCGATTTCCGTCAGCGCGCTCATGCTCAGCGCGTAGCCGTGCTCGAGCAGCTTCATCTCCACCAGGAAGTCCAGGCTGTTCTCGCGCACCTGGCCCATCATCTGCAGGAAGGGCTTGATGGCAGGGTTGCTGCGCATCTCGGTGATGCGCGAGAGCATGCGCATCTCCATGGCGTATTTGCGGGCGAAATTCTGCAAGCCCACGTTGTCCTTGATCTTCTCGTAGTCGGTGCGCATGAGCGATTTGCCCGGCGCCTGCTGCACGTCCAGCAGCAGCTTCAACCCCTCCAGCACCTCCACGACGATGAACGTGTGCTCGTCCACGGTGTAGTTGTGGTCTGCGATGACGTGGATCAGCCCGCGGATGTTGACGAAATTGGGGATGTAACGCTGCAACAGGCCCACGGCGCGCATGTTGCGCAGCACGATGGCCGTGTTGCTCTGGTTCATGCTCTCGTCCAGCAGCTCCTTGAACTGCCGCCCGAGCTGGCCACGGTTCTCCTCCTGGTACTGGGGTGTCCAGCCTTCCAGGGCGCCCTCGATGGCCGCCAGGGTGTCCTCGCGCAGGAAGCAGTCGGTGCGCGCCATGAGGTGGAAGATGTCCAGCGCCACGCCGGGGTCGGGAATCCACAGGCGCCCCTCCAGGTACAGCCGGAAGCGCGTGTCCAGGGCCCGGTGCTCCTGGGTCATGGGGTGGGCCATGGCGTGCAGGCGCTGCACGTCGGAGAGGCTGGGGTTGACCGGGGCCATCTCCACGAGCCGCTCGAACAGCGGCACCAGGATGCGCAGCGCCTGGCGGCGGTATTCGAAGTACTCCCGGCACAGGGCGATCAGGTGCTTGTCCGGGGTGGTGCCGCGCGCCTCCTGGATCGTCCCCCGGTGCGTCTCCACGAAGGCTTCCACCTTTTTCAGGAAGTAGAAGGCCTTGCTGTCCAGCAGCCCCTGCTCCACCAGCGCGCTGAGCCGGTTGTGGAAGCCCTTGAGCACGGCCAACTGCCGCATGTTCTGCATGTCCAGCAGGAAGTCGTTGGGGTCCGGCCGGCTGTGGTAGATCGTGCGCTCGTTGTGCTCGATGCGCATGCGCCAGTCGCGGTCGATGTAGCCCACGTTGAGCGCCAGGATCAGGCGGTTCATGGCCTGCAGGCCCTCGATCAGGCTGCGGCGCGTGAAGTGGGAATCCTTCAGCTTGCTGCCGTACTTGTCCACCACCCAGAACGCATAATGCCCCTCCCCTTGCTGCTCGAACTCGGCCACCTGGATGTTCAGCCACAGGTCCGAGCGCGCCAGGATGTTCAGCAGGATGCTGGTGAAGCGGTTGGAGAGATTGGTGGCCTTGAGCTCGATGTACGTGTAGCGGTCGCTGCGCGTGTTGTCGATGCTGGGAAACTCGGTGACCAGCGGAATAAGCGAGGTGAAGGGCAGGTGCTCGATGCTCTCGATGCCCGACCGTGTGCCGGGCTGGATGGCGCGAATCTGGGCCAGCACCAGCTCCACGTTGTCGCGGGTCAGCGGCGCGCCCTTGCGGTCCTGCAGCTCCAGGATGTTGACCACCTGCCCGCGGTGCCCGGTGAAGATGCGGATGCGCTTCTGGGCCACGCCGCCGGGGACGTGGATGCACCGCAGGATGGCCTCGAAGATCTTGTCCAGCAGCCCCGGCTCGTCCCAGTCCATGGTCACGATTTCCACGTGCCATCCGCCCTGGGCGTCCTGGATGGGGTCGATGTGCAGCTCGGTGCGCGAACGGAGCCGCGCCAGCTTGTCGCGGTGGCGGGCCTGCTCCTCGTCGCTGGTGCGCTCGAAGTAGAGCGCCGGCATGTCCAGCAGATCGGGCTGCGCCGGCAGACGGGATTCCATGGAGCTTCCGAAGGAGGGCGGGCGTGCGGGTCGCGCAGCGGGTTGGAGCCTGGGGCCGTGAGTCTTTCCTCAACCTATCCCAAATGCCCCGTACGGTGAAGGCCAATCCTGCCCGGCGCGCTCAGGCCGGCCGGCCTCCTGGAACCGTGGACGGGGCGCGCAGCGCCGCCAGCCTTTGCAGCAGCGTGGGATGGCTATGGTGCCAGGCGCCGTACCAGGGGTGGGGTTGCAGATGGGCCAGGTTTTCCGTGTTCAGCCGCACCAGCGCCTCGCGCATGGGGGCCCCGTCGCCCAGCAGCGCGGCGGCATAGGCATCGGCCGCGTATTCGTGGCGCCGCGACCAGGCCGCGCCCAGCGGCCCGAGCCAGAACGTGAAGGCCTCGCCGCAGAGCATGGCCAGCGCCAGGGCCGCGTGGGGGCTGGATGCGGCAAAGCCGAACGCCTGAAAGACCGGCGGCCAGGCGATGAGCCAGCTCAGCGCGTAGAGCAGCAGCCCCAGGCTCACGCTGCTCAGCGCCACGCGTTGGAGCACGTGCCGCAGGCGGAAGTGGCCGATCTCGTGGGCCAGCACGGCGGCGATCTGTTCCGCATCGAGCTGCGCCAGCAGCGTGTCGAAGAGCACGATGCGCGGCCGCAGCAGCCCGAAGAAATAGGCGTTGGAATGGCCCGAGCGCCGCGAAGCGTCCATCACGAACAGACCCCGCGTGCGAAAGCCCGCCGCATGCGCCAGCGCCTCCAGCCGGCTGCGCAGCGTGCCCTCGGGCAGGGGCGTGAAGCGGTTGAACAGCGGGGCGATCAGCGCGGGATAGAGCCACGCCAACACCAGTTGCACGGCCGTGACCAGCGCGAAGACCCACAGCCACCACGCGGCGCCGGCGGCACCCATGAACCACAGCACGGCGTAGAGCAGCGGCAGACCCAGCGCCGCGGAGAGCGCCAGCCCCTTGAGCCGGTCGCCCAGCCAGCGCGGAAACGTGCTGCGGTTGAAGCCGAAGCGCCGCTCGATGCCGAAGGTGGCGATGAGGGAGAAGGGCAGCCCGGCAATGCCCAGCGCCACGAAGATGGAGACCAGCAGACCCACGCCGCGATGCGGCGGCTCCAGCCCCCAGCCGGCCAGTGCCGCCTCCCAGGCCGGCAGCACACCGGAGAGCAGCAGCGCCAGCACGGCCCCGGCCAGCACCGTGCGCCGCACCAGCCCCAGGCGCAGTCGCGCGGCCGCATAGGCGGCGGCCCGGCGCTGCTGCCCGGGCGTCACCTGCGCCGCCAGCTCCGGCGGAATGCGCGGAGTCACGCGCAGCACGTGCACCAGGTTCAGGCCGTCCAGGGCCGTTTCCAGGGCCCAGTGCAGCAGGAACAGCGCCAGGAACACGGCCAGCACGAGGTCGGAAGGCTGCATGGGTCGAATCGCTGCCGGAGGTTTGCAGGGGCCGCGGCAAGGGGCCGGTCTACTTGTCGCGGGCGCGGCCCTGGGCCTTGGCGACCCAGCTCAGGTCGGGCCAGCGGCGATGCCAGTCGGTGGCCTGCTGGAAGGCATAGCCCGCCCGCAGCAACGTGGCCTCGTCGAAGGGCTTGCCGTACATCATCAGTCCCACGGGCAGCCCCCCGGCCGTGAAGCCGCAGGGCACCGAGAGCGCGCACAGGTTGAGGATGTTGCCCACGGCCGTGTTGCGCACGTATTTCAGGTTGGGCGTGACGTACGCCTCCAGGCTGGCGTCCACCTCGTCCAGGGGCTTGGCCGGGATGACCGTGGTGGGGCAGAGCAGCACCTCCACGTTGCGCAGGGCGTCCAGGGCCTCCTCGCGCAGGGTGGCCCAGGCCTGGGTGTTGCGGATGTAGTCGGCCGCGGTGACGTCCTTGCCGCCCAGGATGCGCGCGGCCACGATGGGGTCGTACTGGTCGCCGTGGCGCGTGATGCGCTCCTCGTGCACGGCATACGCCTCGGCGGCGATGACGTTGCCGCGGCGGTTCAGCTCCTGGGCGGCGGCGGCCACCTTGAAGGGCACGCTGCCCACCTTGGCCCCCAGCGATTCGAACACCTTGCCCGTGTCGCGCACGCGCGCCGCCACGTCGGGCTCCACGTCGTCCCACAGCGCCGTTTCCGCGAAGGCCACGTGCATGCCGCGCACGCCGTCGCGCAGGCCGCGCAGCGCATCCACCGGCGGTACGTGGCGCGTGGAGGCGTCGCGTTCGTCGGGACCCTGCAGCGCCTGCAGGAGCAGCGCCGCGTCCTCCGCGGAGCGGCACAGAGGCCCCACCGAGTCCAGGCTGTGGCTGAGAGGAAACACGCCGGCGCGGCTGATGCGCCCCACGGTGGTCTTGAGGCCCGTCACGCCGTTGAGCCCCGCCGGAATGCGCACCGAGCCGCCCGTGTCGGTGCCCAGAGCCACGGGCGCCAGGCCGGCGCCCACGGCCACGCCCGAGCCGCTGCTGGAGCCGCCGGGCACGTGGTGCCGCGCCAGCCAGGGGTTGTGCGGCGTGCCGTGGTGATGGTTCACGCCCGCGCCGCCGTAGGCGAACTGCACCGTGTGCGTCTTGCCCAGCAGCACCATGCCCGCCCGCGCCAGGCGCAGCGTCGCGGCGGCATCGGCCGCGGCCACGTTGTCGTGCAGCAGCGGCGAGCCGGCGGTGGTGGGCACGCCCTTGGCGTCGAAGAGGTCCTTGACGGCGAACGGGATGCCGTGCAGCGGCCCCAGGTCCTGCCCGGCGCGCAGGGCCGTCTGGGCCGCTTCGGCCGCGCCCAGCGCCCGCTCGGGCAGCACGCGCAGATAGGCGTGCAGCGCGCCGTCCAGCTCCTCGATGCGCGCCAGGAAATGCCGGGTCAGCTCCACCGGCGACAGCGCGCCGCCGTGAATGGCCTGGGACAGCTCGCTGATGCTCTGAAAGTGCAAGGGAATGTCGGACATGCTGCTGCGCTCCACGACAGGTCTGATCGCCGGCTGCCGCGGGAGGGCAGACGCCGGGGAGGGTCGCCACGGGGCCCACCCGATGTGCACGCGACCGCCAGGGACACGGGCGGCGGCCAATGCCAGGGCGTTGCGCTTGCGGCAGGGTGCTCCTACCTTACATGACGCAGCGCACCTGTCCAGTGCCTCCGGGCGGGGCATTCACATTCCCCCGCCGGTCTGTTAATGGGTATTCCGGCGGCGGCGGCCGGGGTTCAGGCACGCACCGCACCGACCTTTGCCGCGGGCGCAGACCGCCGGCGCCGCGCCCGTACCTCCCTGGGAGCAGGCCATGCAGCTCGTCACGTCCATCCCCGCGTGGAAACAGGTGCGCCTCGGGCTCGGCGGCGCGGTGGGGCTCGTGCCCACCATGGGGGCGCTGCACGCGGGGCACGTGGCCCTGGTGCGCCGCTGCCGGGCCGAAAACGACGTGACGGTGGTGTGGATCTTCGTGAACCCCAAGCAGTTCGGGCCCAGCGAGGACTTCGCGCGCTATCCGCGCGACCTGGCGCGGGACATGCGCCTGCTGGAGACGGAGGGCGTGGACTACATCCTCTCCCCGACGGTGGAGGAGGTCTACCCGGAGGCGTTCCAGACCACCGTCAACGTGGAGGGGCTGACCCGGCCCCTGGAGGGCGCCGTGCGGCCGGGACATTTCCAGGGCGTGACCACCATCGTGGCCAAGATGTTCTGCCTGACCCAGCCGCGGCGCGCCTACTTCGGGCAGAAGGACGCCCAGCAGTCGCTGGTGGTGCAGCGCTTGGTGTTCGATCTGGGCATGCTCACGGAGGTCGTGGTGTGCCCCACGGTGCGCGAGGCCGACGGGCTGGCCATGAGCTCGCGCAACGTGTACCTCGACGCCGAGGAACGCGCCTTCGCCCCCACGCTATACCGGGCCTTGCAGGCCGCCGAGCGCGCCATCGCCGCCGGCGAGCGCGACGCGGACGCCCTGCGGGAACGCATGCGCCGCGAATTCAGCGGCCGCCCCGGCGTGTCCGTGGACTATGTGAGCATTGCCGACGTGCAGACCCTGCAGGAGCTGGCCACGGTGGATCGCCCGGCGCTGCTGTCCCTGGCCGTGCGCGTGGGCAGGACGCGGCTGATCGACAACATTCCCATGACGCCGCCGGGTGCTGGGCGTTAGCGGTTGCGCTTGGCGTCGCGGTCGGCCTCGCGCTCCCGTTCGATCTCGCCCAGCCAGTCGCGCTTGCGGCCCACGGCGCGCGTGAATTCCTCGAAGATGCGCCCGGCCATGTCCTGCAGGTCGGGGGGGCCAAAGCGGTCGGCGGCGAGCTGCACGTCCACCTGGTGGCGCGCCATGGGAAAATCTGTGTTGAGCACCGTGTCCGGGTGGAGGTTCAGCTTGCGCAGCGTGCCCATCAGTTCGCCGACGGTCCAGTTGAATTCCCGGGCGATCTGATTGGCGTTGAGAAAGCGGTATTCCCCCACGCGGTTGAGGCCCAGATAGTACAGGCAGAACATCTCGAAGCGGTCCGGCGCCATGGTCATCTCGCATGCGGCGGCCGGCGGCGTCGCGCCGCGGCCATCGCTCCCATGGTAAATCGCCAAGCGCATGAACTCAAAGGCAAACGCGCCCTTCCCGACCCGCCCTGCGCGGCAGGCGCCGCTGCGCACCTGACCGGGGGAGCCGGTCAGGTGCACAGTCCGGAGGGGGGTCAATCCTTCTTGAGGAGCATGCGATCGACGCTCAGGGCGCCGGCGCCATTGGTGGCCAGCAGCACGAACGCGAAGAGGAGCATGATTTCCAGGCGCGCCCCCGCAAATCCGCGTCCACCCCACACCACCCAGGTGGCCACGATGAACTCGATGAAATAGATGGTCGCCAGTTGCCGCGTGAACACGCCCAGCACCAGCAGCACCCCGCCGATCAGCTCCAGCAGGCCGATGAAGGGGCCGCTGACCTGGGGCAGCAGGATGCCCATCTTCTCGAAGGAGCTCTGCACGGACGGGAAGCCCCACACGAAAACCTTCTGGTAGCCCGCCATGAAGATGATGATGCCCGTGACGATGCGAAACAGGGACAGGCCGTTCTGGGTTTGCGCACGCAGCATGTTCAGGAAATTGTTCATGGTTCGTCCTTGGTGAAGGGTTCTCCAGCTTGACGCTCGTCTGGGTGCCGCGGGGCGCTCCCAGTCTGACCGCACGCGGCGCCGGCTCCCGTGAGGGGCCTTGCAGACGGGCGCGCCGCCTGGGGAAGCGTGGCCGTCCGCCAACATCGGCGTGCCCCATGCGCCCGTGGCCGCGGGGCCCGCGCGCACGTCCCACCCGTTTGCACAAAGGAGGGCGTTTGGTCAGAATGGGTCTCCGCACCGCCGCGGTGCAAGCGCAGGCGGCGTCTGCACTTCGGTCCCATATCCATCTGCGCAGGTCAACTCGTTTGGTCGGGAGCGGCGCCGTGGGCGTTCACCAGGAGCTACGCTGGCACGCGCAACCCGAGGCGCTCGGCATGGCGCGCGATCCGCTGCTGGCGGCCCTGGCGGGCCTTTGCGAGGGGGTCGAGCTGGGGCAGCATCCCGGGGCGCAGGTGTACCTGGCGCGGCACGGGCAGCCGCTGCTGGAATTTGCCTGCGGCCAGGCCGCCCCGGGCGTGCCCCTGGGCATCGACGGCGTGACGGCCTGGTTTTCCGCCTGCAAGCCGCTGACGGCCATGGCCATCGCCCTGCTCTACGACCGCGGACGCCTGACCCTGGACGATCCGGTGACCCGCTACCTGCCCCGGTTCCGCAACGGCAAGGAGTCCTGTACCATTCGCCACGTGCTCACGCACCAGGGCGGGTTTGCCGGGGCCGTGCAGCACGACGACGCGCGGCCCTGGGACGAGATCGTCGCGGCCATCTGTGAGCATCCGGCCGAATACCCGCCGGGCACCCGCGCAGGCTACCACCCCACGGCCGGCTGGTACGTGCTGGGCGAGATCGTGCGCCTCGTCGACGGGCGCCCCGTGCAGCGCTTCCTGGCCGACGAGCTGCTGGAGCCCCTGGGCATGGCGGACAGCCGCCTGGGGATTCCGCCGGCCGAACAGACCCGCCTGGGCCCCCGCCTGGCCCGCGTGGCGCTGGGCATGACCGAGCGCCAGCCCTTTGCCGACCAGGGATTCGTGGAGCGCTACAACAGTCCCGCCGAAATCGCACGGATCAATCCCAGCGGCGGTGTGCGCGGCCCGGCACGGGACCTGGGGCGTTTCTACGACTGGATGCTGGCCGGGGGACGGGTGGGCGAGCGGCCGGTCGTGGACCGGCGCACGGTGGAGCTATTCGTGGCCGGTCACCGCTGGGGCCTGCCCGATGCCACGCTGATGGGCGCCAACCTGGCCTGGGGCCTGGGCTTTGCGCTGCACGGCAACGCGGACATCGACCGGGCGGCATCGCGGCGCGTGTTCGGGCATTCCGGCATGGTGTCCTCAGTGGGCTTTGCCGATCCTGTGGTGGGGCTGGCCATGGCCATCGTCACCACCGGGCTGCTGGACCCCATGACCAATGCCCGGCGGCTGCGCGCGGTGTCGGCCGGGGCCTACGCGGCCTGCGCGGCAGGGTGAACCGGGGCGGGCACAGCGCCGTGTGCACACTGGAGCCGCATGGCCGGTGGCCCAGGGTTCGCGGGAAACCCGCAGCTGGAGGATGGCGACTATGGAACGCAACAAGGTCTACTGCGAGGAATGTGTCGAGGACATTCCCAATGACGAGGTGTATTGGGATGAATCCCGGCTCTACTGCGGCCGCTGCGGCAGCGAGCTGGACACGACGCTCATCGACAGCGACGTGTTCAACGCCATCACCGCCGGCCGCCCCGAAAGCTCGTTCCTCAAGAACGACGACGATCTCTACGCCGACGACGACGAAGAGGAGGAATACGAGGAAGGCGCGGAAGACGATTTCGAAGATGTGGAAGACGAGCCCTAGGGTTCGCGCCGGCTGCTGAAAGGAGCCGGGAGCCCGCGGCGCGGCGCACGCCGCCCGCTGTCGCTTGCTCCCGCGCCGTGCCTGCCCCGGCGCTCGGGCCCGGCCACCGTCGCGCGCCAGTGGGCGCCGCGCCCCCTGTCCCGCCAGCCCAACAAAAAAGGCGCACCAGCCACCGTGCGGCCGTTGCGCCTGCAATCATGGGCGGCCGGAACCGCGTTCCGGCCGCGTGGGCGTGCTGCCGCCCTAGGACAGCCAGCGCTTGCGGCGCCGGTAGTGCTTCACGTCGCGATAGCTTTTCTTGCCGCCCACGTCGGACAGGCCCAGGTAGAACTCGCGGATGTCGGCGTTTTCGCGCAGCTCCTTGCCCGTGCCGCTGAGCACGATCTTGCCGTTCTCCATCACATAGCCGTCATCGGCGATGTTCAGCGCCAGATTGGCGTTCTGCTCCACCAGCAGGATCGTCACGCCCTGCTCCTTGTTCAGGCGGCGCAGGATCTCGAAAATCTCCTCCACCAGCAGCGGAGCCAGGCCCAGCGACGGCTCGTCGAGCATGAGCAGCTTGGGGCGGCTCATCAGGCCGCGGCTGATCACGAGCATCTGCTGCTCGCCGCCGGAGAGATAGCCCGCCTCCACCTTGAGGCGCTCGGTGAGCCGCGGGAAATAGTGGTACACGCGCTCGATGTCCTCGTTGACCGTCTTCAGGTTGCCGACGGTGTGGGCCCCGGCCAGCAGGTTCTCGCGCACCGTCAGGTGCTCGAACACGCGCCGCCCCTCGAAGACCTGGGCGATGCCCAGCTTGACGATCTTGGCCGCATCGTAGCGGTCGATGCGCTGGCCCATGAATTCCACGCTGCCGCGGGTGATCTGGCCACGCTCGGTCTTCACCACCCCGGAGATGGACTTGAGGGTCGTGGATTTGCCTGCCCCGTTGGAGCCCAGCAGCGTCACGATCTTGCCCTCGGGCACATGCAGGTACACGCCCTTGAGCACCAGGATGATGTTGTCGTAGATCACTTCAATGTTGTTGACGGTCAGCATAGGGCCTTACCCGATCTGGTGAATTCAAGGTCGCATCGCGGCAGCGCCGCGCAGCCGAGGACAACATGAGGCTGCCCAGGAGTTTACAGCGAATCTGGCACAGAAGTTCGATGTCTTGCCGGCAAGTTCCCCGTTGGCGTGCGGACCGCTGGCGGACCCCCATCGCGTGTCCGCTGAGGGAGGATGCCCGTGTGCACCGCGCCGGCCCACCTGATCCCGCTCTGCGCATCATCCGGCCGATGGCTGTCGCGGATCGAAACCCGCACGCCCGAAAATTGCGCTTCCTGCATGTAAACCAAACGCCCGCACATTGCAACCGCATTCCTGTGCGCGCGCGGACCACGGTCAACTGCCGGGAGAAAAACGGAAAACGCCGGTTGCCATGCCGCGGCAGACCGGCGCCCTGCGTGGGTGCAAATCGGGTATTCCGCCGTTGCGCCGCCATGCGGCGCCAGCGACGTACGAGGCACGGCCGGACAGCATCGGCGACCTCGGGGCGATGCCGACCGCGGACCGGCGCGCTCCCGCGGAGGCGCCTGCCCGTGGGCGTTGTGGCGTTGACCCGCCCTCCCGCAACGTGCGGCGGGCTGACCTGCGGCGCACCGGCCGCGAGCACCGGCGCGCCAGCCGCGCGCGAGGGCCTATTCGCCCGCGCGCACGTGCTTCAGCACCACGTCGCGGTAACCCCACATCCAGTCCGTCACCGGGGTGTAGCCGCCGTTCTTCACCTGGAAGATGCGCACGCCGCCACCGCCTTCATGGTCCTGCGGCGTCATCTTGATGGGGGCGATGAAGCCGTCCAGGCTGAAACCGTCGATGCGTTCCATGGCGTTCTTCACGTCCACGGTGGTGATATCGGTCCCCTTGCTCGCCACGGCCGCGCGGATGGCCTCCGCATGCAGCGCGGCAATGCCCACGCCGCGGTTGTAGTACACGCTCAGGTCCATTTCCTCCGGCAACGGCTTGCCCTCGGACTGGTACATGGCCGCGATTTCCCGCAGCAGAGGATGGTTCAGGTTGTCGCGCCGGGAGCCCACGTGGGCGAACTGCATGGTGTAGTAGCCCTCGGAGGTATCCCAGCCGGCGATGCGGATGTCCGATTCGCCGCCGGCCCACACCAGGCCCACCATGCGCTCACGGGGGAAGCCCATGCGCGCGAACTCCTTCAGCGACACCCCGGGGCCACGGCCGAACAGGTGCGAGACCACCCAGTCGGCCCGGAACTTGCGGGCGATGTCCAGCACCTGCGGCCGCATCTCGATGGCCGGAGGCGGCACGGCGAATCTTTCTATCTCAAAACCCAATTGCTTCTGCAGGTCGTCGAGCACCGGGAACGGTTCGCGTCCGGCCGGGTTGTCGTAATAGATGAAGGCGATCTTGGGCTGCTTGTCGCCTTTCCAGCCGTCCTCGATGAACTTGATCGCCGAGGCGGCCTGCGACCAGTACGAGGCGGCTGCCGGAAACAGGTACGGAAAACGCTCGCCGTTGGCGCCCGCGGCGCTGCCGAAGCCCGGCGAGGTGCCCAGGATCTTGTCCTCCGTCAGCTTGGGCGTCAGGGCTACGGTGTGCGGCGTGCCGTAGAGGGAGATGGTCAGCGCGCCGCCGGCCTTGTGGCGTTCATAGGCTTCCACGCCGCGCGGCACGTTGTACCCGTGCTCGATCTCCATCACGACCACCTTTCCACCCGGAATGGTGTTCTTTTTGTTGAACAACTGGATGTAGTCGTGGAACCCCTTGCAGAGGAACGGACCCACGTTCATGGTTGGACCGGAGCGGTCGCACTGCAGTCCGATGATGTAATCTTTTGCCGATGCGGATCCCGCAAAGGCTCCGAGTCCCAGCAGCAGAGACAGAGCCAATAGGCACGCCCCCCACAGCAGGCGAAAAGGATTGCGCTTACTCATGCTTTCCCCTTTGGAAAGATATTGACAATTGCTTCCCCAATCGCGTCCGATCCCCAGCTTGACGGCGGAATCGAAGCACCCACACAACCTCAATCCAACCGGCCGGCGCACGCGCATCGCGGGAGCGCGGCGCAGCCACGGGCCTGTTGGTTCCTTCCTCGGCGTCCCTGCCGAACCGCCGCCGGCCCTGCAAGCAGGACGAAGCAGGCGGGTCGTCGCAATCCATCAGGAAATGCGCTGATCGAAAAGCAACGCGCAACGGGCGGGGTAAGGCGGGGCGATGACGTCAGGTGTGGTCGGCGGCGGCCTGCGGCAGCGCAGGCAAATTCCACCCTCCGTCAGCCACACGTGACGAAGCGACACGGACATCTTGACAGGAACTCTCCCCCTGCTCCCCCCAATCGCGCAACACACGCACGCACAACGGGGCGCGGGCGCATGATACGAGCCCGGTCGTCGTGGATACGGATACATTGCGACGCCGGGCATGATGTGGCCGGACTATTCCTCGGAATCACCCGGTCACGCTCCACCTAAGCAGAATTGAGTAATGACTGCAAGGCGCCCCGCATCGACCCCCATCGACACGGCGGGCGCCCGCATTCCCATGCCAAGGGACAGGTCCCCCGCTATTCGCCCGCAGTCACATGCTTGGTAACCACATCGCGATAGCCGACAAACCAGTCGGTCACCGGGCGGAACCCGCCGTCGTGCACCTGGAAGACGCGCACGGCCCCACCGCCTTCGTGGTCCCCGGGCGACATGTCCACCGGCGCGGCGAAATCGCCCATGGAGAATCCGCTGATGCGCTCCATGGCTTCCCTGACGTCCACGCTGGTAATGTCCGGGCCTTTCTTTTCCACAGCCCTGCGAATGGCCTCGGCATGCACGGCGGCCTCGAAGACCCCGCGATTGTTGTACACGCTGACGTCCATCTCCTCAGGAGGCGGCTTGCCCTCGGACTGGTACATGGCGACGATTTCCTGGAGCACCGGCTGGTTGACGTTGGTGCGGTTCGACCCCACCCAGGCGAACTGCAACGTGTAGTAACCTTCCGACTGCTCCCAGCCGGCAACCCGGATGTGCGATTCGCCGCCGGCCCAGACGTAGCCGATCATGCGGTCGCGCGGAAAGCCCATGCGGGCGAATTCCTTGAGCGCCACGGTCGGCGCGCTGCCGAAGAGCTGGGCCATCACCCAGTCGGCCTTGAATTTGCGCGTGATGTCCAGCACCTGGGGTCGCATTTCGATGCCGGGCGGCGGCACCGCAAAGCGCTCCATCTCGAAGCCGAGCAATTTCTGCAAGTCGTCCAGGATCGTGAACGGCTCGCGCCCGGCCGGATTGTCCACGTAAATGTAGGCAATCTTCGGCTGCTTGTCGCCCTTCCAGTTGTCCTGGATGAATTTCATGGCCGCTGTTGTTTGAGACCAATAAGACGCCGCCAACGGGAACAGGTACGGAAACTTCTGGCCATTTGCGGCCGCGGCGCTGCCGAAGCCGGGCGAGGTGCCCAGGATGGTGTCTTCGGCCAGCTTTTGCGTCAGCGCCACCGTGTGCGGCGTGCCGAACAGGGCAATGGTCACCGCACCGGCTTTTTTCATCCGCTCGTAGCTTTCCAGAGCGCGCGGCACGTTGTACCCGTCGTCAACTTCCATCACTCTGATGGTGTGCCCGGGCAGCAGATTCTTCTTGTTGAACAGGGCAATGTAGTCATGGAAGCCCGGGCAGTAATAGACCCCCACGGCTTTGACCACGCCGGAGCGGTCGCACTGCTTGCCGATCACGTATTCCTTGGCGGATGCAAATCCCGCAAAGGTCCCCAGCCCTAAGAGCAGCGCTGCAGCCAATCCGCTTGCGGACCGCAGCAGGCGGCCCGGAAATTGGGTACTCATACTTTCCCCCTTGATGAGAGAAGACATCTGCTGAGCCCACTTCCATCCGCCGCCCATGGCCGGAGGCGGATGTGAAGTCGTCATGCCACTGCGCCCCGGCCAGGCGCCGCGAGCGCGGATGCGGATGAGCCCGACCGCGCGACGCCGCCGGCACCTGTCGGCGTCCGTGCCGATGCTGCTCCAGTGCCCGCGCGGTGAACGCGGGCGGACCACCCCCCTGGGACGCGAACGGGGACGGTCGACAAATGGTGTGTGGCTTGCGGGGTGGGGCGATGTGCGGTCAAGCGCGGCACGGCGGCTGTCCGCGGGTGCGCGGACGAACCTCCCTCTCCATCGGCCACATGTGACGGACTACGACAGTGAATCGAAGCGGGACGATCCCCCATCCCCCAAACTTGCACACTCCACGCTTGCATTGTCGCGGCAGGCGGGTGGTGCGTGGCCCGCCATCGCGCATGCAGCGCGACGCCGGGCCTGCCGTGGCCGAACGCCTCGTCAGAAGCACCCGGCCACGCTACACCTCATCAGAAATGAGCAATGACTGCAAGGCGCAGGGCGTGTGCCCCCGCAAACGCGGCCCGCGCACTCATCCCCATTCCATGACACGGGTCGACGGCTATTCGCCGGCGGCCACGTGCTTCATGACCACTTCGCGGTAGCCGACAAACCAGTCGGTTGCCGGGCGGAAGCCGCCATTGTGCACCTGGAAGATGCGCACGGCGCCGCCGCCTTCATGATCCTGCCCGGACATGGTCACCGGCGCCATGAAGCCACCGGGAAGCGCGAAGTTCTTCACGTTCTCCATGCCTTCCTTGACTTCCTTGCCGGTGATCTTCTCGCCATACTTGCCCACGGCCCAGCGGATGGATTCGGCATGCACCGCCGCGGCCATCACACCGCGGTTGTAGTACACGCTGACGTCCATCTCTTCAGGCGCGGGCTTGCCTTCGGCTTTGTACACTTCCGCGATTTCCTGCAGGATCGGCTGGTTCAGGTTCTTGGAGCTGGAGCCGACCCAGGCGAACTGGATGGTGTAATAGCCTTCCGACTGCTCCCATCCGGCCACGCTGATGTCCGATTCTCCTCCGGCCCACACGAAGCCGATCATGCGGTCGCGCGGATAGCCCATGCGCGCGAATTCCTTCAGCGACACGGTGGGGGCGCGTCCAAAGAACTGGCCCATCACCCAGTCGGCCTTGAACTTGCGGGTCACGTCCAGCACTTGCGGGCGCATTTCAATCCCGGGCGCCGGCACCGCGTACTTTTCCATCTCGAAGCCCAGCATCTTCTGCAAGTCGTCCATGATCGGGAAGGGTTCCCGACCGGCCGGGTTGTCGTAGTACATGTACGCAATCTTGGGTTGCTTCGCGCCCTTCCAGTTGTCCTGGATGAACTTCACGGCCGACGCGGCTTGGGACCAATACGAGGCCGCCAGGGGGAACAGGAAGGGGAATTTTTCGCCATTGGCGCCGGCCGCGCTGCCGAAGCCGGGAGAGGTGCCCAGGATCTGATCCTCTGTCAGCTTGGGCGTCAGCGACACCGTGTGCGGCGTGCCGAACAGGGCGATGCTCACCGCCCCGGCTTCCTTGAAGCGCTCATAGGCTTCGATGCCCCGGGGCACCTGGTAGCCGTGATCGATTTCCATCACGCGGATCGTGCTGCCCGGGATGGTGTTCTTCTTGTTGAAGACCTTGATGTAGTCGTGGAAGCCCGGGCACATGTATGCGCCCACGGGTTTCGTCGGGCCCGAGCGGTCGCACTGCATGCCGATGACGTATTCCTTCGCGGACACCGCTCCGCCGAAGAGTCCCATCGCCAGCAGCGCCACGGTGGCCAGCGCGGCGGCGGCGCGCGAAATGCGCCTGTTGTGTTCAATACTCATTTCACACCCCTGTGGAAGGTTTCGCATACCCTCCCCCAAAATCCCCTGATCCGCCGCTGTACGCCGCATGGCGCGACGCCGACAGCCTGCCGGCATCGCGCCGCCGCGCGGCGAGGTCCAGCGCGCGGTCAACTCTGCGAGTGGGCGTCCGCGGCACACCCGCACCACCGTCCGGTGCGGGCAGCCCTCGTCTACCGGACGCCTTGGCTCTTCAATCTACGCAAAGGGTCACACCGGGGGTCGTGACCCAGGTCACGCGTTTCAGTGTCGCTATTCGCCGGACACGACGTGCTTCATCACCACGTCGCGATAGCCTTGCATCCAATCGCTGGCCGCCCGGAAGCCGCCATCGTGCACCTGGAAGATGCGCACATACCCGCCGCCCTCGTGGTCCTGGGGCGACATCTTGAACGGCGGCATGAAATTGCGCTCGCTGTAGCCGTTGATGCGCTCCATGGCGTTCTTGACGTCGGCGGGGGTGATGTTGGGTCCTTTGGACTCCACGGTGGCGCGGATCGCCTCGCTATGCAGGGCCGCCCAGGAGACGCCGCGGTTGTAGTAGACGCTCAGCTCCATTTCCTCCGGCGGCGCCTTGCCTTCCGCCTTGTACATGGCCACGATTTCCTGGTTCACCGGATGGTCCTTGCCCACGTGGGCCATCTGTACGGTGTAATAGCCATCGGCCTTGTCCCAGCCGGCGACCTTCATGTCCGATTCACCGCCGGCCCACACCAGCCCGATCATCTGCTCGCGGGGATGGCCCATGCGCGAGAATTCCTTCAGCGCCACGCCGGTTTGCCCGAAGAAGTGCGCCACCACCCAGTCCGCCTTGAACTTGCGCGTGATGTCCAGCACCTGCGGCCGCATCTCGATGCCGGGCGCCGGCACCGCGTAGGTTTGCAGCTCGAAGCCGAGCTGCTTCTGCAGGTCGCCGATGATGGTCAGCGGCTCGCGGCCCGCCGGATTGTCATAGTAGATGTAGGCAATCTTGGGCTGCGTGCTGCCCTTCCAGTTGTTCTGAATGAATTGCACCGCCGAGGCCACCTGGGACCAGTACGACGCCGCCGCGGGGAAGAGATAGGGGAAGCGCTCGCCATTGGCGCCTGCCGCGCTGCCGAATCCGGGCGAGGTGCCCAGGATATGGTCTTCGGACAGCTTGGGCGTGAGGGCGACGGTGTGCGGCGTGCCGTACAGCGCGATCGTCATCACGCCGGCCGCCTTGAAGCGCTCGTAGGCTTCCACGCCACGCGGCACGTTGTAGCCGTGGTCGATTTCCATCACCTTGAGCGTATGGCCCGGCAGGCGATTCTGCTTGTTGAACAACCGGATGTAGTCGTGAAACCCGGGACAGATCAGATTCCCGATGGTTCCGGTCACGCCGGAACGGTCGCACATGAGTCCGATGGTGTACTCGTTGGCGGACGCGTTGGTGCCGAAGACCCCCGCCACGAGCAACAGGGTCATGCTCAGCACTGAAACCAGACGCCCAAGGCGCCTTGTTGGATACGTACTCATCACCTTCCCCTTTGAAAAGGATTGCTTGTCCTCCCCCACAATCCTGGGTGCGCACACGGAATGCGCGCGACAGAGGCATCGCGCGCCGCACCGCTTGCAGCGGTGCGCCGTGGACCCGTCACTCTTTCGTGCGAATGCGAAGACCGGGCGTCCGCGTTTGCGGCGGACGGTCAACATGCCCCGGTTTGTATGGCCTGAAATACCCGTGGGGAATCAGAGATACGGAAAGGGCCAGACTTTGAAGTAAT
Organism: Candidatus Lambdaproteobacteria bacterium; assembly: GCA_016199125.1. Classification (GTDB taxonomy): domain Bacteria; phylum SAR324; class SAR324; order SAR324; family JACQKK01; genus JACQHH01. Next base: position 18,198 of record JACQHH010000116.1, read on the forward strand.
CGGTGATATTACGCCACAGTTTCCGTAAACCATCCGGTTCAACCACGAGGAACAGCATGATCAACCCCCCGTACAGCATCAGTTGAATCTGCGTCGTAATGGCCGCGATCTGGGACTCCTCCATGAACTCTCCCCCCACCCGTCGCAGGAAAATATCCAGTACGATCGGCAGAAGCGAGATGAACACGGCTCCAAACACCGAGCCCAGAACACTGCCCAATCCCCCGATGATGATCATGGCGAGAAACTGAATCGAAACGACCAGCGTGAAAGCCTCGTAATTGGCCACGCCGAAGTAATACGTGTACAGCACACCGGTAATGCCGGCATAGAACGACGCGATGCCGAACGCGGTGAGCTTGACCTTGAAGATGTTGATGCCGATGATTTCCGCCGCGATGTCCCGGTCGCGCACGGCGATCATGGAGCGTCCCAGATGCGTGCGGAACAGGTTCAGTGCGAACACGATGCCGATCACCAGCACCACGTAAATGAAATAGTAGAACGACAGGTTGGTCTTGAGCTGGAAGCCGAAGATGCTCGGCTTGTCCATGTAGATCGACCCGCCGGCCCCGCCGGGAATGAACGGCAGGTGGTTGATGCCCCACTCGATGATCAGTTGCGCCGCCAGGGTGGAAATGGCCAGGTAGAGCCCCTTGATGCGCAACGAAGGGATGCCCACCAGCATGCCCAGAAATGCAGCGGCCGCGCCCCCGGCGATCATGCCCAGACCCCAGTGCAGCCCCATGATGGACACCAGCATGGCGCTGGTATAGGCGCCCACGGACATGAAGGCCGCGTGCCCGATGGAAATCTGCCCCGTGTACCCCACCAGCAGGTTCAGCCCCAGGGCTCCGAACGAGGCGATGCCCAGCAGGTTGGCCACGCCCAGCGTGTACTCGCTGGACACCAGCGGCACGACGACAAAGAACAGGAACAGGAGCACCAGGATCGTGTAACGGGGCAGGGGCGCGGGATAGAGCGCCATGTCCTCCGCGTACGTCCGCTTGAAGGTTGCTGTCTCGCGATTCAACATGACGCTTACACCCTTTCGATATCCGCTTTACCGAACAGCCCGTAGGGCCGGAACATGAGCACGATGATCATCAGCACGTAGGGCGTGAAGTCCTTGGTGCCGCCGCCCACGATGGGGTCCAGGAAGCCGGCGGCCAGGCTCTCCACCACGCCGATGATCAGCCCGCCGACGATGGCCCCGATGATGCTGTCCAGGCCGCCGAGGATCACCACCGGAAAGACTTTCAGCCCCACCAGCGCCAGTTGCGTATCGACCCCCAGCAGGTGGCCCCACACGATGCCCCCCACCACGGCGATCAGTCCCGCGACGCACCAGGAGATGGCGAAGTACAGCTTGACGTCGATGCCCATGGCCAGGGACACCTGCTGGTCGTCGGCGATGGCCCGCAAGGCGATCCCGATGCGGCTCTTGATGAAGAACCAGCTCACCAGGCCGATGCAGACGAATGCCGCCAAGGCGGCATACAGCTCCAGGGGCGACAGCAGGATGTCGTACAGGAAGATGGGTTCTTCGCTGATAGGCAGAGGCACGTCCTTGGTATCGATGCCGAAAAACAGCCCGGCGGTGCCCTGCAGGAATGCCGCCAGGCCGATGGTGGCCATGATCACCGAGACCACCCCCCGGCCGATCATGTATTGCAGCACGAGGCGGTTGACCAACAACGCCAGCACGGTCATGCCCACCACGGCCAGCAGGATGGCGACGTACAATGGCAATCCGTAGGTCTGCAGCGAGGCGGCGAGGATGAACCCGGCGAACATGACGAATTCGCCCTGGGCGAAGTTGATGATGTCGGATGCTTTGTAGATCAAGACAAACCCCAGGGCAATCAACGCGTAGAGCGCCCCCACGAGGAGTCCGTTGATCATCAGCTCAATATTGTACAACACGTGATTGTCCCCTGATGCGGAGTGGTCAATGTCTGCTCAGGCCACCTTGGCCGCCATGGCGGAGCTGGTGTCCTGGATCTTGACGGCAGCCTTGATCTTGCCTTCCCGACCGTCCTCGTAGGTCACGACGATTTCCGTCTCCGCCTTGTCCGCGCCGGTGTAGAGCGCGTCCACCAGAGGCTTGTAGCGGTCGGCGATGACGTTGCGGCGCAGCTTGCGCGTGCGCGTGATCTCGCCGTCGTCCGCATCCAGCTCCTTGTTGAGGATCAGGAAGCGCTTGATCTGCGCGCCGGCGAGATGCGGGTCGGCGGCCAGGGACTGGTTGATGCGCGAGATTTCCGAGTCGATGAGCCTGTAGACTTCGGGCTTCTGCGAGAGTTCCTGGTAGCCGGAATAGCTGATGCTGTTGTGCTCGGCCCAGCTTTCCAGGGCTTCCAGGTCGATGTTGATCATGGCCGCCACGAAGTTGCGGCTGGCGCCGTACGTGACGGCTTCCTTGATGTACGGGGAGAACTTGAGCTTGTTCTCCAGGTACTGCGGGGCGAACATGGTCTTGTCGTTCAGGTAGCTCACGTCCTTGGCCCGGTCGATCACCTTCAGGTAACCGCCCGGATCGAAGAAGCCCGCGTCCCCCGTGTGGAAGTAGCCCTCGGCGTCGATGGCGCCCTTGGTGGCCTCGTCGTTCTTGTAGTAGCCCTTGAAGATGTGTTCGCCGCGGATGAGGATCTCGCCGTTCTCGGCGACCTTGACCTCCACGCCCTTGAGCGGAAAGCCGACGTTGTCCGCGCTCGCATGCCCGTTCGGCTGGCCCACGCAGCCGCCGCTGGTCTCGGTGGAGCCGTAGAACTGCTTCAGGTTCATGCCCAAGGCGCGGTAGAAGTTGAACACGTCCGGGCCGATGGGGGCGCCGCCGGTGTAGGCGTAGCGGATGCGCGAGCTGCCCAGCAGGTCCCGCAAGGGGGCGCGCACCAGCACGTTGCCCATCAGGTTCAGCAGCCTCAGCCCCAGCCCCGGCTGCTTGCGGGCCTGCTTGAGCTCCTCCACCTTGACCGCGATGCCCATGAAATAGTTGTAGAGCCCGCGCTTGATGAAATCCGCTTCCTCCATCAGCACCTGCACGCGCGTCAGCCCCTGCTCCAGCACGGCCGGCGGGGCCACCAGGAACGTGGGCCCGATGGCGCGGTAGTCGCGCCGCATGGTGGAGGGATTCTCGATGACGTTGAAGCAGCTTCCGTTGACCAGCGTGGCGCCGACCGTGTAGGCCAGGTCGCCCACCCAGGCCATGGGCAGGTAGGCCAGGAACTCGTCGTTCTTATTCCAGCCCTCCTGCTTGGAATACGCCAGCACGGGCATCATCAGGTTGCGGTGGGTGAGCATGGCACCCTTGGGCAGCCCGGTGGTGCCCGAGGTATACGAGAGGCACGACACGTCGTCGGCCTTGCCCTGGGCCACCTCGTTCTCGAAGTAGTTGGGATGCTGCTGGGCGAATTCGTCTCCCAGTTGCTCCAGCTTGCTCAAGGCGATCAGCCACGGATTCTTGGAGCTTTCCAGTCCGCGCGGGTTCTCGTAAATCACCTTCTCGACATGGGGAATCTGCTCCTTGATCTCAAAGAGCTTGTCCACCTGCTCTTCGTCCTCGGCGAGCACGAAGCGCGTTTCGGCATGTTCCACCACGTAGGCCAGTTCCTTGGCGATGGAGTCCTGGTACATGCCCACGGACACGCCGCCCAGCGCCTGGGCCGCGAGCGCCCCGAAGTAAAGCCGCGCGCGATTGTTGCCGATGATGGCCAGCTTGTCGCCCCGCTTGAAGCCCTCGGCCGCCATGCCCAGCGCGATGCGCTTCACTTCGTTCGCGTAGGACTTCCAGGTGAAGGTCTGCCAGACGCCGTACTCGTTTTCGCGCACGGCATCCTTGTTCGGCATGGTCTGGGCGTTGTGCAGCAGCAGCTTGGGA
>JACQHH010000028.1 GCA_016199125.1 Candidatus Lambdaproteobacteria bacterium
GCCTTCCAGTTGGGCGAAGCGGGCTTCGATCTGGGCGAAGCGGGCTTCGATCTGGGCGAAGCGCACCTCGATCTCGGCGCGCAAGCGTTCGAACTCGGCGCTGATGAACGATTTGAGGTCCTGCGAAGTCGCCTGGGCCGTGGCTTCGAGCTTGGCGGCCAAAAGCATTGCCTGCTGCTCGGTGAACCCAACGGCGCGCAGGTCCTGGATCGTCTGACGTTCCTCAGTGATGGGCATGAGCAAATCCTAGCCAAGGCCATGCTCAAGCGCAAGCAGGCGCGGCACGGACAGCGCGCCCTCTGCGTGGCCGCCATGAACGCTATGAGGCGGCCTTGGCGGCGGTGACGGCTTCCATGCGGCGCAGCTCGCGGCGGGCGATGGACATGTTGTGCACTTCGTCCGGCCCGTCGCCCAGGCGCAGCAGGCGGCTGTAGACCCACAGGTTGGCCAGCGGCACGTCGTTGGTCATGCCCATGGCCCCGTGTACCTGGATGGCCCGGTCGGTGACGTTCTGAAACATGCGCGCCGCCGCGTTCTTGACCATGGCGATCTCCCGCCGCGCTTCCGACTTGCCCACCGTGTCCATCTTCCAGGCGGTGTAGAGCACCAGCAGCCGCGCCTGCTCGATCTCGATGCGCGACTCGGCGATCATGGTCTGCACGGCGCCCTTTTCCGCCAGCAGGCTGCCGTGGGTCCAGCGCTTCTGCGCGCGCTGGATGAGCAGGTCCAGGGCCCGTTCGGCGCCGCCGATGGCCCGCATGCAATGGTGGATGCGCCCCGGGCCCAGCCGCGCCTGGGCTACCATGAAGCCTTCGCCTTCCGGTCCCAGCAGGTTGCTCACCGGCACGCGCACGTTCTCGTAATAGATCTCGCCGTGGCCGCCCACCTCGCTGTGGTTGAACACGGGCAGGGCCCGCTCCACGCGCACGCCGGGGGCGTCGATGGGCACCAGGATCATGCTGGCGCGCTTGTACGGCGCGGCGTCGGGATTGGTCACCAGCATGGCGATGAGCACCTTGCAGTTGGGATGCATCGCGTTGGTGGTGAACCACTTGTGTCCGTTGATGATGTACTCCTTGCCCTTGCGCTCGGCCCGCGAGATGAGCTGGGTGGGGTCGGAGCCGGGGGTCTCGGGCTCGGTCATGGAAAAGCCGCCGCGCATGGTGCCTTCCAGCATGGGCTCCAGCCACCGCTTCTTCTGCTCGGGGGTGCCGTATTCGGCCAGGATTTCCATGTTGCCCGTGTCCGGGGCGTTGCAGTTGAACACCTCCGGTGCGATCAGGCTGCGGCCCATGATTTCGCACAGGGGAGAATATTCCAGGTTGTTCAATCCCGCGCCGTATTCGGGGTGCGGCAGGAACAGGTTCCACAGGCCCTGGGCCTTGGCCTTGGCCTTGAGCTCTTCCATGATGGGCGGGTGGAAATGCCACGTGCCGGAATCGTGCACCTGCTGGGCATGCACGGGCTCCGCGTCGTACACGTAGCGGTCCATGAACGCGGTCACCTGCTGTTGCAGCGCCCGCACCTTGTCGCTGTATGCAAAATCCATCACCGTCTCCTCAGCCTGTATGGTCGCCGCGACCCTGGGCCCCGCGGGCCCGTACGGTCGCCGTCCCTGGATCGCCTCTGTCCGCCGGCGCTGGGCCGGCCGGTGATTCTCGCACGCTCTGCGCGCCCCCTATGGTTTGGCTCGCGGCCGCCACCGGCCGCGTCAATCTGTGCGCCGAGCCCGCGCGCGTCCCTGGGCCCGTGCAGCCCTGGGCCGTCCCCGAGGCGCGGCGCGCCGGCGTCCGTTCCTTAGATTCCTGTGCCGCCTTGCTGCGCTCAATCGGACCCTTGCGCTCAGTAGGACTTGGGCAACCCTAACGCCCGTTCGGCAAGGTAGCACAAAATCAGCTCCGGAGAGACCGGCGCGATGCGGTACAGCTTGGCCTCGCGCCAGTAGCGCTCCACGTGGAATTCGCGGGAATAGCCCATGCCGCCCAGCACCTGCATGGCGCGGTCTGCCGCCTGAAAGCCCGCTTCGGCGGCCAGGTATTTGGCCGCGTTGGCCTCGGTGCCGCAGGGCAGGCCCTGGTCGTAGAGCCAGGCCGCCTTGAACACCAGCAGCTCGATGGCCGCCAGGCGCGCCCAGGAATCGGCCAGGGGGTGCTGCACGGCCTGGTTCATGCCGATGGGCCGGTCGAACACCACGCGCTCCTTGGCATACTGCGCAGCCTTGGCCAGGGCGATCTTGCCGATGCCCACCGATTCGGCCGCCAGCAGGATGCGCTCCGGGTTGAGTCCGTCCAGCAGGTAGTAGAAACCCCGGCCCTCCTCGCCCACGATGTGCTCGGCGGGGATGCGCAGATTGTCGATGAACAGCTCGTTGGAATCGCTGGCCCCGCCGCCGCACTTGTCGATGCCGCGCACGTCGATGTGCGCGCGGTCCATGTCCGTGTAGAACAGCGTCAGCCCGTCGGTGGCCTTCTTCACGCCGTCCAGGGGCGTGGTGCGCGCCAGCAGCAGGATCTTGTGCGCGCGCTGGGCCGTGGTGATCCAGATCTTCTTGCCGTTGACGATGAAGTGGTCGCCGTGGCGCTCGGCGCGGGTGCGCAGGTGCGTGGTGTCCAGGCCCGTGTCGGGCTCGGTCACGCCGAAGCACACCTTGTGCTCGCCGTGCACGATGGGCGGCAGGTAGGCCTGGCGCTGGGCTTCCGTGCCGTGCACGACCAGCGGATGCACGCCGAAGATGTTGAGGTGCGTCGCCGAGCAGCCGCTGTCGCAGGCGCCCGAGGCGGCCACCTCGTGCATCACCAGCGCCGCCTCGGTGATGCCCTTGCCCGCCCCGCCGTAGCGCTCGGGCATGGCGATGCCCAGCCAGCCCCCGTCGGCCATGGCCCGGTAGAACTCCTCGGGATACGTGTGGCCCTTGTCGTGCTGGCGCCAGTAGTCGTCGTCGAAGCGGGCGCAGAGGGCGCGGATCTCCCGCCGGATTTCCTCCTGCTCGCTGCTGAAGCCGAAGTCCATGCTGTTCGCTCCGCCCGGACCTGCCGGGCCTATGGCCGGCCGCATGACATTGCCACGGCCGCCGTTGAGTGCTGCCCGCATCGTGAAACGCCGGCGCGTGCCGGCGCCTATCCGCCCGCCGCCGCGCGCAGGGTGTCGCGGGCGATGATGATCTTCATGATCTCCGAGGTGCCCGCGCCGATCTCGTGGTGCTTGGCGTCGCGGTACAGCCGGGCCGCCTTGTTGTCCTCCATGTACCCGGCGCCGCCCATGATCTGCACCACGTCCGAGGCCGCCTGCACGGCCATCTGCGAGGAGTAGAGCTTGAGGATGGCCGCGTCGCGGGTCACCTTGTCCCCGCGCTCCACGCGCCGCAGCAGGTGGTACATGTAGTTGCGCGAGAGCTCGATGCCGATGGCCATGGCGGCGATCTTCTCCTGCACCAACTGGTAGCTGGCGATCGGCTTGCCGAATACCACGCGCTGAGGGGCATAGGCCAGCGCCTCGTCCAGGCAGGCCTGGGCGATGCCCACGGTGGAGGCGCCTTCCAGCACGCGTTCCAGGTCCAGGGAGTCCATCATGTAGTGGAAACCCCGCTCCGGCGGGCCCAGCACCTGGGCCGCGGGCACGCGCACGTCCTGCATGAACACTTCGCCGGTCGGCGAGGAGCGCATGCCCAGCTTGTTGAAGGGCTTGCCGGTGCTCAGCCCCGGCGCGCCGCGCTCGAGGATGAACCACGTGCCGCCGTCGATGCGCCCCGCGTCGCCGCTGGTGCGCGCGATGATCACGAAGGTGTCGGCGATGGGCGCGTTGGTGATGAAGGTCTTGCTGCCGTTGAGCACGTGGTGGTCGCCCACCTTGCGCGCCGTGGTCTTGGGGCTCAGGGCGTCCGAGCCGCCGTGGGGCTCGGTGATGCCCATGGCGCCGATCATTTCCCCGTTCAGCGCGGGCACCAGGTATTTCCGCTTCTGCGCCTCGTTGCCCAGGTTGTTGATGGCCCGCGCGAAGAGCATTACGTGAGCGAACACGCTCACGTCCAGCCCCGCGTCCATGCGCGCCATCTCCTCGGCCACCACGGCGCGCGCGATGAGCGAGGCGCCCCCGCCGCCGTAAGCCTCGGGGAAAAAGGTGCCCAGCAGCCCCTGCGCTCCCAGCTTGCGCAGCAGGGCCCGCGGCGGCTCGCCGCTGCTTTGCATCTGGGGCACCAGCGGCTCCACCTCGCTGACCATGAAGCGCCGCGCCATGTCGCGCAACATGATCTCTTCTTCGTTCAATCTCAGGTCCATGGCATCGATCCGCTATGCCGGCGGCACCGGGCGGTGCGCGCCGGCCGGGCGCCCCGGCTCAGGCCGAGGCGGCCAGCTCGAACAGGGTGCGCAGGCGATGGGTGTCCTTGTCGCTCACGCGCTCGCCCAGCCCCACACGGCTGTATTCCGGCACGCCCAGCTTCTGTTGCAGGGTCATCTTGAGTTCGGCCACCTTCAGCCCCACCGACAGGCAGTCGAAGATGGGGGCGTCGTACTCGGGCACGCGCGACAGCCCGGCGCTGGAGGCCATCACGCTCATGCCCGCGCTGCCCAGCACGATGGAGTTGGCGCCTTCTTCCACCAGCAGCTTGGCCTGCCTGGCGATGGCGTCCACGACGAAGCCGGGCTCCATGAAGCCGCGCGTGAAGGCGTCGGCGGAGGGCACGTCGATCTGGCGCACACCGGCCATGCGCCCGGCGATGCCGTACTTGACGGCCAGCATCTCGTTGAATTCCTTCCACGAGCGGTCCGCCACCGTGACGATGCCCACCTTGTGGCCATAGGTGCAGGCCAGGTGCAGCGCCGCCTCCATGGGCCCCACCACCGGCACGTTGACCAGCGTGCGCCCTTCCTCCACGCCCGGATCGCCCGAGCAGGCCACCAGCACGCCGTCACAGCCGTCCTTGACCGCCGAGACGATGCACTCCACCACGTCCACCCGATTGAGCAGGGTGGGGTAGATGAGCACGGTGTCCGTGGCGCGCTTGAGGTGCTTGACATACTTGTGCACCAGCACGGTGTCGGCCTGCTTGATCTTGTTGAAGTTGGCCGTGATGAGGTCCGTGTAAGGCCCCGACAGCTTCTCCTGGTTGACGTGCACGATGCCCAGTTTCATGGTGCCCTCCATTGGTTGTGGTGCCTGCCGGCCGCGGCCCGTCTCCGTCGTCACGCGGGCGGGGGCCGGCCGGTGTAGTGCGATCATTTTCCCTCGAACGCGGGCTTGCGCTTTTCCATGAACGCGGCCACGCCTTCCTGGACGTCCCGGGATTCGAACAGCTCGCCGAACAGCGCCGCCTCCAGGCGCAGGCCCTCGCCCAGAGTGGTTTGCAGCCCCAGGTTGACGGCCTTCTTGGCCATGCGCACGGCCAGCGGCGCGTTGGCCGCGATGCGCTCGGCCAGGGCCCGGGCCCGCGCCGGCAACTCCGCGGCGGGCAGCACCTCGTCCACCAGTCCCAGCCGCGCAGCCTCGGCGGCGGTGATGTGCTCGCCGGTGAAGAGCAGTTTCTTGGCCGTGCCCACGGGCACCAGGCGCGGCAGGGCCTGGGTGCCGCCGGCACCCGGAATGATCCCCAGCCCGACCTCCGGCTGGCCCAGGCGCGCCGTGTCGGCCGCCAGGCGGATGTCGCAGGCCATGGCCAGCTCGCAGCCGCCGCCCAGGGCAAAGCCGTTGATGGCGGCGATCACGGGAAAATGCGCGGCCTGCAGCCGCTCCTGCATGTGCTGGATCTGCAGCGAATAACGCTCGGCGCGCAGCCGGTCGAGCGTGAGAAAGTGGGGAATGTCCGCGCCGGCGACGAAGTACTTGCCCACGCCGGTGAGGATCAGCGCGCGCACCTGCGCGTCGTTGAGGGCCTCGTCCAGGGCCCTGAGCAGCTCGTCCGAGACGTCCGGGTGCAGCGCGTTGACCGGCGGGTTGTCGATGGTGACCTCGGCCACCCGCTGCGTCACTTTGAGCCTGATGAATTTGCCCTGCATGGTGGACCTGCCCGTCCTGCGGGTGGACGTGCGTCCAGCCCGGCCCCCGGCGCCCCGCGGCCGTGCGCGCCTGTGGCGCCGCCCGCCTTCGCGTCGTGGCATGGCCCCTCGCCGGCGCGGCGCCGCGCGTGCGCGCAGCAACGCCGCTCCCCCGTCGCTGGCCGTCAAACTAGCGTTTGGGCCGCTTGCGTATGGTGATCTAAATCACATCGCACACCGTCAACGCAACTATGATCGCCAGTGACGCGGCGGGAAGGGAGGGGCGTCGCCGGCGGCGCGGAGCCGGCAGACTCACGAGAGCGCGGCGCCATGGCGGAACAGCAGGCGGTGGCACTGGTCACGGGGGGCGGCGGAGGACTGGGGCGGGCGGTATGCCTGGCCCTGGGGCAGACCGGCGCCCACGTGGTGGCCAACGACAGGGATGAGGCGCGGGCCGAGGCCTGTGCCCAGGCGTTGCAGGCGGCCGGACACGCCGCCAGCGCCGCGGCCGGCAACGTGTCCTCGGCCGAGGCCGTGGACGCGCTGAAGGCGCAGATCATTCAGCGCTTCGGGCGGCTGGACATCCTGGTCAACATGGCCGGCAACGTGGCCAACGACCTGCTGGTCAAGGTCAAGGACGAGGATTTCATCGCCACCCTCGACGCCCATCTGCGCAGCACGCTGAATTGCATGCGCGCCTTCGCTCCGCTGATGCGCGAGCGGAGCTACGGACGCATCGTAAACATGAGTTCCGTGGCGGCCCTGGGCATCGTGGGCGGCACCAGCTACAGCGCGGCCAAGGGGGCCATCGAGGCCCTCTCGCGCACGGCGGCCATGGAGCTGGCGCGCTACGGCATCACGGTCAACTGCGTGGCGCCCGGACTGATCAACGCGGGCATGTTCCTCACCAACCCCGAGCACTTCCGCCAGGCCGGCATCGCACGCACGCCCATGGGCCGGCCGGGCGAGCCGGAGGAGGTGGCCGCCGCGATCCGCTTCCTGGCCTCGCGGGAGGCGGGCTACATCACGGGGCAGACACTGCTGGTCTGCGGCGGGCTGTCCGTGGGCGTCTGAGGCACACGCACGGCGGGAGCGCGGCCATGCCTGCCCGCCCCGCGCGGTCGGCCGGCTATCTGCCAGCCCCGCCGCCGGATGCACGACTCCGGCCGGCGGCGTGCTCCACGCCCGACGCGCGGCATCATTCCACCACCATCCCACCGCCATTCCATGGAGAAAGCGCACGTGTTCAGACTGGACGGAAAAGTCGCCATCGTCACCGGGTCCAGCCGCGGCATCGGCCGCGCCATCGCCGACGCCCTGGCCGATGCCGGCGCCAAAGTGGTGATCTCGGCCCGCAACGCGGGGCCCTGTGAGGAGGTGGTCGACGGCATCAAGGCCCGCGGCGGCGACGCTATCGCCGTGCCGTGCCATGCCGGGCGCCAGGAGGCGTTGCAGAACCTGCTGGACAAGTCGCTCGCCGCCTACGGCAAGCTGGATGTGCTGGTCTGCAACGCGGGCGTCAATCCCTACTACGGTTCGCTGGAAGATTTGTCCGACGACGTCTTCGAGAAGATCCTGCGCACGAACATCCTGGGCACGCACTGGCTGTGCCGCATGGCCCTGCCCCACATCGCGGCCCAGGGGGGCGGCGCGGCGATCCTGGTGGGCAGCTACAGCGGCCTGCGCGGCAGCGAGCACATCGCCGCCTATGGCGTCTCCAAGGCCGGCGTGATCTCGCTCACCAAGAGCCTGGCCATGGAATGGGGCCGCAAGAACATCCGCGTGAATTGCCTGATCCCCGGGCTGATCAAGACGGAATTCGCCAAAGCCCTGTGGGACAACCAGGACATCTACGACACCACGATCAGCGCGCTGGCGCTGAAACGCCTGGGCACGGCCGAAGATTGCGCCGGCGCCGCGGTGTTCCTGGCCGCCCCGGCCAGCAGCTACCTCACGGGCACCTCGATCATCATCGACGGCGGCCTGACCATCACCTCCAAGACCTGAGCCCGCGCGCACCCGCGCGCCTTTTCCACAGTGCAGGGCCGACCGGCGCATCCGGCGCGGCGGAACGCACGGCCCTGGGCATGCGTCGCGGGGTCACAGCACTTCGCGGACCCTGCTCGCGCCCGCGGACTATTTATATAAATATAAATAAAACCAGTTACATACGATTTTCCGTTGGGGAACGAATCGCCGCATGCGCCGTTTCATACTCGCGGGATCAGACTGTGATCGGGCAGGAGCCACCCGCGGCGCTTGATCCCCATAAGCCAGTCCTAACAACACCAGTCGTGGCAGGGTTCGCCAGTCGCCCCGGCCTTTCTCTGCCTGCATTCGAATGGGACAAGCACAACGATGAGCGACGATGGCGGCAAGAGAGACCTGCAGCACGCGGAGTATGAGGCGCTCCAGGAACGCTACGATCTCTATCGCAGCATCGTGGAAACCACCCAGGAGGGCATCTGGTTTGTCGATCCGCGCGGCCGCACCCTCTTTGCCAACCGACGCATGATGGAGCTGCTGGGCTGCACGGCCGAGGAACTCTATGCCGCCGACGTGTTCGACTTCCTCGACGAGGACGGCCGGCGCATCGCCAAAGGCTACCTGGCCAACGGCTTCGCAGACGTGACCCCGGAGCGGGAGGTGCGCTTCCTGCGCAAGGACGGCAACGTGCTGTGGCTGCTGCTCAGCTCCAATCCGGTCTTCGACACCCAGGGCCGCTATACCGGCGCCCTGGCCATGGCCAACGACATCACGCCCCGCAAGCATGCCGAGCGCGACCTGCGGGATATCCGCGAGCGCATGACGCAAATCCTGAACCTGGCCGACGACGCCGTGGTCTCCATGGACGAGCAACACCGCATTATCCTCTTCAATCAAGGCGCCGAGCGCATCTTCGGCTACGCGGCCCAGGAGGTGCTGGGCCAGCCGCTGGAGCTGCTGGTGCCCGAAGCGCAGCGCGCGGCGCATCGGAAAAGCGTGGAGGGATTTGCGCACGGCGCGGTTGCCTCGCGGCGCATGGCCGAGCGCTCCCCGGTGCGAGCCCGACGCAAGGACGGAAGCGTCTTTCCCGCCGAGGCGTCCGTTTCCCGCTTCCGCCAGGGCCCTGGCATGATCTTCACGGCCTATCTGCGCGACATTACCCGCCGCGAGCACGCCGAAAAGGCGCTGCGCGAGAGCGAACGTCTGTTCCGGCGGCTGGTGGAAGGCTCGCTGCAGGGCATATGGATTCACCGCGACAACCGCATCCTGTTCGCCAGCCAGTCTTTGGCCGACATGTTCGGCTTCGACGGCCCCGAGCAGATGATGGCGCAGATTCCGGTCAATGAGATGATTGCGCCGGTGGATCGCCCGCGTCTGTGGGACTATTACCAACGGCGCATGGAAGGGCAGCCCGTGCCGACGCGCTATGAGTTCCGCTGCCAGCGCCGCGACGGTGAGCTGTTCTGGATGGAAGTCCTGGTCGGCGAGACCTGGTGGGACGGCGGCAAGGCCGTGCTGGCCACGGGGGTCGATATCAGCGAGCGCAAGCGGGCCGAGGAAGCGCTGCGGGAAAGCGAAGCGCGGCTGCGCCTGCTGACCAACGCCGTGCCGGTGGGTATCTGCTACATCGATTTGCATCAGCGCTTCCGCTTCGCCAACGCCACGTTTTCAGGGTGGTACCAGCGGCCGCCCGAAGAGTTCGTGGACTGTGCCGTGGCGCAGATCCTGCCTCAGGCGGATTACGAGCTGGCGAACCCGCACCTGGCGCGGGCCTTGTTGGGAGAGCGCGCGGACTTCGAGGGGGTGATTAACCATCCCGTGGGCGGCAAGCGCCACATCCACGCCACTCATGTACCGGACAAGAGCCCGGACGGCGGCGTGCGCGGTGTTTCCGTGATGATCGAGGACATCACCCAGCGCAGGGCCATGGAGGAGCAGTTCCGCCAGGCGCAGAAGATGGAGGCGTTGGGAAAGCTGGCCGGTGGGATCGCCCACGACCTGAACAACATCCTCGTGCCAATCCTGGGCTATGCCGAACTGCTGTACGAGTCCATGCCGCCGGAGCGGGAGGAACGCACCTTCGCGACCACGGTGATCGAATCGGCCTATCGGGCCAGAGACCTAGTCTCGCAGATTCTGCTGTTCAGCCGCCGCGGGCGGGCCGCCAAGCGCGTCTGCGACGTTGGCGTCATCGTACGCGAGGTGATCAAGCTGGTGCGCCCGACCCAGCCCAAGGCCATCATCATCGACGAGGCCATCGCGGAAAACCTGGACTCGATCTACTGCGATCCCACCCAGATGCATCAACTATTGCTGAACCTGTTGGTCAATGCGGTTCAGGCCGTGGGCCAGGGCGGACACGTGCTGCTCACCGCGGAAAATGTGCAACTGGAGGGCCTGGAATGCTTCACGGGCAAACGGCTCACGGGCCGCCACGTGCGCCTGGCGGTCAGCGACGACGGCGTGGGCATGGACGAGGCGACACTGGCGCAGATCTTCGACCCTTTCTTTTCCACCAAGGAACCGGGTGCCGGTACGGGACTGGGCTTGTCCACCTCGTTCGGTATCGTGCAGGAGCATGACGGCGGCATCCGTGTGGAGAGCCGCCTCGGGTACGGCGCCACTTTCGAGGTGTTCCTGCCCGCCGATGCGCGCGCCCCCAACTCCGCGCCCACGCCCGGCGCCATACCCCGCGGAACCGAGACGGTGCTGGTTGTCGACGACGAGGAACCCATCGTGGCGCTCTACTCGCGCGTGCTGCCGCGCTGGGGCTACGCGGCGGTGGGTACGACGAGCAGCGCCGAGGCCCTGCGCTGGTTCCAGGCCGAGCCTGGGCGCTTCGATCTGGTGATCACGGACCAGAGCATGCCGGGTTTGAACGGCAACGAGTTGACGGCCGAGTTGCGCGCGCTACGGCCTGATGTGCCCGTGATCCTGTGCACTGGCTACAGCGACACCATGACGCCGGAACGCGCCCGGGAACTGGGCATCGACGCGCTCTTGCACAAGCCCGTGGCCCCGGAGGAAATGGGCCGCGTCGTGCGCGAGGTCATGGATCGCGCCGCCCGGCTGCGGGCAGGCCCCGCCCTGTAGCCACGCGGCGAGCGGGCACAGCCCTAGCGGCCTTTCCACACGGGCTTGCGCTTTTCCGCGAAGGCGCGCGGCCCTTCCTGGGCATCCTCGCTGGCGTAAGCTGCGCGGTGGTGGTGCCAGGCCATCTCCAGACCCGTCTCGCAGCCCACGCTCATGGCCGTGAGGATGGATTGCTTGCCGGCCATCACGGTCAGCGGGGCGTTGTCGCGGATGGTTTGCGCCATCTGCATGGCGCGCGCGCGCACCGCCGCGGGTGTGGCCTCCAGGTAGTTGATGAAGCCCAGCGCGTGGAAGCGCTCGATGGGCAGCATCTCCCCGGTGAGCACCAGCTCCATGAGCATGGGCTGGGGCAGCATCCACAGCAGGGGCATGCTCCACGGCGAGCCGCGGCCGATCCTGGCCTCGGTGATGCCCACGCGCGAGCCGGCCAAGCCCACGCGCAGGTCGCAGTTGAGGCTGAACATCATGCCCCCGGCGGCCAGGTGTCCGGTCATGGCGGCGATGATGGGCACCTTCACCCGCCGCATGCGGTGCTGGAAGGGATCCTTGAGGAAGGTCAGGATGTCCTCTCCCGTCTCGGCCTTCATGCGCGCGGCCTCCTTGAGATCCATGCCCGCGCAGAACGTGCCGCAGTCGGCGGAGGTGAAGATGACCACGCGAATCTCCGGCGTCTCGTCGATTTTCTCCCAGATTTTTACCAACCCATTGGCCACGGAGATGTTCATGGCGTTGCGCTGCTCGGGGCGGTTGATGGACACCGTGGCGATGCCCTCCTCGACGGTGAACAACAGGTCGTCGGTCTGACTCATACGATCTTCCTCTTCATGCGCGGTGCAGCGATCGGAAGGGGTCCGCCTCACCGGGCTGGGTAGCCTGCCCTCACACGGCCGGTGTCGTGTCCCGCGGAACCGGGCACCAGTCTGCCGTGAAGCGAAGCTCAGGGGATCATCCCCTGACGACCCCATCAAGGGCCGTGGGCCCTTGGATTCCATTGATGCGGCCGGCGTTGGCGAGCCAACCCTGACCGCCAAAAAAGGGGGCTCAGGGGAACCACTGTTCCCCCAATTTGTGCTGTGACTCGCGGGGCAC
>JACQHH010000118.1 GCA_016199125.1 Candidatus Lambdaproteobacteria bacterium
GGGCCAGGGCCACGCGCTGCTGCTGCCCGCCGGAAAGCTCGTGGGGGTAGCGCTCGGCCAGCTCGCTCAGGCCGGTCAGGCGCAGCAGCCCGCGGTTGTGCTCCCAGCGGCGCAGCGTGGGGTCGGCCGCGCGATAGCGCACGCTGCGTGCCAGCCAGGCCCGCAGCCGCCGCCGCAGCGGAGGCACCAACCCGAAGCGCACGTTTTCGCGCACCCGCAGGTGTGGGAAGAGCGCATAGTCCTGGAACACCATGCCGATCTTGCGCTCCTCGGGCGGCAGCACCCAGCCCGGGCGGCTGATGACCTCGCCCCGGGTGAGCACTTCGCCGCGTTCGGGCTCCTCGAAGCCGCCGATCAGGCGCAGCAGGGTGGTCTTGCCGCAGCCGCTGGGCCCCAGGATGCACAGCAGCTCCCCGCGCCGTACCTCCAGCGACACGTCGCGCACCACCCAGTCTCCGCCGGCAAAGCGTTTGTGCAGGTTACGCACGGTCAGGGCGGGCACATCGGACTGAATCACGGCAGGCTCCGGACGCGCGGGGAAGACGGGCGCGAGGATTGACGCGGGGTGCGCGACGGCGGCCGCAGCGGCGGGTGGCCTGCCGGCGGTCGGCAGGAGGCCCTGGGAAATTCCCGACAGGATGACGTCGCGAAATTTCAGCCTAGCCAATGCCATTCCGCGGCGCAAGGGAGAGGGGGCGTGGGTGCGCATGGGTCCTCCACGGCCGTCAAGTGGCGGTTACTTGTGCAGGGAGTCGCGCAGAGGGATGGCCTCCTGGTTGGACTCCGTAAGTCCCGCCTGCGGCACGCGTTCCACCCGGCTTTGCGCGATGCCGCGGCTGAGCAGGATCACCGGGATCAGCCCGGACGCCACGATGGCCAGGGCCGCGGGGGCCGCCAGCCGGAAGCGCTCCGCCGAGGCGTACTCGTAGACGTGAGTGGCCAGGGTGGTGAAGTTGAAGGGGCGCAGGATCAGCGTCATGGGCAGCTCCTTCATGGCGTCCACGAACACGAGCAGCCCGGCGGTGAGCAGGCTGCCGCGCAGCAGCGGCACGTGGACCCGGCGCAGCACGCGGCCCGCCGTGCAGCCCAGGGAGCGCGCGGCGTGATCCATGTTGGGCGTGATCTTCACCAGCCCCGCCTCCATGGTGCCGAACCCCAGCGCCAGGAAGCGCGCCGTATAGGCGAAGACCAGGGCGGCCACCGTGCCGCTCAGCAGCAGGCCCGTGGAGATGCCCAGGGTCTGCCGCAGCAGGGCGTCCAGGGCATTGTCCAGGCGCGCGGCCGGGATCATCACGCCCACGGCCAGCACGGAGCCCGGCACGGCATAGCCCACCGACGCCACGCGGCTGGCCGCGTGCACGAAGGCCGTGGGTCGCAGACGCACCGCATAGGCCAACAGCGTGCCCACGCCCACGCAGGCCAGCGCCGCCAGCAGCGAGACGCCGAGGCTGTTGCCCACGGTGCTCGGCAGCGCGGCGCTGCCCGGCCC
Source organism: Candidatus Lambdaproteobacteria bacterium (assembly GCA_016199125.1). Taxonomy (GTDB): domain Bacteria; phylum SAR324; class SAR324; order SAR324; family JACQKK01; genus JACQHH01. The sequence goes on from JACQHH010000118.1 coordinate 1,490, forward strand.
CGGCCGGACGTCCAGTGCGTAGGAAGCCAGCAGACCGGCGGGCACCGCGAAGCCCAGCGCGATGGGCAGCGCGCACGCCAGCAGGGCCCCGCCGGCCGCCGCCCCGCGCAGCCGGAAGAGCGGGGCGCTCTGCACGCGGGCCGAGGTGTGGTGGTAGCGCTGCCGCTGCCGGGCGAGGCGTTCCAGCGCCACCAGCAGCAGCACGAACGCCATCAACAGCGTGGCGAGCTGCGCGGCGCCCGGCGCGTTGTTCATGCCGAACCACACGCGGTAGATGCCCACGGTGAACGTCTGCACCGCGAAGAAATCCACCGTGCCGAAGTCGTTGAGGGTTTCCATCAGCGCCAGGGCCAGCCCCACCACGATCGCCGGCCGCGCGAGCGGCAAGGCCAGCGTGAAGAAGCAGCGCCACGGGCCACGGCCCAGCGAGCGTCCCACCTCCAGCAGGCTGGCCGACTGCGCCAGGAACGCCGCCCGGGCCAACAGGTACACGTACGGATACAGCACCAGCGTCATGAAGGTCATGGCGCCGCCCAGGCTGCGGATCTCGGGAAACCAATAGGCGCTCTTGGTCTGCCAGCCGAAGGTCTGGCGCAGCAGCGCCTGCAGCGGCCCGGCGTATTCCAGCAGTTCCGTGTAGGCATACGCGGCCAGGTAGGTGGGCATCGCCAGCGGCAGCAGCAGGGCCCAACTGAACAGGCGCCGGCCGGGGAAGGTGCACATGGTGATCAGCCAGGCCGTGCCCACGCCGATCACCAGCACCCCGGCCCCCACCCCCAGCGCCAGGAGCACCGTGGTGGCCACGTAGCCGGCCAGCACGGTGGACACCAGATGCGCCCAGATGTCGTCTTCCGGGTGCAGCGCGATGCCCAGCACCGCCAGCAGCGGGCTGGCCACCAGCAGCGCGACCAGCAGGGCCACCACGCCCCAGGCGTGGGGGCGCGGCAGGCGCCATGACCAAGCCGGGGCCAGGGGCAGGGAAGGCTGGGTGTCCATGACGATCCATGCTCAGGACGACGCGCGCCACGCGCCGTCACGACGGGCGCCCGCGCCCATCAGGGAAAGTTCACCCGGTCGAACATGCGCAGGGCCGCCTCGCGGTGCGTGGCGATCTCCACCAGCGGTAGCGTGTCGGGCTTGAAGCGGCCCCAGGAGGCCACCAGCGGCGACCAGGGCACGTCGGGGTTCACCGGGTACTCGAAGTTGTGCTCGGCGTAGAGCTGCTGCGCCAACGCGCTGCTGAGGAATTCCAGCAGCTTCACGGCATTGGCCTTGTGGGGCGCGCTGCGCGTAATGCCCGCGCCGCTCACGTTGACATGGGCGCCGCGCCCGCCCTGGTTGGGGAAGTACAGGTACACCGCCTCGGCCCACGCGCGCTGCTCCGCGTCCTCCAGCATGGCCCCCATGTAGTACGTGTTGACCAGCGCGATGTCGCATTCGCCCTCCTTGATGGCCTTCACCTGGGCGCGATCGTTGCCCTGGGGCTTGCGGGCCAGGTTGGCCAGCAGGCCGCGTGCCCATTGCTCGGCGGCGGTCTCTCCGTGATGGGCGATCAGCGAAGCCAGCAGGGCGATGTTGTAGTCGTGCTGCGACGAGCGCGTGCAGATGCGTCCCTTCCAGCGCGGCGCGGTCAGCCCCTCGTAGGTGTCCAGCTCCTCGGGCTTGACGCGGTCCTTGGAGGCGAAGATCACGCGCGCGCGAAACGTCAGGGCATACCACAGTCCCTGTGGATGGCGGTACGGGGCCGGAATATTGGCCTCCAGCGTGGGCGTGCGCACCGGCTGCAGCACGCCGGCCTCCGCGGCGTCGTGCAGCCGGCCGATGTCCACGGTGAGCAGCACGTCCGCGGGGCTGTTGCGGCCTTCCTGCCGGATGCGCTCCACCAGCCCCTGCGGCGCGTGCACGACGTTGGTGCGGATGCCGGTGCGGCGCGTGAATTCCTGCAGGATCGGCTCGATCAGGAAGGGCTGGCGCAGGGAGTAGATGTTGACCTCTTCGGCGGCCTGGGCCGTGGCGCCGTCCCAAGACAGCACGGCCGCAAGGGCCAGCAGCAAGGCGGAGGCACGAAGGCCGTGTGACACGGTGTGACGTAAAACCTCGATCGTCATGGCAAGTGGCTCCTCGTCGTTGCGTGGCCATGGATTGTTCACGGCGCGCGCCGGCTCGTCCGGCACCGGCCTTGACCGCGCCCATGGACGATACCGCCCCAGCACCGACCGCACCCTCCGCCCCGGGTCCGACCTATAATATAGCATGAGACTCATTCTCAATTCAAACGGTTGAGTCTGGATGCCCAGATAATCTCCAAAACATGCTACGGCGAGGCATGGCGCAGTGAAGATTATGAGATTCGGTCGCAGTCGCTTTTCATCGAATAATGGCCCCCACAGCGCGATCGGGCGGCGCAGCGGGCGTCCCACGGGCGGATCGGGCGGCGCTGGCCGGCAGATTTGCGCCGCGGAAGGCGCGGCAGCCTAGCTGGCGCGCAGGGGAAAGGCGAGTTGGTTGGGGGGCTGCTTGTTGCGCAGCATGTTGCGGCTGGAGAAGTCCAGTTTGTAGTACTGGTCGGCCACCGGGACGGACTTGGCGCCGTAGCGCTCCTCGGACGCTTCGCCGTGCTCCAGCACGTTGACCAGCGCGTCGGCGATGAACTTTTCGATCTTCATGACCACCATCTTGGTGCGCAGCCGTCCCTGATCGTCGCGGTTGAGCACATTGGGCAGGGTGTTGGTGGTGATGAATTCCGTGAGGTGCGACGAGGCCAGGTTGGAGCGGCCCTCCGGCGAAATGTAGGTGTGGGTGCAGTAGAAGTAGATCTGCTTGGGACAAGTCGCCGCATTGCTGGCCAGCAGTTCCACGGCCGTGGCGATGGTGCCCCCGGTGCGCACCATGTCGTCCAGGATGAACACCTCGCGCCCCTTGAGCAGCCGGCTCTGATCGGTGGCGCTGATCTCCACGCTGCGCTGGCCCAGGCGCGTCTTCTCCAGCACCGCCACGACCGAATCCTTGAGCCCGGTGAACTTCTGCACGCGCTCCACAAAGGCCGCCGCGCCGCGGTCGGGCGCCACGAAGCCCAGGTTGGCGCCATTCTTCTCCACCGACACGGTGCGGAGGATGTAGTTGGCCACCAGGTGCGCGACGTCCAGGTTGATGAACGGCGGCTGGGCCCCGTTGGCGCCGAAGACCTCGCGGTAGATTTTGGCCAGCACCTCGGGCTTGTGGTTATGCACCGTCACCACCTGGTCCACCCCGGACTGCTTCAGCATCTGCGCATAGAGCCGGGCGGAGAAGGGCTGACCGTCGAACTTCTTGCGGTCCTGGTCCGTCTTCACCTGGGGATGGTCGCGGTAGTGCGGCCCGCGGTCCTGGGCCGAGAAGAACAGGTCCGGCTCCACCAGCACCACCCGCGCCGCGCCGTTTTCCTTGGCCGCCGAGGCGATGAGGAAGTTGCGCATGGCCAGCTCCACCCGCGTGTGCTGCGGCGAGGAGGTGGAGATGAGGTACACGCGCTTGCCCTTCAGGCCGAGGCCGATGTTGGTCAGGTCGTTCTCGTCGCTGATGAAGCGCGGGCAAAACTCGGAGTTGGCGAACGTCTTGATGGAGATCAGGTCGGAGATGTCCTCCGTCTGCCCAAAATTATAGGCGACGTCCAGCGCAAAGGAGGCGTCACTCCAGTTCGAGACGACAATCGAATCAGGGGACATGGATCCGGCTATTTGGGGTTGGCGGACCGGGACTTCTGGCCACCTGCGACCGGAAGCGTTTGTTTGAGGCGGAATTCCTGCAAGGCGGCGCTGACATCATGGTACTTGAGGGCCAGGATTTCCGCGGCGAACAGCGCCGCGCGGTTGCCGTTCATCACGCGGGCGGCCACCGTTCCCGTGCCCACGCCCACAGGGGCCTCCGCGTCGTCCACATCGCGCGGTTCCAGCGGCACCTGGATCACCGGATGGCGCGTGCTGGCGCTGAGGACATGGGGCAGGGGCGAATCCTCGTCGGCGATGGCGACGAACACCTCCATTCCCAGCGCTTCCCAGTCGGAGATGAACGTGCCGATGAAATCCGGCGCGCAGTTGTTGAGCACCGCGGCCATCTTGTGCCCGATGCCCAGCTCCGCCAGCGCTTGCACCAGTTCGTCGCAGGTGCGGCAGAACATCTTCTGCGCCAGCAGGATGCCCACATTGTTCTGCGGCCGGTCGCCGCGCAGCCAGCGCAGGCCCTTGAGCCCGATGTCGCGGCGCACCTGGCGGCCGGGCCAGCGGATGTCCCCCACGGCATGGTAGCCCCGCTGCAGGGCCTCGGCCAAGGTCTCGCCCCAGGCCGTGACCCCCAGCACGCGCCCGCCGGCATTGCGCCACCGCTCGCCGTCGCGCCGGGTGCCCGCGTGGAAGAGCTGCAGGTCGCGCGAAGTGTCGATCTGCTCCAGGCCCTCGATGACATGGCCCGTGTCGGGAGTGCCCGGATAGCCGCCGGACGCCAGCACGATGCAGACCGCCGCGCCATCTCGCCAGCGGGGCTTGATCGTCTCGATGCGGCGCTCCGCCGCCGCCAGCAGCAGCTCGGCCAGGTCGCTGTCGAGCATCATCATCAGGGGCTGGCATTCCGGGTCGCCGAAGCGGCAGTTGTATTCCAGCACGTCGATGTCGTTGCCCTTGATCATCAGCCCCACGTACAGCACGCCGCTGAAGGGGTGCCCTTCGGCGGCCATGCCGCGCAGCGTAGGACGCACCACCTGCTCGATCACGCGCGCCTCGAGCTCCGGGGTCATCACCGGGGCGGGGCAATAGGCGCCCATGCCGCCCGTATTGGCCCCCCGATCCAGGTCGCCGATGGGCTTGTGATCCTGGCAGGTGGGCAGCACCACGAAGTGCTCGCCGTCGCAGACGGCGAAGAACGAGGCTTCCTCCCCCTCGCTGAAGCCCTCCACGATCAGCCGGTGCCCGGCCTGGCCATACACGCCGTCGACCATCATGGCCTTGATGGCCGTCTCGGCGCTCTCGCGGTCGGGGCAGATGGAGACGCCCTTCCCCGCCGCCAGCCCGTCGGCCTTGACCACGTATGGCGGTTTGACCTTGGCCAGGTGGGCCACGGCCTTCTTGGGGTCGTCGAACACGGCAAAGTGGGAGGTGGGTATGCCGTGGCGTTTCATGAACGCCTTGGCGAAGGCCTTGCTGCCCTCCAGGGCCGCGGCCGCCCGGGTGGGGCCGAACACCCGCAGCCCCCGCCCGATGAGATGATCGGCCAGACCATCGACCAGCGGCGCCTCGGGCCCCACCACGGTGAGGTCGATGTGCTCCCGCGCCGCAAAGTCGGCAATCTCGTCGTGGGATCCCAGGCTCACGCAGGTGGCAAGCCCGGCGATGGCGTCGCTGCCGGGGCTGGCGAAGAGACGCCCCACCTGCGGGCTTGCTGCAAGCTTCCAGGCTAGGGCGTGCTCGCGGCCACCTCCGCCGATGATCAGAATATCCATGGATGTATGGAATTGCGTGGCCGGTCTGTTTCGAATCGGGACAATGCAACGGGTCGGGTGGCGCGTATTCGCCGGCGACAACCCCGCGAGTGCGCAGTACGCCGCGGCCAATCCATACCCGAAAACCGGCATCAGCAGTCAAACGCCGCCCGGTGCCAGCGCTGTGGACGCAGCACACGCCACCGGGCACATACTGCCTCCGCTCCCCCTCCTGATGGCGCAGATTCTGTCCTTGCAGTACCAGTTTTTCGTCCAACGGGCAAAGTATTTGGGGCCCACGGCGTGGCATTCCACGCACCGCGGGCGTGCCGGCAACCGCCCCGCCCGGCAGCGCCTACAGCCCCATCTGATGCAGCATGGCCTTGGCCAGGGTGCTGTCCGCGTCGGCCAGTTGCAGCACCACGGAAAAGTGGTGCTCTTTGGGGAGAATCACGGCTTCCCCGCTGTTTCCTTTTTTATTCCAGGTGCTTGCATAGTCCTGAGTGCCTTGTGTAAAGGGCAGCGGTTCCAGGCTGCCGGCAGCCGCGAGCAGGGACATGCCGCAGGTGGGAATGTTGTGCATGGGGCTGTTGCGGCGGGCCACCTCCTCGCTGAGCTGCAGCACGGGTTGCTGGTAGGTGTGGCGCAACGGCTCCAGGTCGAACAGGCCGCTGATCGGCGCGATACCGCGGATGCCCCCGCGCGGCGCGATCCGGGCCTGCAGGGTGGGGGCCGGAGGAATCATCGCGGCCAGGTGTCCGCCGGCCGAGTGCCCCGTGACGTAAATGCGCCCGGGATCGCCGCCGAATTCCGCCGCATGAGCACAGACCCATGCCACCGCCGCCTGGGCCTGGCGCACGATCTCGTCCATGGGTGCCGCGGGAGCCAAGGTGTAGTTGATGGACACCACGGCGCAGCCCGCCGGCACGAAGCCCAGCGCCGGGAAGCTGTGATCGGATTTGTCCAGCAATTGCCAGTAGCCCCCGTGGATGAACACCAGCACCGGCGAGCCGGGCCGCTGTGCGTGAAACACGTCCAGCCGTTCGCCGGCCGCCTTGCCATAGGCGATGTCCAGGGTGCATTTCAGCGTGCGCCGCGCCTCGGTGCTGTGCGCGGCGTAGCGGTCGAGAAAGTCCTGGAAGTCCGGCGTGCGCGCGCGCAGGTTGTATTCCTTGTCCAGTTGCTCGCGGGTGAATCGGGTATGGTCGAACATACGCCTCCTGGGCTCGGATGCAGCAAGGGAATGGGCAGCGGTGCGCAGCAGTGTAGTAGGGCGGCCGGGCTCGTGGCAAGCGGTGCGCCGCGCCGGTTGAAAGGCGCGCGAATCTGGGCTTGAATGGAAGGCGTCTCTCACATCGTGTGGCCCCTGCGGAGCGCATGTCGCCGCGGTCGTGGGCGTGCGCGCCGTGAATCCACAGGGGAGCCGCACATGGGCGAGCGCTGGGTGTCGCGCCGCATCGGCAACTGGCTGCAGGCGCTGCTGCTGCTGGGGAGCATGTGCGTGCTGCTGGTGGTCATCGGCTGGCTCATCGCCGGCCCCACCGGCATGCTCTACGGCCTGGGTCTGGCGGGGCTGTTCATGCTGCTGGGGCCGCGGGCCTCGCCGGCGCTGGTGCTGCGCATGTATCGTGCCCAGCGCCTGCACCCCGCCGAGGCCCCGGGGCTCTATTCCGTGATTCATGCGCTGGCCCAGGCGGCGGAGCTGCACCCGCCGCCCAGCGTGTACCAGATCCCCAGCAGCATCATGAACGCCTTTTCCGTGGGCACGCGCAGGAACGCGTCGGTGGCCGTGACCAATGGTCTGTTTGTGGGGCTTTCCTCGCGGGAGATCGTGGGCGTGCTGGCCCATGAGATCAGTCACATCAAGCACAACGACATGTGGATCATGACCCAGGCGGACAGCGTGAGCCGCATGATCGGGGCGATGTCCGTGTTCGGCCAGATCCTGTTCCTGATCAACCTGCCGCAACTGGTGGTGTACAACCAGCCCATCCCCTGGCTGGCCATCGTACTGCTGGTGTTCGCGCCCACCTTGAGCGCCCTGCTGCAGCTCTCGCTCTCGCGCAACCGGGAGTTCGATGCGGACCTGGAGGCAGCCCAGCTCACGGGGGATCCCATGGGGCTGGCCTCGGCGCTGGGCAAGCTGGAACGGGGCCAGGAGCATCTCTGGCGACGCCTGCTGCTGCCGGGCTACCGGGTGGCCCAGCCGTCGCTGCTGCGCACGCATCCCCGGAGCGAGGAGCGCATCCGGCGCCTGGCGGCGTTGACGCCCGACGGAGACCGTCACATGCTCATGCCCCAGGAATGGGTGCGCTCCGACAGTGGCATGGGCGTCGTCGACGACCCGCCGCGGCGCCGCTGGCACGGGGTGTGGTACTGACCGGCGGGGGGGCTATTCGATGATGTAAGACAGGTGCAAGGGCTGATTGTTGCGCTGCACGTCGAGCACCACCTCGCGCTCGTTCTTGAACAGCGTGAACAAGCGAAGCGCCTGGTCGGCGTTGGCCAGGGATTCGCCGTTGACCCGTTCGATCACGTCATTGTCCTGCAGGCCCAGGCGCTGGAAGATGCTGCCGGGCCGGATGCGCATGATGCGGAATCCCGCCGGCTCGCCGTTGACCGCGTAGGGCACCACGCGGGCCTGTTTGAGAATCTCCGAGAAATTCTCGAAGGCCGATTCCACTTCGGCGTTGGGCACGTGCACCTCGACCTGGTCCCCGTTCTGCGTGGCCGGGAAGGGCTCGGCGTTGGACGTGGTTTCCACGGTGGGGCGGCCTTCGGTGGCTTCCGGCGCCGCGCGGTGCACAGTGGTCACGTTGGACACGACGGCGGCGGTCAGATTCGGGCTGCCGGGCTCCGGCTGCTTGACCAGCTCCAGCAGGATGTCCTGCCCCTGGTAGGCCACCACGATCTTGTCCTGCAGCACGCGCTTGAGCACGCCCTGATTGGGGGCGCATTGGCGCGTGGGCCCATCGCCGATCTGCGGGATGCAGTCGCCGACCGCGTATACGTTTTCCTGGGACGATGTGGGTCCCGACACGAACGCATAGGCCACCGGTCTCGCCACGAATGTCCCGGTGAGCGTGAGGTTGAGCGCGGGGGGCGCCACGGTGGCCAAGGGTTGGGCAACTGCCGCGCTGGGCGCCCGCGCCGGTGCCGCCGCGCCCACGGGCGTCGGGCGTCGCTTGGCGCGGAAGATGTTCACGTCCAGGATCGGGTCGAACGTGGACAGGGGCAGCTTCTGGCGGGGCTCCACGGCGGTGCTGCGCGTGCGGGTCCCCTCCCCGGCCGGCGTGTTGACCGTAAGGTACTTTTCCAGCAGCATGGAGGCGGTCACCGCCGCGGCGTAGGCCACCAGGGCCACCAGCAGCAGATTGACCATCCACAACGTCGTGCGCAAATTGGCCATCATCGTCGTACCGTCTCTCGCTGACGGACCCGCTCCGCCGGCGCCGCTTCGTGTTCCCGATGCTACACCATCCGCACCACCGTTAGAAGGCGCGTCATGGCAATGTCCCAGCACAACCCGGAGCGCGCGGCGCTGGTGCTGCTCAATTTTGGCGGGCCACGCAGCCTGGAGGAAGTGCCCAGCTTCATCTTCGAGATCCTGCGCGATCCCAACACACTGCAGGTGCCGTTTCCGCGGTGGATCCAGGATCGCCTGGCGCGGCGCATCGCCGAGCGCCGCAGCGCCGAGGTGCAGCGGCAATATGGCGAGATCGGCGGACGTTCGCCCCTGGTGCCCGCCACGGAGGCCATCGCGGAATCCCTGCGCGCGGCGCTGGAGCGGGCGGGCCTGCCCCTGCCGGTGTTCGTGGCCCACCGCTATCTGCCTGGCCATGCCCTGGCCACGGCGCGCGAGGTCGTGGCCGCGGGGGTGCAGACGCTGCTGGCCCTGCCGCTCTACCCGCATTTCAGCTATGCCACCACGGGCTCGTCCATCGAGCAGTTCCGCGCGGCGTTGAGTGAGGCGGGCTTCCGGGGCGCCTGCCAGGCCATCGCCGACTACCCCGCTGCGCCGGGCTACGTCGACGCGCTCGCCGCGCGCCTGGAGCGCACCCTGCAGGCGGCCCGACCGGACCCGGCGCAGACGGTGATCCTCTGCTCGGCCCACGGGCTGCCCGCGGTGTACGTGGAGCGCGGCGACCCTTACCGCGGCCAGCTTGAGCGCAGCGTGAGCGCGCTGCGGGCCCGCTTTCCCCAATGGCGCTTCGTGCTCTCGTTCCAGAGCCGCGTGGGGCCGGCGGAATGGCTCAAGCCCTACACCGACCGGATCGTGCCGGAGCTGGCGCAATCCGGCGTGCGGGAGCTGGTGTTCCTCCCGCTGAGCTTCGTCAACGATCACATCGAGACGCTGTACGAGATCGGCGTGACGTACTGCGACCTGGCGCGCAAAGTGGGCATGCGCCCGCACCTGGTGCCGGCCATCGAGAACCACCCGGCCTTCATCGCGTTGCTGGCCGGGATGGCCCGCGACTGGCGCCAGGATCAGGCGGGGGTGCCCTGCGAGCGCCTGCTGCCGCCGGAGCAGCACTTCGCGCGCTACGGGCGCTGGGCGCTGGCCTTGTGGCTGGTGCTGTTCGTGGTGGCCGTTTTGCTGGCGTTGTCCTAGAGTTGCCGCAGGGGAGGGGCCTTTCCGGCATTCATCCGCGAACGGAACGATGAAGCACTGGCTGTTCAAGACCGAGCCGTCCGAGTTTTCCATCGACGACCTGCGGCGCAGCCCCCAGGGCACGGCGCCCTGGGATGGCATCCGCAACTACCAGGCCCGCAACCTGATCCGCGACGAGATGGCAGAGGGCGATCGCGTGCTGATCTATCACAGCAGCAGCGATCCCACGGGCGTGGCCGGCACCGCCCGCATCGCCCGCGCAGCTTATCCGGATCACACGGCCTGGGACCCCAAGTCGGACTATTACGATTCCAGGAGCAAGCCCGAGGCGCCCACCTGGTTCATGGTGGACGTGCGGTTCGAGGAGCGCTTTGCGGGCCTGCTGACCCTGGTGGCCATGCGCGAAATTCCGGCGCTGCGGGAGATGATAGTGTTGCGCAAGGGCATGCGCCTGTCCGTGCAGCCGGTGACGGCCGCGGAGTTCGAGGCCGTGGTGCGGCATGCGCGCGCGTTGGGCAAGGCCGCCGGGGGCTGAGCGGGAGCGGGGCGGCACACGCCATGTCGGGAGACGCTAGCATGGCCGGGAACACGCGGCGTGGACGCGGGGCGCGCGCGGCGACGGGCTTCGTGGCAGCGTCGGCGGCGGTCTGGCTGGCGCTGCTGCAGGGTGCGTGCAGCCAGGGCGGCGCGCTGGCGCCGCGCGGCGGCGGCATCCCCGAGGGCGAACGCGCCGAGCTGTCGCTGGCCGTGGCCCAGATTCGCGCCAAGTATCCTGCCCTGCAGGCCGCCCAGCCGGCCTACCAGCCGGTGACCAGCGACGCGCCGCCCATCGGCGAGCGGGCTCGATTGGCCCTGCGCGGCGCCGGCGATGCCGTGGCACCCGGCGTGCTGTCCGGCAAGCGTGCGCGCCTGGCGCTGGAGTTCTTCCTGGACAAGGGCAGTTACCGCGAGGGCTATGCCCTGATTGGCCTGGACGAAGCGCCGGCCCAACGCTGGCCCATCCTGGCCTACGAGTTGCGCGGCGATGCGGCCAGGGAATTTGAATTCGTCTACCTGTTGGGCGATCCACGGGGCGAGCTGGCCTACCTGGTCGTGCTGGCCCGCGACTGGAAGGAGCCCGCGGCCAACCGCCGCTCCTACGAGGCCACGCTGATCCGGCCTGGTGAGGGTGCCCAGGTGCGCGAGTGGCAGGAAGCCTATTACATCGACCTGGGGCTGGAGCACGTCATCACGCCCCAGTATCAGTCCCAGATTGCAGCCGCGGATGGCGTGGTGAGCCAGTTGGGGCGCGAGGTGCGCGAGCTGGCCGGGCTACGGCGCCGCCACCGCGCCGCCGAGGGCGACCGCAACCGCCTGCTGGAGCAGCCCGCCGCGCCGGAACAGGCCGAGGCTCGCGCCAAGCGCCTGGTGGAGCTGGAGGGCCGCGTGGGCGAGTTGCAAACCGCCTGGGAGGCCGCTCTGCACGAGGCCGAGCAGAACGTGCTCAAGTTCTATGCGCTGCGCATGAACGTGGCCGAGTCCTTCTCGGCCTTCCTGGAAGGCAACTACTACCGCTGGCAGACGCCAGAGATGCAGGGCGACTTCTTTGCGCGCTGGGACAGGATGGCCGCGCTGGAGCGCGAGATGACCGGGCACGTGGCCGAGCTGCTGCCCCAGCTCGCGGACAAGGGGCCGGTGGAACGCACCCGCCAGCGCGCCGCCGAGACCGTGGCCCGCTTCAACAATGCGGCCAAACGGCCTCCGGCACCGTAGAGAGCAGCCGCGCCTACATGGCCACGTCCCGTTCCGCGGCTTCACTGGTGGGGACGGGGATGGGCAGACCGTCCTCCAGCATCCCCTCCAGATGCAGGTCAATCGTCTTGCGCATGTTGGCAAGGACTTCCTTGCGGGTGCGCCCCGTGGTGCCGCAGCCGGGAAGATCGGGCACATAGGCGGAAAGATTGCCTTGCGGGCGCTCGATCACGACCAGAAATTTTCTTTTCTTCTGCATGAATCGCGAGACTGAGGATCACCGGCCTGCGGCGCCCGGCGCCAGCGCCATGAACTCGCGGCGCAGCGCGTCGTCGTCCTGGAGGCAGCCCTTCAGCGCGCTCGTGATCATCTGCCCGGGATGGTTCACTCCCCGCAGGTGCATGCAGAAGTGCGTGGCCTGGATCACCACGCCTACGCCGCGGGGGCGCAGCACGCGCTGCAGCGTGCGCACGATCTCGTCGGTCAGCGCCTCCTGCACCTGCAGGCGGCGCGCGCAGTGATCCACCACGCGCGACAGGTTGGAGATGCCGCACAGCGAAGCCTCGGGCACATAGCCCACGGTGGCCACGCCCACGAAGGGCAGCAGGTGATGGGCGCAGATGGACTTCACGGGAATGTCCTGCAGCGCCACCAGCCCGCGCGACTGACCCTCCTCCACGGGAAAGAGCTTCATGGCCGGGGGCGGCAGGCGCAGCCCGGCGGCCAGCTCGTCGTGCCAAGCCTGGGCCGTGAGCCGCGCGCTTTCGCGCAGGGCCGGGTCCCGGATGTCGAGCCCCAGGCCCTCCAGCACCTTGCGGAAGCCTTCCTCGATCTTGGCGACGTCCATGGGCACGGTGGATCCTCGGGCGTGGGTGCTGAGCGGCCGGTGTCGGCACAAGCTGCGGGCGGGGCGGCGAGGACACGCCGCGCTGCGCGGCCCCGGCGGGCGCCGGAAAGCCCTGCGGGCACCATGCTGGCGATGAGGCCCAGGCTGTCGCAGGCCGCTGCATAAGTCAAATGACATTGCCGCCGGGTCGCGACGCAGCTCGCAGGTCGTTCTGCGCGGAGTCCTGGGGAACCGCTCAAGGGCCGGGGTCCGCGGGGGTCGCCGGGCCCGGCGCCATGTCCGCGGCGCGTGGCCGGGCCTCTTCCAAGGGCCGGCCGGAGAAAAAGTTCACCAGGCGGTCGTGCTCGCGGCGCGCATCCTCGAAGCCCAGGTTGATCAGCTCGTGCAGATAACCCGGCTCGAACATGAGGTAGCTCACCAGGTCGTTCTGCGCATCCGGCGAGCCTTCCGCGGCGCGCGCGAAGAATTTCTGCACCGGCGTCAGCTTGTCCCGCTGAGCCACCATGCGCCGGAAGTGATAGGTCGCGACGCGCCCGATGTCCTCCGTGGGCGCGATCACGAACGGCTGGATGTGGCGGATGGGTTGCACCTGCTTGCCCGGAATCGCCAGCTTGGTGCGGTATTCGTTGAGGTGCTCCAGCGCGTTCCAGCCGTAGATGGATTCCAGGTCGCGCAGCAGGAAGTTGATGCGCCGCATCTGCTCCAGGTCGTATTCCAGGCGGTCCAGGAACAGGGAGTCCATGAGCTTGCCCACGATGTCGCCCACGGTGGGCTCGGCTTCGGAAAAGGGCAGGGTCGCCGGCCGCGCGTACTTGTACGCCGCCGACTTGTGCACCGCCACCACCAGGATGCGGTTGGCCCCCAGGTGAATCGCCGGGCTCATGGGCGTGTTCTGGCGCATGCTCCCGTCGCCATAGAACTCGCGGTTGATGCGGATGATGGGGAAAATCAGCGGAATGGCCGCCGAGGCCAGGATGTGCTTGGGCGAGAGCTGGGTGAAGATGGGAATCTCGCCCCCCGAGCGCAACGCCACCTCGGGGTGCTTTTCCACGAACAGCACCAGGCGCCCGCTCATCATGTGCGTGGTGGAAACCGTCACCGCATCGATCACGCGCCGCTCGATGTTGCGGTGAATCTGTGGCCAGGCCACGTTGCGCCGCAGGTAGAACACAAAGGGGCTGGTGTTGAGCACCCCGTTGAAGGGGAACGTGCTGGCATCGCCGCCGCGCTTGCGCAGCAGCTCGCTGAGCCCGAAGAAGTTGGTGCCCATGAAGAAGCCGCTGCGGATCAGGAAGCCGGTCAGCGCCCGCGTGTCCGTGTGGTAGATGTCCTGGTCGCGCAGGGTGCCCCACAGCTCCCGCAGCCGCGTGCCCTGGTACAGCGGGTCGCTGGCCGAGGCCGCCATGAAGGCCGTGTTGATGGCCCCTACGCTGGTGCCGGAGTAGATCTTGAACAGCGGCTCCCGGGCGATCTCCGGGGGCATGTGCCGGCGGATGTAGTCGATTACCCCGGCCTCGTAGGCGCCGCGGGCGCCGCCACCGGAAAGCACCAGCGCGAAGATCAGGGCAGGTGAGTCAGTCACTGGGGGTCCCTTACGATTGCCGCGCCCAGGGCGCCGCCGGTCAGGTCTCGGGCGCGTAGGGCTCCAGGCGCACCTCGATGCCGATGCGCTGGATGATCGCGGCCACACGTTCGGCCTCGGCCCGGGGTTCCACGCACACTACGCAACTGCCGGCATGGTCGATGGTGCAGGCGCTGCGGAAGGCTTCGCGCTCGCTCACGGGCAGCGCCCGCGAGCAGGCGTCGATCACCTCCCGGACCGTGTTGAGCGGATTGTCCATCACGCGCACGGCGAGCAATTGCTTGTCATCCTGGGGCTCCCCCGCCCCCTTGGGACGGTGCCATGCGTGGCGCGAGTCGAGCCCGGGCACTGTCGGTCCTGCTATGCCGCGCGTGCGGCCGTGGGCGCTGGTCCCGGTGGGCGCCGCGGGCTCAGTAGAAGCGCTCCAGCTCATAAAATCGGCCGCCTCCGCTGGGATCCATGTCCACGTGCAGGCTGCGTCCGCCGCCCTCCGCGACGTCGGCCAATTCTTGCACGACCAGGGTGAATTGTGAATTTGACACCTCCACGTGGGCCACCGGATTGCGAAACAGCCGGAAGTAGATGTGGCGCACCGTGGGGTCGGCCATGATCCAGGCCAGCACACCCGGCTCGTTGCTGCGCGGCGTCAACGCCTGTGCGGTCAGCGTGTTGGCATACGCGTGCCAGCGCCACAGGTGATAGCCCTCGGCGGTTTCCTTGACCACCGCCCATTGCCGCAACAGGGCATCTTCGGGCTCCACCCGCGCGGCCACGTCCCGCGGCTCGAACCGGCGCGCCTGCAGATGGAGCATGGCCCATTCCCCAGCCGCGAAGGCGGTGTACAGGGCCACCAGCACCGCCGCGGCCGCCGTGAAGCGCCGACGCAGGCGGGGCAACGCCTCGCCGGCCAGCACTCCGGTGGCCAGCACGCCGACGATCAGCACGTGCCCGGCGGGCATCAGCGGCAGGGCGACGCGCAGGTCGGAAAAGGGCCAGAACAGGCGTGCCCCCACGGGCGTGAGCAGTGTCAACAGCAGGTGCAGCCCGTAGCCCAGGGCCACGGCGCCGCCCATGCGCAACGCGCTGCTCGCGCCCAACGCCGCGGCGGCCAGCAGGCCCAGGGCGCCCAGCAGGCAGGCCGTGGGGTAGAGCGCGTAGAAACGCGCGTCCGCCGCCAGCAGCCCGATGCGGTCGGGCGCCTGCGCGAAGCGCAGCGGCAGATCCAGCAGCGGCAGCAGCGTCCCGCCCAGCGCCAGCAGGAAGCCCCGCCGGCCCAACGCCGCCCGCACCGGGCGCACCTGGTGCAGCGCCAGCAGCAGCAGCATGGCCGCCGTGGCCGTAAGCAGAGCTTCTTGTTCCAGCATGGGGTACGCCGGTAAGGAGGTCAGACCGCCAAGGTCATGTCGCGGCCATGTTACGGCAAGGGCGCGCCGGGCGCCTGCTGTCGGCGCCACGGCCAGGACGGTGGGTGCCGTTCAGAACAGGCCCAGCAGATAGCCGGCCACTCCCGCGGCGCAGACGCCCTGATAGGCGATGCAGCGGGCCTGGCCGATCTTGGTCATCTTGGTATCGTAGACATAGCTCCAGATGGGCGTCCAATAGTAGTAGCCCACCAGCTTGTCCTGGGCGTCGAACAGGCGATGTTCCTGCGCCCAGCCGATCAGGCTGCGCTCGGTGTTGGACTTCACCAGAAACAGCCGCGCCCGGCCCTCGGCCAGCAGCACGCCGATGGCGCCATGGGGGCGGCCGGTGGCGTCAGTCAGCTCGATATAGTTGGGGTACACCAGCGCCCGGCCCTTGACCTCGCCCGTGGGGCTGAGGATCTCCACCGGCAGGGGCGGCACGCCCTCCGCACGCAGCAGGTCCGCGCCGGCGGCTGCGACGGTCAGGGCCATGGTCAGCACCAAAGCCAAACGGGGCCACGTGCTCCACATCATGGGCGGGGCATCGCCTGTGCACGCACGGACGCCCGGCGCTGCCTCCGACGCAGCGGGCCTTCCGGCATGCCGTGCCCTCCAACCGCGCTGCGCCATGCTCGTGCTCCATCTCCCGCGGCCCGCAGGGGCCCGCCCGGCCACCCAGTCCCAGAGCACGAAACGTCCGCTCCGGCCGGACAGCGCGGTCATTACAGCATATCCGCCTGGCTTCGGCATCTGCACGCCGGGCACGGGGCGCCGTGCCTCGACGGGTCGCGCAAGCCCGCGGCCGGCCCCCGCCAAGGCGCGCGGCGGGCAATTGCGGGATGGAACTTTGGCCCGGTATCTGTTACCTTTTTCGGTCAACACGGGTCGGGCGACCGGCGCCAGGGAGACGGCCCTTCATTGGACATGGGATTTCCATTGGTCAATATCAACGAACTGCTCGGCACCTATCGGAGCGATATCGAGAAGGTCGAGGCGGAGATCCTGGGGCATCTGAATTCCGAGATTCCGCTGATCAACGAGCTGGGCAAGTACATTCTCGATGCGGGCGGCAAGCGCCTGCGCCCGGTGCTGGCGGTATTGTCCGCGCGGCTCTTCGGGGCGCCGGGCGACGCCATCTACAAGGCGGCCGGGGCGCTGGAGTTCCTGCACACCGCCACGCTGCTCCACGACGACGTGGTGGACGAGGCGGATACGCGGCGCGCGCGCAAGGCGGCGCGGCAGCTCTGGGGCAATCCGGCCAGCGTGCTGGTGGGCGACTACCTGCTGGCCACGGCCTTCCGTTCGCTGACCTTGCTGGGCAATCTCCACGTGCTGGAGACCATCTCCGAGGCCACGGGCAAGATGGCCAAGGGCGAGATCCTGCAATTGCTGCGCTCCTACGACACGGCGTCCGAGCAGGACTACCTGGACATCATCATCAACAAGACGGCCTGCCTTTTTGCGGCCGCGGCCAAGATCGGCGGGCTCTTCGGCGGAGCCTCGCCGGCCCAGCAGGAGGCGCTCTATGCCTTCGGCAACGACCTGGGCATCGCCTTCCAGATCGTGGACGACGCGCTGGATTACGTGGAGGATCGCAGCAAGATCGGCAAGCCCCTGGGCATCGACCTCAAGGAAAAGAAAGTCACCTTGCCGTTGAGCCGCCTGGTGCACGTGGCCCGCGGCGCCGAGCTGGAGAAGCTGCAGGCCATTCTGCGACGCGACGCGGTGAGCGACGACGACGTGCTGGAGGTGATGCGCATGATGCAGGCCCACGACGTGCTGCCATACACCCTGGCCGAGGCGCGCAAGATCGTGCGGCGCGGCCAGGCGCACCTGACGGCACTGCCCAACGCCATCGAGCGCGAGCACATGCGGCAGCTCGCCGACTATGTCGTGGAGCGGGAATTCTAGGCCCGATGCACGCCGCGCGGGGATTTGAACCATGTACAAGGACCTGCTGCCCCTGGCGCGCGAGACCATCCGGGCGCACCTGGCCGGTCACGGCCTGGAGCCATTGCCGCCGCGCTATCCGGCCCAGGCCTGCTTTGTCTCGCTGAAGATCGGCCAGCGCCTGCGCGGCTGCATCGGTACGATCCAGCCGGCCAAGGAACACTTGGAATGGGAAGTGCAGTCCAACGCCATCGCCGCGGCCAACCGCGACCCGCGCTTCCAGCCGGTGACCCCCGACGAGCTGGCGCGCATCGGCATTTCCGTGGACGTGCTCTCGCCCGTGGAACCGGTGACGCACCTGGCGGAGCTGGATCCGTTGCGCTACGGGCTGATCGTGCGGGCAGGGCGCCGCTGTGGCGTGCTGCTGCCGGATATTGCCGGCGTGCGCGGCGCGGCGCACCAGTTGGAGATCTGCCTGGAAAAAGGCCAGATCGGCCCGCGGGAGACTTACACCATGGCCCGCTTTACGGTGAGCCGCGTACAGGAACCCTGAGCACGGCGCCGTGTGTTGCGCCGCCACGTCGGGCGCCCCACCGGCGTCCCACCACGCGCCCCGCGCGCCAGGACGTCACCATCGGCCAGCGATGATTCGGAAAATCAGCGTCGGACAACTTCAGCCCGGCATGCACATCGAGCGGCTCGACCGGAGCTGGCTGGAAGTGCCCATCTTCCGTCACGTCATCTCCTCGCCGGAACAGGTGGAGCAGCTCATCAGTTTCAAGGTGCGCGAAGTCTACATCGACACGGACAAGGGCAACGACGTGACCGATGCGGACACCGGCGATGCGCCGCCCGCGAACACGGCGCCCCCGCCCCCCGCTCCCCTGGCCGGGTTGCAGCTCGACCGCGTGCCCTTCATCGAGGAGATCGCCTCGGCAGACCGCACCTTTCACAAGGCCTTGGGCACCATCTCCTCGGCCATGGAGCTGGCCCGCGCGGGCAAGATGCTGCAGGTGGAGCCGGTGGGCGAGACCGTGGATAGCATGATCGCCTCCATCCTGCGCAACCGCGACGCCATGACCGCCATCGCCAGCCTGAAGGAATGCAGCGAGGAGGTGTATCAGCACTGCGTGCGCGTGTGCGTGCTGTCGCTGGTCTTCGGGCATCACATGGGCTGCACCCGCGACGACCTGAAGACCCTCGGCATGGGGGCCATTCTGCACGACATCGGCAAGATGCAGGTGCCCACCGAATCCCAGCCCGCCCACCGCGCCATGTCCGAGGAGCAGTACAAGCTCTACAAGAAGCATCCCATCATCGGCGCCAAGTACCTCAACCAGATGGGGAACATCGGCAAACGCAGCCTGATGATCCTGTTGCAGCACCACGAGCGCGCCGACGGCAGCGGGTTTCCCCTGGGCCTGGCCGACGACGAGATCCTGGAGCTTTCCAAGCTGGTGGTCATCGCCGACACCTACGACAAGCTGACCGTGCGCGAGGCCCCCGAAGAACGGCTGACGCCCTACGACGCCATCCGCTGGATTCGCACCTGGGGCCGCCAGCAGTACAACGCCGAGCTGGTCGCGGCCTTCGAGCAGGCGCTGGGACTGTACCCGGTGGGCAGCTTCGTGCGCCTGAGCGACAACCGGGCCGGCATCGTGCTCGCGGTGCACCACCACGCCACGCTGCTGCCGCAGGTGTGGGTGGCGTTCGACGCGGAACATCGCCTGCTGCCCGAAGGCCAGGTGGTGGATCTGGCGGCCCAGGAGGGGCGCAACCCCGTGACCATCGTCTCGGCGCTCAATCCGGAAAAGCTGGGCATCGACCTGGCCACGTATATCAAGGACAAGCACGTCTTCGGCGGCCACTGGCCCGACCCCGCGGCCTGAGCCGCCGGCAGCCGACAACCCGCGCCCCGTTGCGCAACCCACCCCGCTGGAGGAGATGAGCCGCATGGACCTGTCACGCTGGAAAGGCCGCAACGCGCTGGTGACCGGTGCCTCCAGCGGCATCGGGCTGGCTACGGCCCGGGCGCTGGCGGCCGCCGGCATGCGCGTGGCCCTGGCGGCCCGCCGCGTCGAGCGCCTGCAGGCGCTGGCCGGCGAGTTGCGGGCGGGCGGCGCCGAGGTGCTGGCCTTGTCGGCCGACATGCGCGACGAGGGCCAGATCATGGCCATGTTTCGCGCGGTGCGCGAGACTTGGGGCGGCGTGGATGCGCTGGTGACCTGTGCGGGGCTGAGCTGGTACTCGCCCATTGCCGACGCGGAAACCCGCAACTGGCAGGACATGCTGGACGTGAACGTGCTGGGCACCGCCATCTGCCTGCGCGAAGGGGTGCGCGAGATGGCCGGGCGCGATCCCGCGCAGATCGTGGCCATCTCCTCGCTGGCCGCCTATCGCGTGCCCGTGGGTCTGGACACGGTGTTCTATTCGGCCACCAAGCACGCCCTGCGGGCCCTGGTGGAAGGGCTGCGCTCGGAGCTGGTGGCCCAGGGCAGCCGCATGAAGCTGGGCATGGTTTCCCCCGGGCAGGTGCGCACGGAGTTTCAGTCGCGCGGCCGGGGGCTGGACCAGCGCGGCGAACAGTACGACTACAAGATCCGTGTGCTGGACCCGGAGGACGTGGCCGACGCCGTGTGCTTCCTGCTCTCCACGCCGCCCCAGGTGCAGGTGCAGGACATTCAGATGCGCTCCATTCAGCAGCTCAACTGACCCCGGCGCAAGGCCGGCGGGAAGCATCCGGCGCCGCGCGGCTGCTGAACGCCGTGCGCCGGGGAACGCGGCACAACCATTCACGCCGCCGCGGCGGCAGGCTTGAGGTGACATGAAGGGATTGCAACGTTGGCGGGGCAAGGCGGCGTTGGTGACGGGCGCCGGCAGCGGCATCGGCGAGGCCACCGCCCGCGCCCTTTCGGGCGCGGGGCTGCGCGTGGTGCTGGCCGCCCGCCGCGCGGAGCCCCTGGAGCGCGTGCGCCGCGAGTTGGCCGAAGCCGGGGGCGAGGCCCTGTGCGTGCCCCTGGACATGGCGCGGGAGGAGAGCATCAAGGCCATGTTCGCCGCCATCCGGCAGGCCTGGGGCGGCGTGGACGTGGTGGTAAACAATGCCGGCCTGGCCTGGCACGGCACCGTGGAGCACGGCGACAGCGACCAGTGGCGCCAGATGGCCGAGGTCAACTTCCTGGGCTTCTCCCTGTGCCTGCGCGAGGCGCTGGCGGCCGTGCAGCAGCGCCCCATGGCACAGATCATCAACATCTCGTCCCTCTCGGCGCACCGCATCAAGCCCGGCGGCGACATTGCCTTCTACGGGGCCTCCAAGCACGCCATGCGCGCCGTGGTGGACGGTCTGCGCGCCGAGCTGGCGGCCAAGGGCAGTCACGTCAAGCTGGGCATGATCTCGCCCGGCCTGGTGCACACGGGGCTGGTGCACACGGCGGTGCCCGTCAAGCTGGGGCTCGATCCGGAAGACCGCACTCGCTTTCTCAACCCCGCCTCGGTGGCCGATGCGGTGCTGTACATGCTCAGCACCCCGCCCCACGTGCAGATCCACGACATCTTTCTGTTGCCCATCGGCCAGCCCTGAGCCGGCGCCCCGCCGTCGTTCTTGCTGACGCGCAGGCGCCGGACCGTGCGACAGGCGCCGTCGGCCCTTGCGTAGGGGTTCCCCGTGTCGCGCGCTCGGGGTCGATTGTGTATCCTGGACTGCGTGTCCGCGCGGGCGACATGCCGGGCGGGCTGCTGGATTTGCCGGCCTGTGCGTCCACGGGCTCGGCGCCCTGCGCGACACGCTTTCCGCCCGCATGGCCGCTTGCGCGGGAAGCATTTCCGCTGGCACCCAATACGAGCGCTGCATGGGCGACATCTCCTTCACCGTCGAACTGGACCCCACCGTCGCGAGCGGCGATGAGGGCCAGCCTGCACCGGCTGCGGCCAAGCGCCGCGACGGCACGACGGCGCCGGGCGGGGCAACCTCGCGTGCCGCGGCCGGCCGGGGTGAAGAGGAGGTGCTCAGCGTCTCGCGGCTCACGCGCCAGATTCGCGCGCTGCTGGAAGAGGCCCTACCCTCCTTGGCGGTGGAAGGGGAAATCTCCAATCTCAAAGCCGCGGCCTCCGGACACCTGTACTTCAACCTGAAGGACGAGACGGCCCAGATTCGCTGCGTGATGTTCCGCGCGGCGGCGCAGTCGCTGCGCTTCACGCTGGAGGAAGGCATGCAGGTGGTGCTGCGCGGACGCCTCTCGGTGTACGAGGTACGTGGCGAATACCAGATTCAGGTGCTGACCCTGGAGCCCAAGGGCGTCGGCGCGCTGCAGGTGGCCTTCGAGCAGCTCAAGCGCAAGCTGGAGGCGGAGGGCCTGTTCGACCCGGCCCACAAGCGCCCGCTGCCCTTCCTGCCGCGGCGCATCGGTATCGTCACCTCGCCCCGCGGAGCCGCCATCCGCGACATGCTGCAGGTGCTGGGGCGACGTTTTCCCGGGCTGCCCGTGCTGATCTGCCCGGCCACGGTGCAGGGCGACGCGGCGGCCGGCGAGATCGCCGCGGGCATCGCCACGCTCAACCGCCTGGCCCGCGCGCAACAGATCGACGTGATCATCGTCGGCCGCGGCGGAGGCTCGGTGGAGGACCTGTGGGCCTTCAACGAGGAGGTCGTGGCGCGGGCCATCCATGCCTCGCGCGTGCCCGTGGTCTCGGCCGTGGGGCACGAGGTGGACTACACCATCGCCGACTTTGTGGCGGACGTGCGTGCCCCCACTCCCTCGGCCGCGGCGGAGCTGGTGGTGCCTTTGCGGGCGGACCTGGGGGCCACGGTGCTGGCGCAGCGGCGGCGGCTGTTCGCGCGCCTGCAAAACGAGCTGCGCTACAAGCTGGAACGCTGGCAGGCCCTGCACGCACGGATGGGCACGCCCGAGCGCCTGCTGGCCCAGACCGCCGCGCGCGTGGCCGAGCTGCGCGGGCGCGTGCGCCATGCCGGAGTGTTCCTGCTGCACCGGGCCCGCGAGCGCCACGGGCACGCCCGCCAACGCCTGGGCGCGGCGCGGCCCGACCGCACCAACCGCGTGCTGCGGGCCATGGTGCGCGGGTTGCGGCAGCGCCTGCGCCCCGCCCTGCGCCGCCATGCCGGCGCCCAGCGCGAGCGCCTGGCCGCGGCCGTGGAGCTGCTGGAATCCCTCAGCCCGCTGACCGTGCTGCGCCGCGGCTATGGCGTGGTACAGGACGAGCGGGGCCGCGTCGTGCGCAGCGTGGAGCAGACCCGCGCGGGGCAGGCGCTGCGTGTGCGTCTGCACGATGGCCGGCTCACCGCCGAGGTGCGCCAGATCGACCGCTACGGCGCCACCGCCGGCGGCACCGCGGATGGCGGGGGGCGGGATGAACCCTAACACCGCGTGCATGCGCGCCGCCGCACCCCGCGCAGGGCAGGGCATGGTGCGGGGCGAGCCCGCCCTTGTCGCGGATACCGGGAGGATGCGATGAAACGCGTGGGCGTGTTCTGCGGCTCCAGCCTGGGGGCCAATCCGGCCTTCGCCGCCGGCGCGCGCAGCCTGGGCACCTTGCTCGCACGGCGCGGTCTGGGGCTGGTCTACGGCGGCGGCAACGTGGGGCTGATGGGCGTGCTGGCCGATGCGGTGCTGGCCGGCGGCGGCGAGGTGATTGGCGTGATCCCCAGGAGCCTGGTGGAGCGCGAGGTGGCGCACCTGGGGCTTACCGCGCTGCACGTGGTGGAAAGCATGGACCAGCGCAAGCTGGCCATGGTGCGCGAGGCCCAGGCCTTCGTGACCCTGCCAGGGGGCTACGGCACCCTGGACGAATTTCTGGAAGTGCTGACCCTGGCCCAGTTGGGCTATCATCGCCATCCCAGCGGCCTGCTCAACGTGGACGGTTTCTACGATCCGCTGCTGGCGCAGTTCCGCGCGGCGCAGGCCGAGGGGCTGCTCTCGGCCCGGCTCGCGGCGCAACTGGTGGTGGACCACGATCCCGCGGCGCTGCTGGATGCCCTGGCGGCGCAAACCGCTCCCGGCGCTTGACCTCGGGACACGTCCGCGGGGCCGCTCCAGGCGGCCGGTCCCCGGCACGGCGCGGCGCGGCACTGTTGCGGCGGACTTTCGCCGCCCACGCGCCTCGCGCGGGCGCCCCATTCAACCTGGACGGACAACGCATTCGGAGCATATGGCGAAGAACATCACCCCGCGCGCGGAAAACTACAACCAATGGTATCTGGACGTCATCAGCGCCGGGCAACTGGCCGACCATGCCCCCGTCAAGGGCTGCATGGTCATCCGGCCCACGGGCTTCGCCATCTGGGAGCAGATGCAGTCCAGGCTGGACCGCATGTTCAAGGAGACGGGCCACGTCAACGCCTACTTCCCCGTGCTGATCCCGGAGAGCTTCCTCAAGCGCGAGGCCGAGCACGTGGAGGGCTTCGCGCCCGAGCTGGCCGTGGTCACGCATGCGGGCGGCAAGCTGCTGGAGGAGCCGCTGGTGGTGCGCCCCACCTCCGAAACGGTGATCGGGCACATGTACGCGCAGTGGATCCAGAGCTATCGCGACCTGCCCGTGCTCATCAACCAGTGGTGCAACGTGATGCGCTGGGAGCTGCGCACGCGGCTGTTCCTACGCACCTCCGAGTTTCTCTGGCAGGAGGGCCACACGGCCCACGAGACCGCCGAGGAGGCGGAGGAGGAAACCCTGCGCATGCTGGAGATCTACCGCCGCTTCCACGAAGAGCTGCTGGCCATGCCGGTGCTCATGGGGCGCAAGACGGACACCGAGAAATTTCCCGGCGCCCTGCGCACCTATTGCGTGGAGGCCATGATGCAGGATCGCAAGGCCCTGCAGGCGGGCACGTCGCACAACCTGGGGCAGAACTTCGCCCGCGCCTTCGACATCCAGTTCCTGGACCGCGGCAACGAGCGGCGCCACGTGCACACCACGAGCTGGGGCAGCTCCACGCGCATGATCGGCGGGCTGCTGATGACCCATAGCGACGACGACGGGCTGGTGCTGCCGCCGCGCATCGCCCCTGTGCAGGTGGTGATCGTGCCCCTCTACAAGAACGATGCGGAGCGCGCCGCCGTGATGCCCTTTGCCGAACGCGTGCGGGCCGAGCTGGGCGGCGTGCTGGACCCGCTGCACATCCGCCTGGACACCCGCGACGACCTGCGCGCCGCCGAGCGCTTCTTCTATTGGGTGCAGCAGGGCGTGCCCTTGCGCATCGAGGTGGGGCCGCGCGACGTGGGGCAGGGCGCCGTGATGCTGGTGCGCCGCGACACGCGCGAAAAGCAGAGCGCGCCCCTGGCCGGGCTGGGCCAGACCACGCTGGCTCTGCTGGAGCGCATTCAGACCGACCTGTTCGAGCGCGCACGGGCCTTCCGCCAGGCCAATACGCATCGCATCGACGACTACGGCGAGTTCCGCGAGCTGATGGAGGGCCCGGGCGGCTTTGCCGAGGCGCATTGGAACGGCTCGGCGCAGGTGGAGGCCCGCATCAAGGCCGAGACCAAGGCCACCATCCGCGTGATTCCCCTCGACGAAGACCCGGAGCCGGGACGCTGCATGGTCACCGGCGAGCCGTCGCCCCGGCGCGTGGTCTTCGCCGTGGCCTATTGAGGCGGGCCGCCGGCCTGCATGCGATCCGCTGTGGCCATGGCACCAGTCTGTCGCGCCGTGGCCCGCAAACGCCCCTGCCAGGACGGGGGGCGCCAGCGTCGGGCCGCGGGATTGGCAAAAGCCGGCCCAGCCTCTACATTGACGGAAACCGGTTGGCTTGGCGGAGGGACTAAAAGACACAGCCCGCCGGCTTGGCGGAAACGCTCTTCAGGCGGCTTTGCGGCGCCCGGTGGGGGTGCGTCTCCGTCGCACCGCGTCCGTGAAACCCTGGAACGGCAGGCATGGAATTCGAACCGGTCATCGGCCTGGAAATCCACACGCAGCTCGCCACGGCCTCCAAGCTGTTCTGCGGCTGCTCCACGGCATTCGGCGCGCCGCCCAACGGCAACACCTGCCCGGTGTGCATGGGGCTGCCGGGCGTGCTGCCCGTGGTCAACCGGCGGGCCGTGGAGCTGGCGGTGCGCCTGGGCCTGGCCGCACACTGCCGCATCCGCCTGGACAGCCAGTTCGCGCGCAAGAACTATTTCTATCCCGACCTGCCCAAGGCCTACCAGATTTCCCAGTACGACCGGCCCCTGTGCGAAGGGGGCTACGTGGACGTTGCCGTCAACGGGCACACCAAGCGCGTGCGGCTGACGCGCATCCACATGGAGGAGGACGCGGGCAAGCTGGTGCACGAGGGCCGCGACCCCAACGCCAGCTACGTGGATCTCAACCGCGCCGGCACGCCCCTGGTGGAGATCGTCAGCGAGCCGGACATCCGCTCGGCCGAGGAGGCGCGGCTGTACATGGAGCATGTGCACACGCTGGTCACCGACCTGGGCGTGAGCAACGGCAACATGGAGCAGGGCAACCTGCGCGCGGACGCCAACGTCTCCCTGCGCCCCAAAGGCAGCGACACACTCGGCACGCGCGCCGAGATCAAGAACGTCAATTCCTTCCGCTTCGTGCAGCAGGCCATCGAATACGAGATCGAGCGCCAGCGCGCCGAGTTGCTGGAAGGCCGCTCCATTGTGCAGGAGACGCGCCTGTTCGATCCGCTCTCCCGCACGACTTACGCCATGCGCTCCAAGGAAGAGGCCCACGACTACCGCTACTTCCCGGAGCCGGACCTGCCCGTGCTGCGCCTGGAGCAGGCCTGGGTGGAGCAGGTGCGCGCGGGGCTGCCGGAGCTGCGCAAAGCCAGGGCAGCGCGATTTCAGGGGATTGGACTCTCTGAGTATGATGCAAACATCTTGGTGAAAGATCCTGAGAAGGCGGCGTTTTTTGAGACAAGCGTTGCGCCAATTTTTCGTGGAGGTCGGATTCCATCAACTGAAGAAATCCTCTCCGCGGGAGGAATCAACGAAAAAGAGAGTGCAGCAACAAAGGCCATCGCAAATTGGATTAACGGGGAGCTTTCCGCGAAATTGAACGCGGATGGAACGCGAATTTCCGATCACAAGAGGCTGGCAGAGGGAATCGGCGAACTTGTTGGCATGATCTCCAAAGGCGAAATCAGCGGCAAGATGGCCAAGGAGGTCTTCGACGTCATGTACGCCGAGGGCAAGGCCCCGGCGCAGATTGTCCAGGAGCGCGGCCTGCAACAGGTCTCGGACGTGGCGGCGCTGGAAACCCTGGTGGCCCAGGTGATCGCCGACAACCCGGAGCAGGTGGCCCAATACCGCGGCGGGCGCACCAAGGTCATCGGCTTCTTTGTGGGCCGCATCATGCAGGCTACCGGTGGCCAGGCCAATCCGGGCCTGGTCAAC
>JACQHH010000124.1 GCA_016199125.1 Candidatus Lambdaproteobacteria bacterium
AGCACCGGCAACTGGGCCTCGATCCTGGCCACGCTGCGCCGCACATCGGCCAGCTCCTTTTCCAGCGTGGCCTCGATGTTGGCGAAGTAGGCCAGCTCCTCGGGGTCCGCGTCGGGGTGGTCCTCGGCCATCCGGCGGCGCACGCTGCGCATCTGTTCCAGCTTCTGTTCCTTCTGGGGCAGCAGCGAACGATTGAACGCCAGCTCGCGTTCGGCGCTGATTTTTTGCAGCGCGACGTGCCAGGGCAGCTCGTCCAGGGAAGTCTCGAAGGCGAAGCGCAACAGCTCGTCGAGGAACCGGGCGTGCTCGAAGATGGTCTCGAAGGCGTTGCCGCGGCCCAGGTCGGCGCGGGCCAGGCGCTCCAGTCCCTGCGTGTAGAAGGTGTGCACGTGCTGGTGCAGCACCGACTCGCGCCGGTTGAGGATGTCCATCACCTCCTGGCGCTCGGGGGGGGCCAGGGGATCGGGCAGCGGCTCCAGGTGCTGGGCGATGCGACGCAGCGCGGCGCGCAGTTCGAGCTGCGCGGGCGACTCTTCGGCAAAGGCGATCCGAGCCACCCAGTCGCCTGCGGCGGCGGCGCGCGTCGGGGCGGGCTTGGTCTGGGGCTGGGCCATGCCGATCCGTGCCTCCGGCTGGAAACGATGCTGCGGATGGTGCGTGGGGACTGCCCCGTGCGGCCGGCGGGCACCGCGCCGCTCCAGCCGCACGCGCCGGCGCCGCAACGCTGCGCGGCCACGCGGCATTGAGGTGTGCAATTCGATTTGATGATATGCTAAAAAAGGTCAATTATCACTACGCAGGCGTGCATTCCGCGCATCGTCAGCACGCACCCGACCATGGCCGGCGCTTCGTACACCGCCTCCGGGCAACCTCGATGAACACCGGTCTGTACACCGATCCGATCTTCCTGCAGCACGACACGGGAGACCACCCGGAGAATGCCGGACGGCTGGATGCCATTTCCAGTACCCTGCGCGGCAATGGCATGCTGGGCCGGCTCCAGGTCAAGCAGTCACAGGTCGCCTCCGCGGAGGACATCGAGCGCATCCACACCCGCGACCACGTGCGCCGGGTGGAGGAGGCGGCGCTTTCCGGCATGCGCTACCTGGGCACACCGGATTGCGTGCTCTCGCACGAAACCTACCTGGTGGCCCAGCACGCCGCCGGGGCCGTGGTGCAGGCCGCGAGCGAAGTGGCCCAGGGCCGGCTGGACAATGCGTTCGTAGCCTGCCGACCGCCGGGACACCACGCGGAAGCCAACCGCGCGCTGGGCTTCTGCTACTTCAACAATGTGGCTATCGCCGCCGCTTTCCTCACCGATGCGCTGGGCTATCAGCGGGTGCTGATCTTCGATTTCGACGTGCATCACGGCAATGGCACCCAACACGCCTTCGATGCGCGCCGCGACGTGTTCTACTGCAGCGTGCACCAGCATCCTCGCACGTGCTACCCGGGCACGGGCTATGCGGAGGAACGGGGCGCCGGCGACGGACTGGGCTTCACGCTGAATGCGCCCGTGCTGCCCTATGCCACGGATGCGGACTACCTGGCGCTGTTCGACGGAACGCTGCTGCCGGCGTTCATGGAATACAAGCCCGATTTCATCCTGCTTTCGGCCGGGTTCGACGCCCATCGCGACGACCCGCTGGCGCTGGTCAACCTGACGCAGGTGGGATTCGACCACATGGCGCGCGGCATGAAACGGTTGTCGCTGGACTGCTGTCAGGGCAGGCTGGTGAGTGTGCTGGAAGGCGGCTACAACTACGCCCGCCTCTCCGAATGCGTCACATCGCACCTGGAGATCCTGCAGGCCGATCCGGCGTGAGCAGGCCGCTTCACTGGCCGGCGCGCACAGCAGGTTTTTTATTTTCAACAAC
The DNA here is from genome assembly GCA_016199125.1 of Candidatus Lambdaproteobacteria bacterium. Taxonomy (GTDB): domain Bacteria; phylum SAR324; class SAR324; order SAR324; family JACQKK01; genus JACQHH01. The sequence goes on from JACQHH010000124.1 coordinate 1,878, forward strand.
ACGATCAACATGTTACGAGTCCGGGGCCGGCCCGCTGGCGGGGCCCCCACGGCTTGAACGATCCCCGCCGCGGCCCTGCGCCGCGATCGAATTTGCAGCGCCTTTCATGGAGAGTATGCGGTTTGTCCCCACCTAAAACGAAATCCCCGCAGTCAAAACACGCACAGCAGCGCCCAACCAAAAAAACCGCCCGAGGCGGCAAGACATCACCGCAGCACACCGCTCGCGCAATGGCTGGCGGCACGGCGCAGGGCAGGTTCACCGCCCATCGCGACGGCTACGGCTTCGTGGCCGTGGAAAGCGGACCGGACCAGTTCATTCCCGCCGCCTACGTGGCCGGCGCGTTGGACGGCGACCTGGTGGTGACGGCGCCCTTGCCGCCGATTCACGGCCGCCCGCCGGCGCACCAGATCGTCGGCATCGCGGAACGCCGCACCACGTCGGTACGCGGGCAGGTGGTGGCCGAGGGCGGGCAGTTCTGGGTGGTGCCGCTGAACTTCCGCCTGCCCGACGTGGGCGTGGACGTGGAGCGCTCCGCCTGCTCCTTCCAACCGGGCGACTGGGTGGTCATGGAGCTGACAGAATTCCCGGAGGACCGGCACATGGCCCCGGCAGGACGGGTGCTGGAGGTGATCCCGGAGGGCGACAGCCCCGAGGGCATCATCGACATGATCCTGCAGGAACGCCAGATGCCCATGGGCTTCAGCGCAGAAGCCCTGGCCGAAGCGCGTGGCTTTTCCGAGGCCGACATCGGGATCGACGAGCCGGGGCGCAAGGATCTCACGGCGCTGAACCTGGTCACCATCGATGGCGAGGACGCCCGCGACTTCGACGACGCCGTGTTCCTGGAGCGCGCGGGCGGCAAGGGCTATCGCCTGGTGGTGGCCATCGCGGATGTGGCCCACTACGTGCGCCCCGGCTCCGCGCTGGAAGCCGAGGCCCTGCGCAAGGGCACCAGCGTGTACTTTCCCACGCGCGTGGAGCCCATGCTGCCGGAGGCGCTGAGCAACGAGCTGTGCAGCCTGCAGCCGGGCAAACCGCGCATGGCCATGGTCTGCGACATGACCCTGGACGCCGCGGGCAGGCAGACGGGGCACCGCATCTACAATGCCCTGATCCGCAGCCAGGCCCGGCTGACCTATCACCAGGTGCAGCAGCTCTTCGATGGCGCCGCAGCGGGCGCCGCGGCCCCGGAGGCCCTGCGCAACGGCAAGATCCGCGGCATGCTGGCTGAGATGCGCGTGCTGGCCGCGGCCATGCGCGAGCGGCGGCACCAGCGCGGGGCGCTGCAATTCGTGCTGCCGGAAGCGCGTTTCACCATCGACGAACACGGCCTGCCCGTGGATGTGCGCAAGGTGTACCCCAGCGAGGCCACGCAGCTCATCGAGCAGTTCATGCTGGAAGCCAACGAGACCGTGGCGGCCCATTGCGCGGACGCCAAGGTGCCCATCGTGTACCGGGTGCACGACCCGCCGCCGCGGGACACCCGGCTGAAGCTCAAGGAGGTGCTGTGGAACTTCGGCCTGGAGGTGAAGATTGGCGAGGCCGACGAGTCGGGCTGGCTCAACCAGATCATCGCCGCAGCCAAGGGTCACCCGGATCAGGACCAGATCGAGACCATCCTGCTGCGCACACTGGCCCAGGCCTGCTATCGTCACACCAACGACGGGCACTTCGGGTTGGCGGCGACCCATTACGCCCACTTCACGTCGCCCATCCGGCGCTGTCCGGACCTGATCGTGCACCGCGCGCTCAAGGCGCATCTGGCCAAGGGCCGCAAGTCCACCGCCGGGCTGCCGCCGCTGGCCGAGACCGCCGAGCAGCTCTCCACCCTGGAGCGCAACGCCGCCGAAGCCGAGCGGCAGGTCATCCGCCTGTTCCAGGTGCTGGTCATGGAGACGCGGCTGGGCGAGGTGTTCAGCGGCACGGTCAGCGCCGTGTCCCGCAACGGGCTGATGGTGCATCTTGCCTCGCCCTACGTGGAGGGATTTCTCCCGGCGAATCAGTTGCTCGACGATCGCTACCGCTTCGACGCCCGCGAAAACGTGTACCGCGGCATGCGGCGCGGCAATCGCCTGGCCATCGGCTCCACGCTGGACGTTCTCCTGGCCCGCTGTGACCGGCTGGCCCGCGAAATTGAGTTCGCCTGGGTCACCGACCCGCAACGTCACGACCGCCGGCGCAAGGGACGATAGACTGTGGTTCGTGTTTTACTTCAATGCCCAACGGTGATACCTGAACTTGGCCATGGCCGGGGTCGGCACATCACCGGCCGTCGACGGAGGCCCAAGGACTCTCAGCAGCAGAGGTCGCATGTCCTATACGACGTTATTGCTCGATGAACCTGCGGCCGGTGTGCGCCGCATCACGCTCAACCGGCCGGAAAAGCGCAATGCGCTGTCCGTCCAGTTGCGCAAGGAACTGATTGCCTGCCTGAACACGCTGGCCGAGGACGAGGCCGTGCGAGTGCTGATTCTCACCGGCGCGGGCGATGTGTTTTCGGCGGGATTCGACTTGTCGGAGTTCACCAAGCCCGAACTGAAGCAGGAACTGCTTTCCTCCTCCAGCGAATACCACCGCAAGGTGTGGCACTTTCCCAAGCCCACCATCGCAGCGGTGAACGGGCTGGCGCTGGCCGGCGGATTCGACTTGGCCTTGCTGTGCGATATCCGGCTGGGCAATGGGAACACGGTGTTCGGCCATCCGGAAGTGCGCTTCGGCGCCGTGCCGCTGTTCAGCATCCTCAAGTACCACACCAACGAGACCGTGGCCCGCGACCTGTGCTTCACGGGACGGTTTGTGGACGCCGAGACGGCCTTGCGCATGGGCCTGCTCAGCGAGATCGTGCCCGATGGGAAGCTGCCGGCGCGTGCGCTGGAATTTGCCGCCATGATTGCCGAAGTGCCGGCGGCCACCACCCGCTTCACCAAGACTTGCATGGCCGGCGCGGCGGGGCTGAATTTCGATGCGTCCTTCGCCGTGGAGCACGACGAGGCCTTTGGCCACATCCCGCTGGCGCTCTCCAAGCTGCCGCGCAAGTAGCTGCTGCCGCCGGGCCGGTTCCCTCACACCAGCGCGGAATCGCGCCGGGGTGCCCGTCGGACGGAGATCGCGCCGCAATGCGCCACCTTGCAGTTGAAGATCAATCCTATCAATGGCATGGATGGCTGCGTGCCCGATGCGCAGCCCTGCGGGCCGCTGCGAGCGGCAGCGCACCGCCTGTAACTCGGATCGCGAGCTGCATCAGGCGGAGAAGCGGTTTACGACGGAGATGGAAGACGAGCCGCTGCCCAGATCGATGGATTTCAGCGCCAAGGCGATGCGGTTGTCGGCGTTGAGCTGGCGCCAGTAGGACTCCAGCAACCCCGTCACCGCTCCGGCAAGGGGCACCAGATAGGGCTCGCCGACGAATGAAGGCAGGGGATTGCCGTCGCCGCGGTAGGTGCTGATGCATACGCCGCAGCCCGCCGGAAAATCGGTGTATTCGTAAAAGGCACGCAGAGAGCGGTTGGGCGCTGTCGGGTCGGCCTTGACGATGGCCAGCCAGGCCCGCTGCAGTCCGCGGCGGGCCTCCAGGCCCCCGGCAATGCGTGGGGTCCAGTTGGGCGCGTCCGGCTCGTGCTGGCGATTGCGCAGCGCATCGATGTACGACCCCCCCGCGGCGATCGTCTCGGCCACCGTGTCCGTCTGGTCGCCATTGGTCACGATGTGCAGCCCGCCCTGCTCGCGCATGGCCGTGTAGATGATCAGCGAGGGGTCGGCGACCTTGTCCGCGTGCAGCGGCTCGGTGCGCAGCGTGTTGCCCCGCACCACGAAGATGCGGTTGCGGCTGTTCTCGCTGCGCCCCATGATCCAGTACAACTGCACCAGCGAGCGCCCGTCCTCGCTCAGGCCCATCACGATGCCCCGCCCGGGGTATGGGTTGGCGGAAAGCTCCCGCAAGTTGTCCTGCGCGCGCTGGCGATAGTCCTTCACGGCGGTTGCCCTTTCACGACTCAGGAAAATTGAAACAGCGAGGGGTCCAGATCCTCCGGCGGCAGGCGGCCCAGCAGGATGAAATTGGTCGCGGCCAGCATGCTCAGGCGGTTGGGTTGGGCCGCGGTGTTGGGGCGCAGCACATAGTCCGCCGCGCCGGCGTAGCGGGGATCGAAGAGAATCAGCGGCACCGGATTGATGGAATGCCGCGTGTTGGGTTCGCGCTTGCCGGTCTTGGGATTGAGCGAGATCATCTCCTCGGCGTTGCCGTGGTCCGCGGTGACGATCAGCAATCCGTCCGCGCGCTCGATGGCCCCCACGATCATGGCCAGGGCCCGGTCCACGGCCTCGGTGGCGCGGATGGCGGCCCCCAGGTTCCCCGTGTGCCCCACCATGTCGGTATTGGCGAAATTGATCAATCCGAAGTCATAGCTGCCATCGCCGATCAGCTCCACGGCCTTGCGCCCGATCTCCAACGCCTTCATGGAAGGCGCCGCGGCAAATGAATCGATCTTGTCCGAGGGAATCAGCACATAGGTTTCCAGGGTCTTGTCCAGCGGCTCGCGATAGCCCCCGTTGAAGAAGAAGGTCACGTGAGCGTATTTCTGCGTTTCGGCCAGGCGGAACTGGCGCAGGCCCAGTTCCAGGATGCGGCGACCGAAGGGATTGGCCACCGAGGCGGGCGCCATCAGCCGCAGCGGCGGCATGTCCGTGTCCTCGTCGTAGAGCATCATGCCCGCGAAGAGCACCTGGGGCCGTTGCCCACGGTCGAAGCCGGCGAAGTTGTCCTCCACCATGGCCCGCGTGAACTCGATGGCGCGGTCGCCGCGGAAATTCATGAAAATCAGTGCGTCCCCGTCGCGCATGGGACCCACGGGCTTGCCGTCACGCACGACCACGAACGGGGTGAGGTCCTGGTCCACGCAGTCGGGGCGCTCCTGGCGGCAGCGCAGGATGGCCTGCACGGGATCGGCGACCGCCTCTCCTTCCTCCCCGCGCACGTGCACGGCCCAGCCCCGGCGCACCTTCTCCCAGTTCTGATCCCGGTCCATGGTGATCACTTCGCGCCCGCCGCCGCTGGCGATGCCGTAGACCCAGCCCGGGTGCTCGCGCTCGATCCGGGCCAGCCTGGCCTGCAACGGCTGCACGTAGTCCAGCGCCGACTGGTAGGGCACATCGCGGCCGTCCAGCAGCGCGTGCACGAACAGTCGGCTCACGCCCCGCTGGGCCGCATAGTCGATGATGGCATCGAAGTGGCTGATATGACTGTGAACATTCCCATCGGAGAGCAGGCCCAGCAGGTGCAGTACCCCGCCCCCCTGCACGCAATGGTCGATCAGCCGGTTGAGCGCCTCGCCCTTGAAGAAGCGTCCGCTGCTCATCTCCTGCTTGATCCGCGTGGGCCCCTGGGGCAGGATCTTGCCGGCGCCCATGGTCAGGTGACCCACCTCCGAGCCGCCGATGTCCTTTTCCG
>JACQHH010000119.1 GCA_016199125.1 Candidatus Lambdaproteobacteria bacterium
ATCATCGCCTACCCCGTCTCGCCCCAGGCATTCGTCGTGCACCTGGCGCGCTTCCTGCTGCGCGGCATGGGCGTGCGCCACGAGGTGGTGCGGGCGCGCTACCGGCCCCGCGCGCTCTTGAAATTGTTGGGCTAGAAGTTTTTTGGCGTGAATTGGTGAGTGTATACTTGCTGATGAAGCTGCAGCGCACCGAACGGAAAGGAGCAACCATGCACGACAAGCTGTTGGCGCGGCGTTATTTGGAGCATCCCGTGGGCGGTGGCTTTGGCACGGAAAGCGGCTTCCGCGGCCGGCTGCGCCGGGCGCTCGTGTCGCAGTTCGGTCATCCGCGGGGGTGCTGGGGGCACGTGGCCGGCTGGATCATGGCCCACCGGCGTTCCAATATCGAGCGCAACCGCTGGACGGTGGCGCTGCTGGACGTTCGTCCGCAGGACCGGGTGCTGGAAATCGGCTTCGGGCCGGGCATCGCCATCGCGGCTGTCGCGGAGCGACTGGCCGGGGGCCAGGTGCTGGGGGTGGATCATTCTACCGTGATGGTACACCAGGCCGCGCGGCGCGATGCCCGTGCCGTGGCCGACGGCCGGGTGCGGTTGGTGCTGGGCGACGTGGCGGACGTGCCGGCGGAGGCAGGGCCGTTTCAGAAAATCCTGGCCGTAAACGCGGTCATGTTCTGGGGGGAGCCGGTGCTGCGGCTGCGGGAGTTGCGCGCGCGCCTGGCCCCGGGCGGCACGCTGGCGCTGACGCTGCAACCGCGGGCGCCCAAGGCCACCGACGCCGATGCGCAGCGCGCCGGAGAGCATCTGGTGGCGCAGCTTCGCGAGGCGGGCTTTGCCCAGGTGCGCCTCGAAACGTTGCCGCTGCGCCCCGTCAACGCGGTGTGCGCGCTGGCCGTCAAGTAGAACAATGTGCGCCGGTGGCGCGAGCGTGTTGCGTGGGGGCGAGGGGCTAAAAGGCGAATCCGACGCTGGCCTGGAACGCGATGATGGGATCGGTGTAGCTGTTGGCCGAATCGTTGCCCAGGTCGTCGCGGTACTGGGCCACGGCAATGCGGAACCCGGAGAAGACGTTGATCTCCGCGCCGTAGGTCACCAGACCGCGGTTGTAGCCGGCACGCAGGTTGAGGATGTGGCTGCCGAAGGCCGTGTCGAAGAGTCCGTACTCCACCCCATAGTGGCTGCGCTGGATCACGCTGCGCGCCTTCTGATCCGTACCGCCGGGCGTGTCCACGAGCACCTTGGAGTCGATGTCTTCCAGCTCGAAGTGCAGCAGCAGCTCGCCCAGGGGCAGTTCCGGACTGATGGACATGCCGAAGTTGATGCTCATGGGAATGGACAACGTGCTGGCACCGCTGGTGATTTCCACGCCGCCCACATTGAGCACGTTGAGCGCCCACTGGCCGCGCAGGCGCGCGAGCGATTCGATGCGGTAAATGAAGCCCACGTCCAGCGCCGTGCCAACGTAAGTGCTGCCCACGAGATCCGACTCATTCAGTCCCACCAGCACCAGATCCGCCGCCGTGACGCTGGCCGTCTCGGTCACGTAGCGAAAGCTCTTCGAGGTGGCGCCCAGCAACATCTGGCCGTCGCGGATGGCGAATCCGCCGCTGAGGTACTGGATGGAGAGCGTACCGGCGTCCCAGGTGATCACATCGTCGGATGTATCGTTGGCCAGAGCGCCGCTGCTGAAGCCCAGCGAGTATTGGAAAATGTCCTGGCTGCCGTAGCCCAGCCCGAAGTTCAGCGCCCCCATTCCTGCCAATGCCGAGTAATACGTCTGGCCGCTGTAGCGCTGGGTCGTGTCGGCGTATGTGTTCAGGTAGTCGTCTGCCGCGGCCTGGGTCACGCTGCCGCTGACCAGGGCCACCGTGTCGTCGATGAAGGCCAGGCTCGATCCGGCGACGAGCAGGGAACCTTCCAGCTTGATGTCGTTCTGGGCCTGCACCAACCCCGCCGGGTTGTATTGCAGCGCGCCTTCGCTGCGCGCCACGGCCACGTAGGAGTTGCCCATGCCCAGGGCCCGGATATCGTTGCGGTACAGCGACGATAGGTCGAAAGACGTGGTTTGCGCGAGCGCCGGCGTGGGCCCGCTCAGCAGCGCCCACAGGGCCGCCAGCAGCAGCGCGTTCCCGATGAGCAGGGCCGGGCGCCATTGCGTCGCAACCGATACGTCGTTACTCAATCGCAGACGCATGAGCTGTCACTTCTCCGGCTGGTGTGGCCGCCTCATGGCGCGGCCCGGAATGGGTCTGGCCACGCGGAACGGCGGCAGATTGCATCTCATATTCCAGTGCAAATTGCTTACCAGCAGGGGTTGCGGGGGCGCTTTTATCATCGCGCCTCGGAAAGTAGTGTCCTCTCAGTGCCCTGGCGCGTCGTGCGTGTCGCCGGAACATGCGCGCGGCTGGCCTTGGCGCAAATTGGTTGGGGAATGGCGGTACGGAAATTCCGAAAAAGGAATTTTCTGTTGCAAAAACACCACGGTTGGGACGAAAAAATCAGGGGAAGCCGGCGCTCCGGTTACGGCATGTGTCCCGGTGCGTCACGCCGGCCGCGGGACGTGATAGCATGGCGTGCGCCCAACGGTGCGTGGTTCAACTTCAATTGGAGGCAGCACTGACATGCAAAAAACCATCATTGCGATTGTCGTGGTGTTCGTGGTGTGGGGGGTGCTGGACTACGTTCTGCACGGCCTGATTCTCACCTCCAGCTACGCGTCATCGTCTCAGCTATGGCGGCCCATGGAGGAAATGAACATGGTGCTGATCTACATCGTCACGCTGGTAGCGGCCGCCTGCTTTGTTTATATTTACACGGCGCTGATCACCGACCGTTCCCAGAAGACGGCGTTGAGCTACGGCCTGGTATTCGGCCTCGGCGCCGGCATCTCCATGGGCTACGGCAGCTACGCCGTGATGCCCATCCCCTACGTGATGGCCTTGGCCTGGTTCCTGTGGAGCATCCTGGAGTGCCTCGTGGGGGCCTGGATCGCCTGGGCCATCGTCAAGCGAGGCGCCGCCTGAGCGCCCGGTCCCTTCCCGCACGCGTCCTCGGGCTGTTCAGCGTCCGGGGGCGCGGCGCGCAGGATCGGTCTTGAAGCGGCGCGGCGTGCGGTTCAGGCCTGGGCAAGCAGGTTCAGGGAAAACCAGCGCCGCGGGTCGAACCATTGCCCCGTGAGACGCAGCCCGGCGCCGGAGAACAGTTCGTCCAGGGCGTGCCGGTCGAACTTGTAGGAGTTCTCCGTGTGGATGGTTTCTCCCTGCTTGAAGGAGCAGGAGCGCCCCAGCGCGGCGATGGGCACGATCTGGTTGGCCAGGCTTTCCAGGTGCATCTCGATGCGCCGTTGTGCCGCATCGTAGAAGGCCCGGTGGCGGAACCCTGCGAGATTGAATTCCCCGCCCAGCTCCCGGTTGATGCGCGCCAGCAGATTGAGATTGAACTCCGCGGTCACGCCCGCTGCGTCGTTGTAGGCACGGTGCAGCACCTGAGCCTCCTTGACCATGTCCAGGCCGAGCAGCAGGTAGTCATGGGCGTTCATGGTGGCCCGGATGTCACGCAGCAGGGACACGGCGTCCTCGGGCAGGAAATTGCCCATGCTGGAGCCCAGGAACAGGAACAGCTTGTTGGGCAGGTCGCGCTGGCGCAACTCGGCCATGGCGTGCCGGTAGTCGCAGATCAGCCCGCGGATGGTCAGATCGGGGTAATCCTCCAGCAGTTGCTTGCCGAATTCGGTGACGATGGTCGGCGAGATGTCGATCGGGATGTATTCCAGCGCCTTCTGGCGCGCGGCGATGGCGTCCAGGATTACGCGGGTCTTGGTGGAGCTGCCGCTGCCCAGTTCCACCAGGCGCATGTGCTCGCCGGCGGTATCGATGATCTCCTCCACGTGCGCCGTGAGCAGGGCCGCCTCGGTGCGCGTGGGATAGTATTCCTCCGTGCGCGTGATGGCCTCGAAGAGCTGCGAGCCGCGCTCGTCATAGAAGAACTTGGGCGAGATCTGCTTGGGCGATCGACCCAGGCCCACCCGCACGGCTTCACGAAATTCCGCGACGTGGTCGGTCTCCTGGAGCCGGTGCAGCACCAGGCGCTCGTCGTGCTTCTTGCGCACCAGATGTGGAATTTTCATCGTGCACCCTTCTCCGGCGTGCTGCCACGATTCGCGCGCGGCGGCACTGGAAATCGCTGCACGACGGCAGCCGGAACGACGTCCGTCAGTGCCATTTGCGCATGATCCCCGCACAGCCGCGCACCCTTTGGGAATGGCGGCTGCGAATACGCCCGGATCGCGCCATGCGGGCGCGCGGAAGCGCAGCGAAATTCGTATTCGTCTATGGATTTGGCGCGGCGTATCACCCACTCCACCGCGATGCAGGCTCCTTGAATCTAGCACGCTCCGCCTCTTGGCGCCAATGGCGCGCGCGACCCGGCGGTTGGCCGTTGCGAGCGCGGCCACGGCCATCCTCCCGCGGAGTCCGGCCCCGCGGGGCAACCATCCGGCATGTTACGCCCGGTGCACGGCGGGCGCGGTAATGGGGGCTACAGGTTGGCCGCGATGTCCGCGCCGGCCAGGCGATCCTGCGCGGCGCGATGCAGTGCGTTCAGGCTTTGCTGCGCCGTGACAGGGCCAGCCAGCCCAGCACCGCCCCCAGCAGCAGCGCAAAGGCACCGTGCACCCAGGGCGCGTGCCGCGCATAGAATGACGCGACGGCGGGTAGACGCACTTCGAGCGCCAACTGCTCCTGAGTGAACTGCCCCAGCCGCCGCGAAGCGGGCTCGCCGCGTGCGTCGAACAGCAGCGATGTGCCGTTCTGCGAGAGCATGAGCATGGGAATGCGGTTCTCGATGGCCCGGAAGCGGATGTACTGCTCGAACTGGCTGGACACGGTGGTGGGGCCGAACCATGCCAGGTTGGCCAGCACGAAACCCAGGTTGGCCCCGGCGCGCGTCATGCCCGCGGCCACCTCCTGCCGCGCCGCGTCGAAACAGATCATGGGCGCCACGCGCACGCCCGGCGCCACATCGAACACGGTATAGGCGTCGCCCGGAGTGAACTCGGAAATCTGGGGAATGGCCGTGCGCAGCAGCGACCGGTACCAGGGGAACCAGTCGCCGAGGGGGATGGTCTCGCCGAAGGGGATCAGCACGATCTTGCGGTACACGTCCGCCACACGACCGTCGGGAGCCACGTGCACGGTGGCGCCATAGACGCGGCGGGGTTCGCCAGGGGTGGCCGGGTCGTCCACGTCGAGGGTGGCCAGCACCAGGTGCACGCGACGGTCGCGTACCCATCTCTCCACGACCCCCCGCAGCTCGGGGTTGTAGGCGTAGGCGCCGGGATAGGCCGATTCGGGCCACACCACCACGATGGGCCCGGCGGCATCGGCCGGCAGGCGTTCCAGCGCCAGCTCGCTGTCGGCCAGCAGTGCCGCAACGCTCTGCTCGCGGTCGGAGGGCGAAAGGGCGGGATTGGACGCCAGGGCCTTGAGCGAGAAATTGGGCTGGACGCCCACCAGTTGCAGCGGCGTGCCCACGGCCTGCCGCTCGGCGATGGCCTGCATGCGCCACAGGCCATAGCCTCCCGCCGCGGCAAAGCCCAGCGCCAGCAGGGCGGCGGCCAGCGCCAGGCTGCGCCGGGCTCCGGACCAGGGCGCCAGCCGCGCGCGCAGCGCCCCCGCCAGCAGCAGATTCAGCCCCACCACCAGCGGATTCAGCCCCGAGGAGCCCACCAGGTCGGCCGCCTGCACCAGGGGCGCCTGGGCAAACATGAGCTGGCCATACGTCCAGTAGAGGAAGCGCGGCAGCAGGGGCGGCAGCGCCGCGCTCCAGGCCAGCACCAGCAGGGGCAGCCGGCGCGGGTGCCGCGCGGCCAGCAGGAACGGCAGCCCCAGGAAGAGGAAAGTGTCCAGGCCTTGCAGCGTACCGTAGCCCAGCACGTTCACGACGTGGGCCAGCAGCAGGGGCAATCCGCCGTAAACATGCGCCGTGTTCACCACCCAGCCGCCGCTCACCGCGGCCAGCATGGCCCCCACCCACCAGCACAGGCCCGCCACGCCCAGCACGCGCCGGTGCAGTCCGCCCGAGGCGCTGCGCCGCTGGGCGTCCAGCGCCAGGAACAGCGGCACGAACACCACCGTCCAGGCGAAGGGCATCTGGTGGCCCGGCATGCACAGGCCCAGCAGCAGCCCCGAGCCGATGGCCAGCATAATCCGCACGCGCGGCGTCGCCAGTTGTGCCAGCAGGCCGGCCGGCGGCGGAGCAAAAGATGTGGGGTCGCTCATTGCCGGTGCGGGAAGGGAGAAGACGCCGGCCGGCGCGGCCGCCTGCTCCGGCGCCGGCCGGCGTGCAGGTCGCCACGCATCACTGGGCCGCGGCGAATTTCACGAGCTGCTTGCCGATGTTCTCGCCCCGCAGCATGCCGATGAAGGCCCGCGGCGCGTTTTCCACCCCCCGCACCACCGACTCGCGGTAGACCAGCTTGCCTTCGCGCAGCCATTGGGCCATCTGCTGCATTCCCTCCTGCATGCGCTGTTGAAACTGGAAGACAAGGAAGCCCTGCATCTTGATCTGCTTGATCACCAGGTGGGTGAGAAAACGCGGCCCCAGCTCCGGCGTGGTGGCATTGTAGGACGAGATCTGTCCGCAGAGCGACACGCGCGCCAGCGGATTGAGTTGGGGAATGACCGCATCGGTGATCACACCGCCCACATTGTCGAAGTACACGTCGATGCCCTGGGGGCACAGCGCGCGGAGCTTCGCGGCGTGGTCGGTGACCGTCTTGTAATTGTAGCCGGCATCGAAGCCCGCTTCCTGCACCATGTAGGCGATCTTGTCGTCGCCGCCGGCAATGCCCACCGCCCGGCAACCCCGAATCTTGGCGATCTGTCCCACCAGCAGACCCACGGCCCCGGCCGCTCCGGAGACCAGCACCGTCTCGCCCGCCTGAGGCGCGCAGATGTCCAGCAACCCGAAGTAGGCGGTCATGCCCGGCATGCCCAGCACGTAGAGCGCGGTGGAGATGGGCGCCAGCTTCGGATCGACCGTGCGCACCCCGCGGCCATTGGAGAGGGCGTACTCCTGCCAGCCGAAGTTCATGCTCTCCACGAAGTCTCCCTCCTGGAACCTGGGATGGCGCGAGGCCACGACCCGCCCCACGGCGCCGCCCACCATGACCTCGCCCAGGCCCACGGGCGGGGCATAGGACGGCACGTCCATCATGCGCCGGCGCATGTAGGGGTCCACGGACAGGTAGTGCACCTCCACCAGCAGCTCGCCGTCGCCCGGGTCGGCCACGGGCGTTTCCACCAGCTTGAAGTCGCTTTCCTTGGGCATGCCCAAGGGACGGGCCGCCAGGGTGATCCGCCGGTTGACGCGTGTCATGACAACTCCATGTGAATTGGGCCGCCGCGGGCCGCCTGCGTGGTGCGGCGAAATATAGCACAAGGCCCGGCAAAAGGTTGCCGGGGGCGGGCGACCGTTCCGCAGGCGCTCAGCCTGCGATGCAGCGGCGGATGCTCTCCAGCACGCTCAGGCTCTTGGCCAGCGGCAGACCATCCACCGTGGCCTCGTTGCGCCAAGTCTGCCCGTCCACGGCCCCGGCGGCCACGATGCGCGTCACGGCGTCCGCGGCCGCCTGGGCGCTGGGCAGCAGGTCGCGTCCGCTGAGCAACGACAGCGCGCCGGCCAGGCCGTAGCAGCCCCAATTGGAAACGCCCGCCACGATGAGGTGATCCGCCGGCACCACCGAAGCGATGCGCTGGCCCTGGGGCACGTGGCGGCGCACCAGGTCTGCCACGCAGCCCATGCCGATCTCGTTGCCCCCGTCGGCGATGCCCACGGTGACGCGCCCGTCGCGGCCGGCGGCCAGGAAGGGCTCGTCCAGCGGCTCGGTGGTGGCGCTGATGTCCAGCCCGCGCATGTTGTAGTAGCGCCCGTCGGCCGCCCGCCCGGGACGCTCCACGCCCAGCAGGTGCGTGGGGCTGCCCCCGGCCAGCACCTCCGCCCATGCGGTGTACAGCGGCCGCACGGCCAGCGCGGCCAGCAGGGGCCGGTTGCGTGCGTCGGTGAGCTGCACCACCTCGCTACCCAGCGCCGCCAGGGCCTGTTGCAGGGCCAGGGCCCCCGGAGGACCGTCGGTCTCGCCGGCCATCGCCGCGGGAATGAAGAAGCCGCTGACAATGACCACCCGTGGAGCGTGCAGCAGCGCCCGGGCCGCGGCGCCCAGTTGCCCCCACTGCACCAGGGGGCCGATGCCCCGCCCGCCCGCGTCCTCGGCGATCAGCCGCTCGATGGCCTGCAACCGATCCTCCAGCGCTGCTGGCTGCCGCCCCCTGGTCATGCGCTCCCCCATTCTCCGCTCAGTCCTGCCCCGCGCGATGCGCCACTCGCCCGCCGACGATGGTGACCCTCGGGCGGCCCAGCAGGCGCCGGCCCGCATAGGGGCTCCAGCCGCACTTGCTGGCGATGGGCCTGCCCGTCCCGCCGCCATTGCCACCCAGGGTCCAGCGCGCCCGGGGATCGACCAGCACCAGGTCGCCATCGGCGCCGGGTGCCAGCCGTCCCTTGTTCAACCCGAAGAAGCGCGCGGCGTTGGCCGATGTCAATGCCACCAGCCGGTGCAGATCGTAGGTGCCGCGCAGATGCCAGTCCAGGGCCAGCGGAAACATGGCCTCCACGCCGGGGATGCCGCTGGGCGCCTGGTCGTAGGGCGCCGCCTTTTCGGCCAGGGTATGCGGGGCATGGTCGCTGCCCAGCCCGTCGATGCGCGCCGCCAGCGCCGCCCACAACGCCGCGCGCAGGACCGGCGGGCGGATGGGCGGGTTCACCTTGAAGCGGTTGTCCTCCGCCGGCACGATGTCCTCGGTGGAAAACAGCAGATGGTGCGGCGCCACCTCGATGAATACGCGTTCCCGGATTCCGCTGTCCTCGGCCAGGCGGATCACCTCGGCATTGGTCACGTGAGACAGGCACAGGCGCACGCCATAGGCCTTGGCCCAGGCGAGGGCCTGCCCCACGGCCGACAACTCCGCCTGGGGTGGCCGCAGGTCGGTGTGGTGCCGCGCCGTGTGGGGATGCCGCGCGCTCTCCGCCTCGATCAGCGCCAGGTCCTCCGCGTGCACCATCACGGGCAGATCCAGCTCGGCGGCCTGGCGGAAGTGGGCCTCCACCGCCGGCGGGGCCAGCCCGCCCTGGCCCGTGGAGGGACCCAGGTAGATCTTCAGCGCCTTCACCCGCGGATGGGCGGCCGCGCGACGCACCTCGGGCAGATTGTCCGGCTCGGCGCCGAAGTTGAACAGCAGGTTGCCCGCGGCGCCGGCCGCCAGGGCAAGCTTCTGCTCCAGGGCGGCCAGGGTGGTGGTGTGCGGGCTGGTGTTGGGCATGTCGGCGCAGGTGGTGGTGCCGCCCTGCACGGCCGCCAGGCTGCCGCTGTGCAGTGTCTCCTTGTGCTCGGCGCCGGGCTGGCGAAAATGCACGTGCATGTCGATGCAGCCCGGCAGAGCCAGCAGGCCCCTGCCGGGCTCGTGGGGCAGCGCCGGGTCGCGCGGCAGGTGCGGGCCCAGACGCGTAATCGCTCCGCTGCGGATTTCCACGTCCGCGGGGCGCCCGTCCGGCAGCACGATGTCGGTCAGCAGCAGGTCGGGCACGTGGGGCTCGGGAGAAGGTGATCGTGCGAGTCGGCGCCGCGGCTGCCGCGCCGGAGCGTGATCGGTTCCGTGGCTGCCATCGCGGCCGCGCTGTGGCATGCTGTACGGCATTCTGTATGGCCCGCCACGCGAAGGCAATCCGCCGCGCCCGGGCCGTCCGCTCCATCCCGCGCCGACCGTGCGCGCGCCTGGCGTCCATGATGGTCCCATCCGGCAAAACGCCCCATGCTCCCTCCGTGGCAGCCTCGGTGCTGCTGTTCGTCACGTCCAACGCCGACAAGCTGCGAGAGGCCCAGGAAATTCTGCGCCGCCCGGTGGTGGGCTGCGCGCTGGAGCTGGAGGAGCTGCAGACCACCGATCTGGCTGCGCTGGTGCGCCACAAGGCCGCCCAGGCCTATGCCGCGCAGCGGCGGCCGCTGTTCGTGGAAGACACGGCGCTGAGCTTCCGGGCCTGGGGGGCGCTGCCGGGGCCGTTCATCAAGTTCTTCCTGGTCCACCTGGGGCCCGCGGGCCTGGTGCGCGCGTTGGAGCCCTTCGGCGACATGGCGGCCGAGGCCGTGTGCGGCGTGGGCTATCACGACGGTACGCAGGTGCGCTACTTCGAGGGCCGCGTGACGGGCGCCATCGTGTCGCCCGCCGGGGTAGGCGGCTTTGGCTGGGACGCCATCTTCCGCCCACAAGGACACGCCCTCTCGTTCGCGCAGATGGACGCCGCGCAGAAGCATGCCCTGTCCATGCGCGCCAGCGCCCTGCGGGCCCTGGCCCGGTACTTGGACGGCTGAGCATCCGGCCGCGGCCGTTGCGCCCCCTCCGGCGCTATCCCTTGCGGTTGCGGCGGATGATGTCGGCGCGGCGGCGGAACGAGTCGTCGTGCTCGAAGTAGAAGGCTCTGTCGAAGCCGCTGTCGTTGGAGCGCGCCATGTACATCTTGGAAAAGACCATGGACTCGTGCGGCGCCTCCAGGATCTCCTCGGCCACCTCAATGGAGCGCTGCACGTGCTGCCCCGCCGGCACCACCTCCGTGGCCAGCCCCACGCGCAGCGCCTCGGCCGCGTCGATGAAGTGGCCGCGCAGGCACATGCTGCGCGCCACGGTCTGCCCCACCACCCAGCGCAGGGGCGTGTAGAGCGGCACCCCGCCGAACTTCACCTGCGGATGCCCGAACACCGCATCCACGGTGCAGATGCGAATGTCCGACACCACGCAGATGTCCAGGCCCCCGGCCAGCGCCGGTCCCTGGATTGCGCAGATCACGGCCTTGGGGAAATACCACAGCTCCCGGTAGAAGCGGGCGGAGGAGTTGATGAGGTCTTCCAGTCGCTCGGGCTGGCCGAACTCCCGCAGATCGAAGCCCGAGCTGAACACCGGCCCGGCGCCGGTGATGATCACGGCGCGGGTGCTGTCGCGGGCGCGCTCGACGGCCAGCGCCTCGTAGAGTTCCTCGCGCATCTGGATGGACAGCGCGTTGCGGCGCTCGGGGCGGTTCATCGTGATCAGCGCGATGCCCGGACGCACCTCTTCGGTGGTAATGAGCTGGAAATTCATGCGGGGGTCGACGGTGCGGTTTAGCGGAGTGGCTCAGGCGGCGCCATGAGCCACCACCAGTCGGGCTGGCTCGCCAGCGGCCAGGACCAGCCGTGCCATAGCTGCACACCGTACACGACCAGCCCCCCCAGCGCCAGAAAGGGCACGAACGGTATGGTTGTGGTCAAAGGCTTGCGGAAAATCAGCAGCGCAGGCAGCGCCACCAGCAGCCCGCTCAGCGCCGAGACCGCCAGGGCGGGAAAGATCCCCTGCCAGCCCACGAAGCTCCCCACCAGCCCCATCACGGCGGCATCCCCTTCGCCCAGGCCCTCGCGGTTGCGCAGGGTGCGGTAGAACACGCCGATCAGCACCAGCAGGCCGGCCCCGCAGAGCATGCCTGCGATCATGGACGGCAGGCGCGCGGGCAGCAGCAACGCCAGGCTGAGCAGGCGCAGAGTCAGCCCCACGACGATGATCCGCGTGTCCACGCTCAGGGTGCGCGCATCGGCCAGCGCCAAGGCCGCCAGCGCCACGGCCAGCAGCAGCACCTGAGAGAGCTCCGTCCAGTCCCCAGGCGCCACCAGCCCGCTCAGCGCGCCCAGACCCAGGGGGATGGCCAGCCGCAGGGCCAAGCGGTTTCCGGCGGCCCATTCCGCCTCCGCGGGTGGAAACCGCCCGTCATCGACCTCTGAATGCGAGCCGGGCGCGCGCGTGAGCCACAGCGCGGCCAGGGTCCCTACAGCCAGCGCCACGCCGAACGCTAGGGCACGCAAGACCATGGGCGCGGCGCTCTCGGTAGCGAAGGGACGGGTTTCCTGTGGGGTGGGCGGAGATGCGGCGGACGAAGGGTGGCGCGTGGCGGGGATGAACCGGGCACGGCGGAGCGCGCATGGCGGCCGGCGTGCCGGGAACTGCGGCGCGTGCCGCTCAGGCCGAAGCCTTTTGGTGCAGGATGTCCTCGATTTGATCGCGGATCTTCAACTTTTCCTTTTTCAGGCGGCTCAGTTCCAGTGTCTCTTCCGGCGTGAGGTGTCCGCGCTCCGTGAGGTGGCTCACTTGCGCGTCGAGTTCGTGGTGCGAAGAGACGAGTGACTCGAGCTCGGGATGCGCCTTCCGTGCAGCGTCAATCAAGTCGAGGGTTCGTTGGTCCATCGCTCGCTCCGAATGGGTTATGGTGGCACGTGGAGATCATTGCGCGGTCATCACGTCCTTGGATGCGCGTGCCGCGATTCGGCATTCCCGTAGGCTGCTGCAGCGCTTCACCCCCAGGCTTATATAACGCCGATTTTCCCCCGATGGCAATTCGCAATCGGCCAAAAAATCTGTAACCATCTAAGATTACTTGGTATTTTCCGCGTCGTGCCGGACACGGGCGCTTCAGCGCGGGGCGACCGGCGCAAAGCGCGCGTCAGGGCGCCACACCGACTTGCAAGCCTCGCCGCAACGTGCGCTCCCGGTGGCGCCACCAGGCCCAGACCAACCCCGCGACCAGGCCATAATAGGCGAGCACCAGGGGCTGGGGCCAGTCCAGGCGGAAGCGCAGCACCAGGGCTCCGCCCCAGCGGTCAATGGCCGTGATGATGGCCAGCCAGCCCGCGATGGCTAGCTCCGTCACGCCGAAGGCCAGGCGCTCCAGGGGATGGCCGGGCGGGGCGCCCAGCAGCGCCAAGCTGGTCAGCAGCGACACCAGCGCGCAGGGCAGCACGACCAGGCTCAGCAAGGGAATCATGAGCAGGTTCGCCGCGAAGGTCAGCAGCGACACCGTGCCGAATACCGCCGACACCAGGGGCCAGGTGCCCAGCACGATGAGCAGGGTCATGCGCAGGTTGAAGGCCATGCCCTGCCCGGCACGCCGCAGGACGCCCAGCAGCGCCCCGCTCGGGGGCGCCCTCACCGCGTGCGGCGGAAAGGCCAGCAGCAGGCAGCCATAGGCCAGGAAGGAGAGTTGGAAGGACAGGTCGTAGATTTCGCTGGGGGTCAGCGCCAACAGCGCCAGCGCCGTGACCGCCAGGACGTGGAAGCGCGGCGTGCGGGCACCCCACAGATCGGCCCAGGCAAACAGCGTGCCCATGACCGCGGCGCGCACCGCGGAAACCGGAAAGCCGATCAGTGCCAGGTACACCCAGATCAGCGCGATCACGCCAAGCTGCAACCCCTCCCGCAGGTAGCGCGGCCCATGCCCGCGCAGCAGCAGCCCCACGGCATGGTGTGCCGCGAGCAGGAAAATCAGGTACAGCAGGCCCACGTGCAGCCCGCTGATGGCGAACAGGTGCGCGGCGCCGGTGCGGTTGAACGTGGCCACCACGGCGCGGGCTTCGGGCGTGCCGCGCTCGCGGATGCCCAGCAAAATGGGCAGGTACGCCGCCTGGGCCGCGTGATGCAGATAATAGCCCGCCCGGTCGGCCAGGGCCGTGCGCAGCACTTCCGCCCGGCCGATGGGCACGCTTTCGAAGTGATAATCCGTTTCCCGCAGGTGCAGGCGCAGGCGGCCCGCGGCGCGCTCGCCCCGCTCCAGCAGCCCGCCGATGTGGATGCGCTCGCGGCCGTGGAAGCGGTGCCAGCGCTGGCCCATCGGCAGGTCCACGTCCAGCTCCGCCAGGCGCCAGGTGCGTCCGGCGCGCTGCACGGTGGCCTCGCCCAGCAGCAATGCCATCGCCGCCTGTCCGTCGCCCAGGGCGGCACGCTGGCGGCGCACGGTGCCGTCGATGAGTACGTAGTCCGCAGCGCGGGTGCCCTGCGGCGCCGACAGGGCGGCGGAAGCCGCGGGCAGCGCGATCCACAGGTGCGCCAAGGCCGGAGTCAGCAGCAACGCCGCCAGCAGGCCCGTCCACCACAGCCGCCGCCCGATCCACCAGGCGGCAAAGAGACCCCCGCCCAGCGCAAACGTGCGCAGATCCAGGCCCAGCTCGCCTGTCAGGCCGCGCAGGCCGCCCAACGCCAGCAGCGCCCACCAGGGCGCCCAACGCGCCCTGTGACGCAAAGCCCGTACCCGAGGCCATCTGGACATGGTGCAGGAAATTGCTTTTCTAATTTGATTTCGGCGGTGTTATAAGTAGTGATAATCAGTACTTGGCTGTTTTTGTCCCGGCTCGTGTCTTGCACGATCGACGTGATTATTTGCGCAGCGGCGGCCGTCCGTTGCGACCCTTCTCATTCGTCTTCTTCATGGCAGAAATGGATACACCTCCGGTCAACGACGTCAACATATGCGTCGCCACGGCCAACGGCAGTGGCAGCGCCTCCTCCAATCAGATCCTGTACAAGTCCGTGTTCAAGATGGGCATCCCTTGTTCGGGGAAGAACCTGTTTCCGTCCAACATTCAGGGACTGCCCACCTGGTATTTCATCCGCGCCAGCGAAAAGGGCTACCTGGGGCGCAAGGACGCCATCGACGTGATGGTGCTCTTCAACGATGACACGCTGGCCGCGGACGTGAAAAAGGTGCGCGCGGGCGGGTTGATTCTTTACGACGACTCGCGGCCCCTGCCGCCCGCGCTGGTGCGCAAGGACGTGAGCTACATCGGCGTGCCGGCCGAGAATCTGGTGAAGGAGCACATCAAGGCGCCGCAACTACGCGCCAAGCAGCGCAACATGGTCTACGTGGGCGCCGTGGGCAAGCTCTTCGGCATCCCCATGGGCATCATGCAGGAAGTGCTGGAAGACACCTTCGGCAACAAGCCTGCGGTGATCGAATCCAACCTGCAGTGCATCGAGCTGGGCTACAAGCACATTGAAAAGCTTGGGACCGCGCAGGACGTGGGGTTCCTCAAGGCCGTGCCCAACGGCAACAAGCACAAGATCATGACCGAGGGCAACACGGCCTGTGCCGTCGGCGCCATCTTCGGCGGCGCCACCGTGGTCACCTGGTATCCCATCACCCCCAGCAGCTCGCTGGTGGAGGAGATGATCGAGCGCATTCCGGCCTTCCGCCGCGACGAGCACGGCAAGAACCGCTATGCGATCGTGCAGGCCGAGGACGAGCTGGCCGCCGTGTCCATGCTGGTAGGGGCCGGCTTTGCCGGGGCGCGTGCCATGACCTCCACCGCCGGCCCGGGGCTGTCGTTGATGCAGGAGTCGATCGGGCTGGCCTACTTTGTGGAAGTGCCGGGCGTGATCTTCGTGATCCAGCGCGGCGGACCTTCCACCGGGCTGCCCACGCGCACGCAGCAATCGGACATCACGCTCATGCACCAGGGCTCCCACGGCGACACGCGGCACATCGTGCTCATCCCCCACGACAA
Organism: Candidatus Lambdaproteobacteria bacterium; assembly: GCA_016199125.1. Classification (GTDB taxonomy): domain Bacteria; phylum SAR324; class SAR324; order SAR324; family JACQKK01; genus JACQHH01. The sequence goes on from JACQHH010000119.1 coordinate 15,403, forward strand.
TTCATCCGCCTTCGACATGGCTTGGCAGGCCTTCGACGTGGCCGACCGCTTTCAGACGCCGGTGTTCGTGATGATGGACCTGGATCTGGGCATGAACATGTCGTTGTCGGCGCCCTTCGCCATGCCCGACCGGCCTTTCGACCGCGGCAAGCTGTTGAGCGAAGCCGACATCAAGGCCCAGGGCGACAAGTTCAGCCGTTACCTGGACCTGGATGGCGATGGGATTCCCCAGCGCACCATTCCGGGCAACCTGCATCCGGCGGCGGCCTACTTTGCCCGCGGCTCGGGCCACGACGAGCAGGCCCGCTACAGCGAGGACCACATCGTCTACCGCAAGCTGCTGGAACGCCTGCGGCGCAAGTACGAGACGGCCCGCGAGTACGTGCCCAAGCCCATCGTCTACAACGGCGCCTCCACGGGCATGGGCCTGATGAGCTTCGGCTCCAGCTACGAGCCCACCCGGGAAGCGCGAGACATCATGGCGACTCGCGGCAAGGCCGCCGATCATCTGCTCTTGCGCGCGCTGCCGGTCAACGGCGACGTGCGGGACTTTCTGGCATCGCACAAGGAAATCTATCTGATCGAGCAGAACCGGGACGGTCAGATGACGCAGATCCTGCGCGACGAGTTTCCGGAGTACGCGGCGCGCATCAAGCCCGTGTGCCTGTTCGACGGAATGCCCCTGGCGGCAGGCGACATCGTCGAGTCAATCCTGGGAGGCAATTGATGACCGAAGCAGCACGATTAGAGCCACAGGTGAATCACATCCATCTGGCCAAGAAAGACTACGAGGGCGCCGAATCGACCATGTGCAAGGGGTGTGGCCACGATGCCATCACCGCCTCGATCATCACCGCCTGCTACGAGAGTTCCATCGATCCCCGGCGGGTCGTCAAGCTCAGTGGAATCGGCTGTTCGTCGAAGACGACGAACTACTTCATGAACCAGTCCTTCGGGTTCAACGGCACCCATGGGCGCATGGCGGCGCTGGCCACCGGCGCGGGCGTGGCCAATCACCACATGCTCCCCATCGGCGTGTCCGGCGACGGCGACACGGCCTCCATCGGCCTGGGCAACTTTGCGCATATGATCCGGCGCAACCTGCGCATCACGTACATCGTGGAAAACAACGGGGTCTACGGGCTGACCAAGGGCCAGTTTTCGGCGACCGCGGACAAGGGCTCCCGGGCCAAGAAGGGCTGGGTCAACCCCTGGAACGCCATCGACCTGGCGTCGCTGGCCATTCTCATGGGGGCCACCTTCGTGGCGCGCAGCTTTTCCGGCGACCGCAAGCAACTGGCGCCGCTGGTGCAGGCGGCCATGAACCACAACGGCACGGCGGTGCTGGACGTGCTCAGCCCCTGTGTGACCTTCAACAATCACGAGGGCTCCACCAAGAGCCTCAAGGGCATCCGCGAAATGAAGGACGACCTGAACGAGATCGACTTCATCCCGGAATTCGAGCCGATAGATGTGGAGTATGCGCCCGGCAAGGATCTGCGTGTGCGCATGCACGATGGCGGCACGGTGGTGCTGCACAAGCTCAAGGATCACGACCCCACGGACCGCGTGCAGGCCATGAGCGTGGTGGAGCAGGGCATGCACGAGGGCAAATTCGTCACCGGCCTGATCTACATCGACGAGACGCAACCCGATTTTGCGACCCAGGAGAACGTTTGCGACACCCCGCTGTCCATGCTCAGCGAAGCCGAGCTGCGGCCCAGCGCCAAGGACCTGGCCCTCATCAACGAGTCGTTCATGCGCTAGCGCGTTCCCGTGCAGGCGGCCCCTTGTGGGCCCCTCGGCTTGCGCGGTGGGGCGTGTCATCAGCGGATGGATGCGCCGCGGTAGTGCACCTCCGCTTGCGGGCGTGCGGCGCAGGCCGCCCGACGACCTCAGGCGCCCGGAGCAACCTTGGCCCAGCCGGCGCGCCCGGTGCGTCAACCCACCCATGAAGCGCGTCCAGGATCACTATTTCAAGCAGGCCAAGCAGGCGGGATACGCCGCGCGCTCCGCCTTCAAGCTGGAGGAGATCGACCGGCGCCAGCGCCTGCTGCGCCCCGGCGCGCGGGTGCTGGACCTGGGCTGCGCGCCGGGCTCGTGGCTGCAGGTGGCCGCCGCCCGCGTGGGCGCTCAGGGTCGCGTGGTGGGCGTGGATCTGCAGCCGGTCACCCTGACCATGCCGCCTCAGGTGACGGTCATCCAGGGCGACGTGTTCGAGCTGTCGCCCGAGGACCTGATGCCTGACGGGGCGCTCTTCGACGTGCTGCTCAGCGACATGGCGCCCAGGACCAGCGGCATTCCCAGCGCCGATGCCGCGCGCTCGGCGGAGCTGGTGCGGCGCGCGCTGACGCTGAGCGATGCGCTGCTGCGGCCCGGCGGTGCGCTGCTGGTCAAGGTGTTCCAGGGCGCCCAACTGCCCGAGTTGCGCAAGGCCTGCCAGGCGCGCTTTGCCACGGTGCGCCTGGAGAAGCCCAAGGCCAGCCGCAGCGAAAGCGTGGAGGTGTTCCTGCTGGGCCTGGACAAGCGCGCCTGACGCCCCCGCGGCTGGCGACGCTGTCCCGCATTCCTGGGAGCCGTTTCCCGTGAGCCTGCTCTATCTGGATCCCGTCGGCGGCATCGCGGGCGACATGACCGTGGCCGCCCTGATCGACCTGGGCGTGCCGCTGGAGCTGCTGCGCGAGGGCCTGGGCGCGCTCAAGGTGCGCGGGCTGGAGCTGCGCACCGAGCGCGCCGTGCGGCACGCCATCGCGGGCACGCGCTTCGTGGTCTCGGCGCCCCCCGCCGAGGCGCCACACGACCCATCCCGCCACACCATTGGGCCTGCTGTCACGGCGTCTGCGGTCTTCCACGGCCACGGTGCCCATGAGCACCGTGCCTGGCGGGAGATCCGCGCTTTGCTGGAAGGGGCCCGCCTGCCCGGCCGCAGCGGCGCGCTGGCCGTCGCCATCTTCGCCAAGCTGGCCGAGGCCGAAGGCGCCGTGCATGACGTGGCGCCCGAGGCAGTGGCCTTCCACGAGGTGGGCGCGTGGGATTCCATCGCGGACATCGTCTGCACGGCGCTGGCCGTGGATCACCTGGCCCCTACGGAGATCTATTGTGGCCCGGTGCCGCTGGGCCAGGGCCACGTGCAGACCGCCCACGGGCGCATGCCCATCCCCGGCCCGGCCACGCTGCACCTGCTGCGGGGCTTTCCCGTGGAGCAGGGCCCGCCGGCCTTCGAGCGCACCACGCCCACCGGCGCGGCGATCCTGGCGGCCCTGGCGCGCCCGGCGCCTGTGCCTCTGCGCTACGTGCCCGAGCGCGTGGGCATCGGCATCGGCACGCTGGATTCTCCGGCTGTGCCCAACCTGTTGCGGGCGGTGTGGGGCCGCGCCGCGGACGATGCGCCGGGTACGGAACAGCTCGAATGCGCCGAGGCCAACCTGGACGACGCCAATCCGGAGTGGCTGGGCTATCTGCTGGAGCGGCTGCTGGCCGCCGGCGCGCTGGACGTGGCCCTGTTGCCCGTGCACATGAAGAAGAACCGGCCCGGCACGCTGATCCAGGTGCTCTACGCGCCCGCGCTGCGCGAGGCGGTGCAGGGGCTGCTGTTCAGCGAGGCCACCACCCTGGGCGTGCGGCACTATGCCGTGGCGCGCACGGCGCTGCCCCGCGAGGCCGTCACGGTGGCCACGCCCTGGGGGCAGGTGCAGGGCAAAGTGGCCACGTTCCGCGGCCGCCGGCGCTTCTCCCCGGAGTTCGAATCCTGCCGGGCCCTGGCGCTGCGGGCCGGCGTGCCCCTGCGCGATGTGTACCAGGCCGCCGAGCGCGTCTGGGCAGAGCAGGCATAGCCGCGGAAGTGCGGGCTGCGGATCGCGGTCGGGCCAGCTTCCGGCGCCGCGCCGCACCCCGCCGGGCAGGCCGCGTACGCTCAGCGGCGCCCCGGCGGCGGATGACATTCGCGCTGCGGCGGGTTACCGTGGAGCGTGACCCTTCTGCCCCGGCAGCCCTTCTCCCTCTCCCGTTGCACGTCCATGTTTCACGGCACCACCATCCTCTCCGTGCGCAAAGGCAACCGGGTGGCCATGGGTGGAGACGGGCAGGTGACCGTGGGCCAGACGGTGATGAAGTCCAACGCGCGCAAGGTGCGCCGCACCCGCGGCGGGGCGGTGCTGGCCGGGTTCGCCGGCTCCACCGCCGATGCCTTTACCCTGTTCGAGAAATTCGACGAAAAGCTGGAGGAGTTCAGCGGCAATCTGCTGCGGGCCTCGGTGGAGCTGGCCAAGGAATGGCGCACCAACAAGATGCTGCGCAACCTGGAGGCGCTGCTCACGGTGGCCGACGCGGACACCTCGCTGATCATCTCCGGCAATGGCGACGTGATCGAACCGGAGGACGGGCTGATGGCCATCGGCTCCGGCGGCATGTACGCCCTGGCGGCCGCGCGCGGATTGATGGCCCATGGCGACCTGTCCGCGCGGGAGGTGGTGGAGCAGGCCATGGCCATTGCGGCCTCCATCTGCATCTACACCAACACCCACCTGACGATCGAAGAGCTGTGATGACCCGCCTCCCCGCCGAACCGCTCACCCCCCGGCAGATTGTCGCGGAGCTGGACAAGTACATCATCGGCCAGGAGGACGCCAAGCGCAGCGTGGCCATCGCCCTGCGCAACCGCTGGCGCCGGCAGCAGGTACCCGAGCCCCTGCGCGACGAGATCCTGCCCAAGAACATCATCATGATCGGCCCCACGGGCG
>JACQHH010000134.1 GCA_016199125.1 Candidatus Lambdaproteobacteria bacterium
CATCGGCGATACCTTCCGCTGGAAGGGCGAGAACGTCTCCACGCAGGAGGTGCAGGAGATCGTGAGCCAGTTCGGCGGCGTGTCCCTGGTCAACGTGGTGGGCGTGGAGGTGCCCCACGCCGAAGGGCGCGCGGGGCTGGCCGCCATCACCATGGATGGCGGGCGGCAGTTCGATCCCCAGGCCTTCTACGGCTTCGTGTCGTCGAAGCTGCCGGCCTACGCCCGGCCGGCCTTTGTGCGCCTGATTTCCGAGATGGAGCTGACCGGCACGTTCAAGATGAAGAAGACCGACCTCAAGTCCCAGGGCTACGACCCGTCCATGATCTCCGAGCCGGTGTACTATCGGGACGACGCGGCGCGCACCTACTCCCCCCTGGACCCCGTGAAGGCCCGGGGCATCCACGAGGGGGCCATCCGCTTCTGAACTATTTCGCATTCAAGATGATGCTGATTCTCCGTGTCCTTCGAGACAGTCCCCTGTGGGGACTTCCTCAGGAGCACGGAGAATTGCCGCCGCCCTGAGGAGCGCCCGGCAGGGCGCGTCCCGAAGGGTGCGGCAATTCGTCACGTCTTGAATGCAAATTGGTACGAGTGCAGCCCGGCGTCAGCCCACGGCCGCGCGGCGTGTGGGCTCCCCGCACGGTGCCGGGACTACGTGTCGCCCTGGGCGAACAGCCGGCGCACCGTGTCGCGGGCCACGGCGAACGGATCGCTCTGCCCGCCCAGCACCTGATCCAGCAGCGGCTCCAGGGCCCGGCCATCGGGCAGCCGTCCGGCGGCAAAGGCCTCCGCCGCGGCCACGCGCAGCTCCTCGCGCACCAGGTTCAGCAGCGCGCGGCGCAGGCGCTCGCGGCGAATCCGCTCGCTCCCCACGTGCTCCAGCAGATGCGCGCGGTGGCGCTCGATCTGCGCCCCCAGCTCCTCCAGGCCCTCGCCCGTGTGGCCGCAGGTCAGCAGCACCTCCACCTGCCAGGCGCCCTTCTGGGCGTGAGTGCGGTAGTGCAGGGCCTCGTGAAGCTGCGTCATCAGCGCCCGCGCACCGGGCCGGTCGCACTTGTTGACCACCAGGATGTCGGCGATCTCCAGCAGGCCCGCCTTCAGCGCCTGGATATCGTCGCCTGATTCGGGCACCACGATCACCACCGTGGTGTCGCAGGCTTCGGCAATGTCCAGCCCCACCTGCCCCACGCCCACCGACTCGATCAGCAGCCGCTCGTAGCCGAACGCTTCCAGCACCACGCTCATTTCCTCGGTGGTCTTGGCCAGGCCGCCGGTGTGCCCGCGCGAGGCTGCGCTGCGGAAGAACACGGGCTTGGCGCCGCCCTCGGCCTGGGGCGATTGGAAGCGGATGCGGTCGCCCAGCAGCGCCCCGCCGGTGAAGGGGCTGGTGGGGTCCATGGCCAGCACCGCCACCGAGCGCCCCGCGGCTGCCCACGCGCCGGCGATGCGGCTGACCAGCGTGCTTTTGCCCGCGCCGGGCGCCCCGGTGAGCCCCACGCGATAGGCCTGCCCCGCCGAGGGATACAGCCGCGTCAGCGCCGCGCCCGCCTGGGCGTGCTGATTTTCCACCAGGGTCAGCAGCCGCCCCAGCGCCCGCAGGTCGCCGGCGCGGAAGCGCTGCAGCATATCCTCGGCCTGGGTCGACAGCGCCGTGGCGTGGCTGGAGTCGGGGGTAGGCGTGGGGGTCATGGTGGCCTGGGCTCGGGGGGGCGGGGGAGGAGCGGCTCGGGCCAGCCCCGGAAGCGGCATCGCCGTGCCGCCCGTCGGCCGGGGCGGACGGTCAAAGGGCCAGCCCCTCGTTGAGGGAGCCGGAGCGGAAGCCTTGCAGGTCCAGCGTCACGTAGCGGTAGCCCAGGGCGCGCAGCTTGGCGTCGATCTGCGCGCGCCGGGCCAGCACCTGGGCAAAATCCTGCGTCGGCACCTCGATGCGCGCCACGTCGCCGTGGGAGCGCACGCGGAGCTGCGCGAAGCCCAGCCGGCGCAGCAGGGCCTCGGCCGCGTCGATGCGCGCCAGCAGGTCGGCCGAGATGGGCTGGCCATAGGGCACGCGGCTGGAGAGGCAGGCCGCCTGGGGCTTGTCGGCATTGTCCAGGCCCAGGTGGGCCGCCAGGGCGCGCACGTCGGCCTTGGTCAGGCCGCACTCGGCCAGGGGCGCGCGCACCCCGTGCTCGGCGGCCGCCCGCAAGCCGGGCCGGTGTTCGCGCAGGTCGTCGGCGTTGGTGCCGTTGAGCAGCACCGCATAGCCCCCGGCGGCGGCCAGCTCGCGCAGCCGCGCGTAGAGCGTGGTCTTGCAGAAATAGCAGCGGTCGGTCGGATTGGCGGCGTAGCGCGGGTCGCTCAGCTCGTCGGTCTCGATCAGCCGGTGCGCCATGCCCCAGGCCGCTGCCAGCCGGCGCGTGAGGGCCAGGTCGTCGCGGCTCAGGCTGGCCGAGGCGCTGGTCACGGCCAGGGCCCGCGCGCCCAGTTCCCGGTGCGACAGGAACGCCACCAGGCTGCTGTCCACGCCCCCGGAAAAGGCGGTCACGGCGCTGCCGCAGGCCCGGAGGCCCTCCAGCAGCCGGTGGTATTTTTCCCCCAGCGGCCCCGCGGGCTGCGCCCGGCCCACCGGGGCCTCGCTTCCGTCGATGATATTGAGATGATTGATGGTTTCCTCCCCGCAGGCAGATAGGGCCACTCGGCCGTGTGCAGTTCAGGTATACGGTTGGGGCGCGGTGGGTGTCAATCGCGGACGCCGGGGGCGGCGGGCGTCATCCGCAGCGCTGCGCGGCGTGAGGCCGGCAGGCACGCTGCGCGCAGAGGCGCGGGGCGTGCGCCGCGCAGGTCACGAATCGAAGGCCAGGGCCAGGTCGTCAAGCTGGCGTTTGGCGTCGTCGGGTTTCAGGTCGCCCTTTTCCAGCTTCTTGCCCAGCAGGCTCAGCTCCGCCTCGCGGCTGAGGAAATAGTCGTGGTTTTCCTGGGCCGTTTCGCGCGCGGCGATGAGATCCGCCTCCGTCTTGAACTCCGGGTCCTCGCGGATGAAGCGCTGCTTGAGCCCCAGGTACTCCTGGAAGAGGGGTGTGTTGCGCACCTGATCCACGCGGCCGCGGAACGCCACGACCTCGCGGGTGTCCGTCTCATCGATGATCCTGGCGGTGAGCCCCTCGATGTCCGCGATCAGCCGCGCGCCATTGGCAAAGGCGCCACGCCTGGTGAACTCGTTGATCATGCCGACGGTGTTCACCAGCCTGCGGCGGGTGCGGCGCAGAAATTCCGCAGGCGAGACCAGTTGCTGAGAGGTGGGTGCGAAGCGGCGGATGTCCACGCCGTTGAAGCTGAACGCCCCTCGCGCCTCGATGGCGCGGAATTTCTTGTGGCGCTCCGGGGCCGGCAGTTCGCCCAGGGCGTTGAGCTCCCGGAGCAGGCCTGTGAAGTGCCGCAGCAAGTTGGCGTTCTCCTGCAGGACCAGCTCCAGGCCAGCCCTGACTTCCGCGATCTGATCCGATTGGGTCATGGCAGCGATGAAGCGCCTGGTGGGCAATGCAGCGGAAACAATGGCACGGGCGTCCACGGGCGCCACTGTGCCATAATCGCTGCGACGTTGCGCCCCTCTTCGATCATAGTTTTACGGAGCCATCGAATGTCAAGGCGTTGGTTGCTCACCGTAGGGCTGCTGGGCCTGGCCGGCGTGGCGCTGGGCGCGTTCGGCGCCCATGGGCTGCGGGCCATCCTGCCCCTGCAGAAGATCGCCATCTACGAAACCGCGGTGCGCTATCACCTGTTCCACGTGCTGGCCCTGCTGGCGGTGGTGCTGCTCATGGAGCGCCTGCCGGCCCAGGCGCGGGCGCTGCAACGCGTGGCGGGCCTGTTCCTGGCCGGCATCGTGCTCTTTTCCGGCAGCCTGTACGCCTTCGCGCTGCGGGACTGGGGGATGGCGGTCTGGATCACGCCCGTGGGGGGGCTGGCCTGGCTGGCGGCCTGGGGCGGGTTGGCCTGGGTGGCCTGGCGCCTGCCGCGCGCGCAATGAATCCAGCGCCGTCAGGCCGGTGTACGCGCCCGGCAGGCGGAGCGGGCGGCGGCGTTTCACGCCCGGCGCCCCGTCATGGCCCGCGGGACGGTCAGGCGTCGTGCAGCACGAAATAGACCCGGCGGTTGGCCTTGCCCTTGTTTTCGGTCCTGGTCAGCTCCATGCGGCCGATCTCCCGCAGGCTGGCCACGTGGCAGCCGCCATCGGCCTGCACGTCGAAGTCCACGATGTCCACCAGGCGCAGCTCGCTCAGGTCGCGGGAGAAGCCCGTCTCCAGCTTGAACAGCTCCGGTCTGGCCAGGGCCTCCGCGGCGGGCATGAAGTCGATGCGCACGCGCAGGTCCTGGGCGATGAGGGCATTGGACCTGGCGAAGCCCGCCTCCAGGGTCTCGCGGTCGAAGGTGGTGAAGGCAAAATCCACGCGCCCCTTGTCCGGCGTGAGCTGATTGCCCGTGACGCGCACGCCATGCTCCTTGAACATCACGCCCGTGAGCACATGGGTCGCCGTGTGATAGCGCATGAGGGTGTAGCGCCGCGCCCAGTCCAGCGCGCATTGCACCGCATCGCCCACGCGCAGGCCGTCGCGGTCCACCCGGTGCAGGATGCGCTCGTCGGCCTCGAAGGTCTCCAGCACGCGGAAGAGCGCGCCGGCGGGGCCGCGCAGCGTGCCCTCGTCGCCCATCACGCCACCGCCGCGGGGAAAGAAGACGGTGCGCTCCAGCACCAAACCCTCGGGTGTCACGTCGACCACCGCGGTGTCGAGCGTCTGCAGATAGGCATCGCGCTGGTAGACGCGTTCGGTGCTCAAGGAGGGGGCCTTTCCTGGAAGTGATGGCGCGGCGGCGGCGCATGCTGGCCTGCGGCCCGGGAACTCGCGGGGAACTCAGTCCGACCGGGCGCTGTCCTGCTGCGACTGCGCCACGATTTCCATGGCCAGCATATAGACCTGATAGCCGTTGACCAGCGGGCCGAACTTGGCGTGTACTTTGTACCGGTACTCCATGAAATCCGCATCGGTCTCGACCATGTCGCAGGTGACGATCACCAGCTCCAGGGCGATGTTGCCCATGGCGCTGACCAGCACGTGCGTGTCCGGCTCGAAGTAGAATTCCGAGAAGAACGACATGCCCCCCACCGAGATGTCGTGGATGGTCATGGCCTGCGGGCCGATGTGGGCAAAGATCTGGGTCTTCTCGGGCAGGTACAGCCTGGGCTCGCTCCGCCGCTCGATGCCCTCGGGCGGATGGTGCGGCCCGCGGAACTTGTGCAGGTTCTCGACCCACTCGTCGTGCACCTTCTTGGTGTGCAGCATCTGGTACTCGCCCTTCCAGCGCTCGATTTCCTCCTCCAGGCTCCAGACCTTGCGCGCCGCGGGATCGACGCTGTGCTGTGTTTTCATGGGTGTCCGACGATGGAATGCCGCGGTATCCGCGAGAGAAACGCTCGAGCATCGGCACGACCGCCGGCCGCAGTGACGCTCCCCCGATGTCGCCTCATACTTAACTAACGCCGACACATACGCAAGGTGCCCTGCCGACGTCACGGCCCGCGCCTCCGCCGGGCGGTGCCCCATCCGCGGCGACGTGCATGCGGTGCGTGGGCGACGTGCATGCGGTGCGTGGGCGACGTGCGGACGGGCACACTCCCGCCGCTCCGCCGGGCGATGGACCACGCCGCCGGGCGCACGCGGGCCCCCTCCTGCAACCGCCCCCCGGGTCAGGCGCAATGGCCCGCAGGAGTGCTCGCAGGGCGCTGTTGCGCCCCGGTGGCGCGGGCAAAGTGCTTGTCTTCCGTATGGGATAAGGCTAAACATGCATACTGTAAGCGTGGCGCAAACTGCGGCGGTCGTCCTGAGCCGCCGGATACGCCAGGGGCCTCGAGGTCGATGGACATGCCGACGACGATCGTGTTTTCCAGTGAAAAAGGTGGCGTGGGCAAAACCACCTCGGCGGTCAATCTGGCCACCGCTTTCGCCGTGGGCGGCTACCGCGTGCTGCTGATCGACATGGACCCCCAGGGCTCCGTGCGCTTTTCGTTCGGCATCAAGGGCCCGATCGCGAAGGGCACGCTGCAACTGCTGACGGAGCCCAAGACCCCGCTGACGGCGCTGATGCAGTCCTCCGCGGAACACGGCATGGATTACGTGTTCTCGAACATCGACACCATCGCCGCCGAGCGCCTGGTGGATGCCCAGGTGCAGCGGCCTGACACGCTCAAGGGGCGCCTGGCGCGCGAGGGGGGCGCCTACGATTTCATCATCCTCGATGCCCCGGCCTCCACCGGCACGCTGGCGCTCAACGCCCTCACGGCGGCGGACCTGGTCATCCTGCCCTTGCAGTGCGAGTCGCTGGCCATCAAGTCGCTGAAGCGCTTTCTCAGTGCGTTCAAGGAGATGCAGGTCAAGTACAATCCCCACCTGCGCGTGGCCGGCATTCTACTGACCATGTACGACCGCTCCATCGAGGTGCATCGGCGCATCAGCCGTCAGCTCTACGACACGCTGTACGACGCAGTGTTCGCGACCATCATCCCCAAGTCCAAGGAAGTCACCGAGGCCAGCGCCCTGGGCCAGTCGGTGATCTCGTACAACATCAACTCCGTGGGCGCCACGGCCTACATCCGCCTGGCCAAGGAAATTCTGGACCGTTACGGCCTGCGGCCCGAGTTGGCCGTCTCCTGAATCCCATGCACGGCAGCCGGCGGCAGGGGCGCGCGTTCGCGCTGCAACTGCTGTATCTATTCGACATCCATGATCCCCTGGACGAAGCGGCCATCGAGCGCTTCTGGGCCTATCAGTCCGCCTCGGCCCACGCCCGCGGCTTTGCCATGCAGCTCGTGCTCGGCGTGCGCGAGCAGCGCGAGCGCATCGATGCCTGGCTCCAGGGCAGCATGGAGCAGTGGAAGCTGAGCCGCCTGTCCGTGGTGGTGCGCAACATCCTGCGCCTGGCGGCCTGCGAGCTGCTGGTGCTGGGCGACGTGCCGCATCCCGTGGTGATCAACGAGGCCGTGGAGCTGACCCACAAGTACATGGACGAAGACTCCGCGCATTTCGTCAACAGCGTGCTGGAGAAGTGCTGGCAGGCCCAGCAAGTGACGGCATCCTCCGCGCCGCCGCCGAATGCGGACGGATCCCAGGGCTGAGGGGCCGCCCCGTGCGCACCCGCCGGTCGGGCCCCAGGCTGCCGCGCCGGAGCGCGACCGGCCGTTGCGCCGTGCGGACATGCTAGGATGACCCCATGACTCCGCCTCAGCCTGCGCGCGACACCCTGCACCACCTGCGCGCGCAATTGCGCCACTGCCTGCTGGCCTACTATGCCCAGGACGCCCCGGTGCGCTCCGATGCCGACTACGACCGGCTGGTGGCCCAGGTGCGCGCGCTGGAGCAGGCGCAGCCGCGGCTCCGCGACTGGGACTCTCCGGATGTGCGCGTGGAGGCCCCGGTCCAGGACGCGTTTCCCGAGCGGCGCCACGCCCTGCCCATGCTGTCCCTGGCCAACGTCTACAGCGTGGAGGAGCTGCGCGCATGGGCCGCGGGCCTGCAACGCCTGTTGCCCCCGCAGACGGCGCCGCGCTACGTGGCCGAGCTGAAGATCGACGGGCTGGCCATTTCCATCCGATACGAGCAGGGGCGCCTGGCGGCCGCCGTGACCCGCGGCGACGGCACCTCGGGCGAGGAGGTGACGCGCAACATGCGCACCGTGCGCGGCCTGCCCCACACGCTGCCCGAGCCGCTGACGCTGGAGGTGCGCGGCGAAGTGTACTATCCCCTGTCCCAGTTTCAGCGCCTCAACGAGGAGCGCGAGCGCCAGGGCGAGCCGGCGTTCAAGAACCCGCGCAACGCGGCGGCGGGCACCCTGCGCATGCTGGATTCCACCATCGTCGGGCAGCGCAACCTGCAGGTCGCCGTGTATGCCCTGGCGGTGGGGCCCACCCGCGAGACGCACACGGCCACCATGGGCTGGCTGCGCGGGCTGGGGCTGCCCGTCTCCGACCTGCTGCGCCCCTGCGCCACGTTGCAGGAGGTGGAGGACTTCTATGCGCACTGGTTCCAGGCCCGCCACGCGCTGGATTTCCAGATCGACGGGGTGGTGGTCAAGCTGGACGATCTGGCCCTGCGCGAGGCCGCGGGCAGCACCAGCAAGTCGCCCCGCTGGGCCTGCGCCCTCAAGTTCGCGACCGAGCGCGTACAGACCACGCTGGAGGACGTGGAGGTGGGCGTGGGGCGCACGGGGGTGCTGACCCCGATCGCGCACCTCAAGCCGGTGCAGCTTGGCGGCACCACGGTCTCCCGCGCCACCCTGCACAACTACGACCAGATCGCCCGGCTGGATCTGCAACTGGGAGACGCGGTGTACGTGGAAAAGGGCGGGGAGATCATCCCCAAGGTGGTGGGCGTCGACCTGGCGGCCCGCGCGGCGGGATCGCACCGGCCCATCGCCCCGCCGGCCGCCTGCCCCTCCTGCGGGATGGCCCCCCTGCGCCTGGAAGACGAGGTGGATTACCACTGCCCCAATCCCCTCTGCCCCGCCCAGCAGCAGGAGCGCATTCTGCACTTCGTCTCGCGCAAGGCCATGGACATCGAGGGCGTGGGGCCGGCGCTGGTGGAACTGCTGGTGGCCGAGGGACTGGTGTCGTCCTATGCGGACCTGTATAGGCTGACCGTGGAGCAGGTGCACCGGGCGCTCAAGGCGCACCGGGCCGCGCTGGCGGAGCAGAAGGGCACGGCGGCCGCGAGGAAGGCCGGGCCCAAGCGCAAGCAGGAGGAGGCCAGGCAGCCGCGCAACATCATCGAGGCCATCGAGAGCTCCAAGACCCGCCCCCTGGAGCGCTTCCTCCACGCGCTGGGCATCCGCTATGTGGGCGAGCGCACGGCGCAACTCCTGGCCCGCCGCTTCGGCGCCCTGGAGGCGCTGCGCCAGGCCGGCGTGGAGGAGCTGGAAGACATCAACGAAATCGGCGCCGTCACGGCCGCCAGCGTGCACGGGTTCTTCCACGATCCGCAGCAGTGGGAGCTCATCGCGCGCTGCCTGGAGGCCGGCGTGGCGCCTGTGGCGCCGGCCGCGGCGGGTGGAGGCGGTGCGCTGACCGGCAAGACCGTGGTCATCACGGGCACGCTTACGGTCCCCCGCGGGCGCTGGAAGGAAACCCTGGAGGCGGCCGGCGCCACCGTCACCGGTTCGGTGTCGAGCAGGACGGACTATGTGCTGGCCGGCGAAAATCCCGGCTCCAAGCTGGACAAGGCGCGCGCGCTGAACGTGGCCGTGCTGGGGGAAGATGAGATGAATCGACTGCTGGCGGGCGCATGAAAAAGGTCGCCATCGTGGGCGCCGGAGAGATCGGCTCGTTCATTGCCGAGCGTCTCAGCGCCGAACAGTTCGAAGTGACCGTGATCGACCACAATCCCGTGGTGCTGGCCCAACTGCGCAACACCGTGGACGTGGCCGGGTTCCTGGGCAACGCCACCAGCCTGCGCGACCTGACCGCCGCCGAGATTCGCGACGCGGACCTGCTCATCGCCACCACCAACCAGGACGAGACCAACCTGGTGGCGTGCCTGCTGGCCAAGGAGCTGAAGATTCCCTACAACATCGCCGTCACGCGCTACCTGGGCTTTCGCGGCCAGCGCAGCCCCTTCAACAGCCAGCAGTTCGGCATCGACCTGATGATCAATTCCAGCGAGGCGGTGCGCAACGAGGTCATGGAGGTGATCGAAAGCCGCGGGGCCAGCGAGATGGGCGCCTTCGCCGACGGGCAGATCATCCTCATCGGCTACCAGGTGGAGAGCAAGTCGGACTTCTGCGGCAAGCGCGTGGCGGACATTTCCGGGAACGGCGCCGCGCCGCTGTTCCACCTGGCCACCATCGTGCGGCACCACGAGACCGTGCGCCCCCTGCCCAAGACGATCATCGAAGAAGGCGACTATCTCTACCTGACCACCACCCAGCGCGCCATGCACGACGTCAACGCCGTGCTCAACGTGGAGGCGCTCAAGTCGCGCACGGCGGTGATCTGCGGGGGCAACTTCCTCTCGCAGATGCTGGCCGGAGCCCTGCTCAACCGGCACTTCAGCGTGACCATGCTGGTGGACGACGGGGACAAGGCGCTGATGCTCAAGGAGCACTTCCGCGCCCGGCGGCATTTTCACGTGGAGGTGGGCTCGGGACTGGACATGCGTCTGCAGCGGCGGGTGAAGGTGCCCGCCACGGCGGTGTTCGTGGCCTCCACCCGCGACGACGCCACCAACATTACGGCCTGCATGGTGGCCAAACACCTGGGCGTGGGCAAGACCGTGTCCATGATCAAGCGCAACGACATGCTCTCGGTGTGCCGCAGCGCGGGCGTGGACGTTCGCATCGCGCCGCGGCTGGCCACCGCCAAGCTGATCCAGAAAGTGGTGCACGAGAACCGCGTGCTGGACTACAAGGCCGTGGCCCAGACCAACCTGGAGGTGGTGGAGCTGGAGGCCGCCGAGCACAGCCGCGTGCTCAAGGGGCGCTTGAAGGACCTGCGCCTGCCGGAAGGCGCGGTGGTGTGCGGCGTGCTGTCCGCGGGCGTGGCGTCCCTGCCCACGCCCGAGCAAGGCTTCAAGTCCGGCGACCGCGTGGTGATCCTCACCCCGCCGGAACACATCCTGGAAGTGGAAACCCTCTTCGGCAGCGCCCGCGGCTGAACCTTCCCGCCTCCGGCCGGGCGCGCGGTAGCCGGCGCGTCATCGTGCGCGCCCCCGTTCCCATGCCGTGTCCGCCGCAGGCGGCGCGCTACTGCTGGAGCAGCGGCGACGCGATGGAGACGCGCTGGCTGTCCAGGTCATAGTCCATGCGCACGCCCGTGTGGGTGGTGGACTTGTCCTGCAGCCAGAATCTCCGCGGCGCAATGACCTGCCGCGTCTTGTGCCGGTACACCACGCGCTCGCTGCGCAGGGTGGTGTCCGTGCCCCGGTGGATCACCACGTTCTCGTCCATCAGCAGCAGTTGCTCGCGGCCGTTGAGCACCGCCTTGTCCGCGGTGCCCGTGATCGCCGGTTCGTCCGGCGGGGCGTCGGGCCGCGGGTAGATCACGATGCGCACGTCGGTGAGCAGGGTGAGCTGGCTCTGCTCGCGGTGGGCCGCCTCGCGCGCCCACAGCCGGTAGGCCACGACGCCCCCATCCTGTTCCTCGACCACCACGTCGCCGAGGCGCATCTGGTTGCGCGGCAGATCCAGCGGCAGCTCCACGTCATCCACGGGTCCCTCCTGCACCGTGAACACGTAGATCAGCAGTGTGCCCAGGGTCATGAAGCCGATGAAGAGCAGCAGGCGGCGCATGGAGTGGCCCTCTCAGGGGCGTGCGGAGGTGCGCCGCGGCGGCGCGTGGCGCGGGAGACGGCAAGCCCGGCGGCGCGGCTCAGCGCTGTCCGGCCCGCAGCGCCGTCATGGCGTGCAGAAAATCGTCCTGGGAGATGGCGAAGGCCTCGCAACGGGTCTCGGCCTGGGCGCCGTGCTCCTGGATGAAGGCTTGCAGGCGGTTGTAGGCGGCGCGGCGGCACAGCGTGGCCAGCCCGGCGCCCGTAAAGCCTTCGGCCTGGACGGCGAGCTGCTCCAGGTCCACCGTGGCCTCCAGCGGCACGTTGAAGGTGTGGATGCGCAGCACGTCCAGCCGGTCGCGGGGGGTGAGCGGCCGCAGTTCGATCACGATGCCGAAGCGGCCCGGATTCAGCAGGGCGGGCTCCACCAGGTCGGGGCGGTTGGTGGCCCCCACCACCATCACCTCGCTGAACATGTCCAGGTGGTCCAATTCAGCCAGGAATTGCCCGATCAGCCGCTCCCGCCCGCCAAAGTCCTGGCTCTGCTCGCGCCGGGGGAAGATCGTGTCCAGCTCGTCGAAGAACAGGATGCAGGGCGAGGCCTGCTTGGCCTTCACGAACACCTGCCGCAGCGCCTTCTCCGATTCGCCCACCCATTTGGAGAACAGCGCGGCCGCATCCACGGTGATGAAGCTGAAGCCGCTTTCGGTGGCCAGGGCCCGCACCAGCAGGGTCTTGCCCGTGCCGGGGGCGCCGGTGAGCAGCACGCCGTTGACCCCCGCCGCCCCGGCGACGCCGTAGAGCTTGGGAAAGCGCCGGGGCATCTCCACGGTGGCGCGCAGCAGCTCCTTGGCCTCGTGCTGGCCGCCCACGTCCTCCCAGTGCACGTTGGGCCGCTCGGCGAAGAATTCGCGGGTGGCCGTGGGCTCGATGCCCTTCAGCGCCGCCAGGAAGTGGCGCATGCAGATGTGCGTTTCGGCCACCAGATCGCTGATCTCCATGTCCACGAAGTCCGTGCGGGCCATCACGTCCTTGAGGGCGAACATGCCCGCCTCCTTGCAGAGCACCTCCAGGTCGGCGCCCACGAAGCCGTGGGTCACCTCGGCGAGCTGGTCCAGCGCCACGTCCTCGTGCAGGGGCATGCCGCGCGTGTGGATCTTGAGGATCTGCAGGCGCCCCGGGCGGCTGGGCACCTTGACCACCACCTCGCGGTCGAAGCGCCCCGGGCGGCGCAGGGCATTGTCCAACAGCTCGGGAATATTGGTCGCGCCGATCACCACCACCTCGCCCCGGGCCACCATGCCGTCCATCAGGGCCAGCAACTGGGCCACCACGCGCTTTTCCACCTCCCCGGCCACGTCGGTGCGCTTGGGGGCGATGGCGTCGATCTCGTCGATGAAGATGATGCTGGGCGCCTTGCGCTGG
>JACQHH010000016.1 GCA_016199125.1 Candidatus Lambdaproteobacteria bacterium
TCTTGTCCGTGACCACTTCGCGAAAGTCCTGGCGCACCGCCTGCATGGTGCCCAGCAGGGCATAGCCCACTCCCTGCGCAAAGTAGAAATTGTCGTCCACATCCATCCAGCCCACTTTTTCGGGATTGCGCGCGCTGAGCAGCACCGTGGTCACGGCACCCAGTTCCGAGACCAACGGCTCCAAGAGCTGCACCAGATTGTCCGCGCGGGGATAGAAGCTGGCGTCCTTGGTGCCCAATTGCTTGCGGAAGCGCTTCAACGCCGCCACGCCTCGCCCGAAGGCGCTCTCGGCAGAAGGGAAGGCCCACTTGTGAGGGTCGTTGGCAAATGCCGAATAGGCCAGGTCGGTGTCCTTGTGCACCGCGTCGGACGTGCGCTGGCGCGTCAGGTTGTCGCGCAGCACGCGGCTGTCGTGGCGCAGCACCTGCAGCACGCCCAGTTGGAAACTGGGCAGGTTATCCAGGTAGAAGCTGGGCGAGAGAAAAATATCGTTGGGTATCCAGCCGCCGAAGCCTCCGAGCTGCGTTTCCATCAAATCGATCATCATGGTCACCGTGGTGACGCCGGGCGGCGCATTTTCGTCCGCCAGCGGCACGGGCGACGACGGGCGCCGGCTTTGCAGCACGGCGATGGTCACGAATCCGATCAGCAGCAGCACCACGATGATCGAAATCAGGGTCTTCTGAGTTTTCAAGGGACACAGTGTGGGGGTGACGACGCCGCGCCCGGGATGCGTCAGGCGTCTTACAGAGATTGAGACCGCAGTTGATTAACCATACCATGGCAATGCGCCATGGCAATCTTCTGCCGTCCGCCGGCCGGCCCGGCACACCAGCACAGGGGCACAGCATGTCCAAAGTGACCGTGATCGCGGGCGTGGGCCCGGGCAATGGGGCGGCCTTCGCCCGTCGCTTTGCGCAGGGGGGCCATGCGCTGGGGCTGCTGGCGCGCTCGGCGCAGATGGTGGAGGGATTGGCCGCCGAGCTGCAAGCCGGCGGCGCGCAATCACTGGGCGTGCCCGTGGATCTCACCGATGCGGCGGCGGTCGCGGACGCCTTCCAGCACATCCGGCGGAAGCTGGGCGATGCGGACGTCCTGATCCAGAACGCAGCCGGCGGGCTGCGGGCGCCATTCCTGGACACCCCGGTGGAGGCCTACCGCGAGGGCTTCGAGCTCTGTGTGATGGCCATGGTGCATTGTTGCCGCGCGGTGCTGCCGGCCATGCTGGCCCGCGGTGCCGGCACGATCGTCCTCTCCGGCGCCACGGCGGCCATGCGCGGCAGCGCGGGTTTTTCCGCCTTCGCGGTGGGCAAATTCGGCCAGCGCGCATTGGCCCAGTCGTTGGCCCGGGAATTCGGACCCCAGGGCGTGCACGTGGCCCATGTGAACATCGACGGGGTCATCGGCACGCCGCGCAACGTGCAGCGCCTGGCCGACAAGCCCCCCGAGTTCTTCCTGCAACCGGCCGACATCGCGGAGGCCTACTGGACGCTGGCCGAGCAGCCCCGCTCGGCCTGGAGCCAGGAGATCGACCTGCGGCCCTTCGGCGAGCGCTTCTGAGCGACGGCGAGGAACCGGCCGGATGGTGCGCTGGCGGGGGAACCTGCCGCGCGGGCGGGGCGTGGCTAGCGCGTCAGCACGCGTTGCAGGCGGGTGGCCAGGTCCTGCACGTCGGCCAGATTGCCCGTGAGGCGCCCGGTCACCTGCCCGTCGGCATTGACCACGCCCACCAGGCTCGTGTGGGCAAATTCTTCGCCGGCCTGGAAGTACGTGAAGCCGAACAGGGGGCTCAGCGCCTCCAGGGTGGCTGTGGTGCGAGGCACCAGGAAATTCCAGCGCGGCCCATCCAGCGGCAGCTTGTCGCGCATGGCCGCCAGGGCCCGGGGGGTGTCCCGCACCGGATCGAACGAGAGCGCCAGGCGCGCGGTGTTGTCGCGCAGGGCGGGCGGCAGCAGCGCGATGGCGCGCTCCATGCCGGCCAGGATGGCCGGACAGGCATCGGGACAAGTGGTGTAGACGAAGGTCACGACGGCTGGCCGGCCCCGCAGCGTGGCCAGGCTGAACTCGGCGCCGTCCGCGGTCAGCCACGTCCCCGGCAGTGCATAGACATTACCCCGCGGCAGGTTCGCGGCCGCCGGATCGTCCGCATCGCCAAAGGCGGCAGCAATGGGCGAGTTGTTGTTCGCGGCGGGCGCGCTGACCGTGAAGCCGCTGATGGGCACGGGTGCCGGCGTGCGCAACATCATCCAGCGGGCCCCGATCAGCCCCAAGCCCAGCAGAAACAGCAGCAGGGCTACGCCCCGCCACATCCAAACCTTGCCCATCGATCACATCCCTGCTGGTGGCTCTGCGTTGCTCCCCTTCCCCGTCCAGGCCGGTGGAGGGTCCTGGACGGCGTGGGCTGCGGTGCCGTGGACGGCGACCGTAGCCGTCTTGGCGGGCGCTCATGATCCAGCCTAGCATCGCCGCCCGGGATGGCAACTCCCTATCGGCGCCGCGCCGCTGGGGCATCCAGGCCCCCGACGGAGCGTCTACACGGTCAGTCCAGGCAGAGGAGGCTGGCGCGCGCGCGGGGGCCTTGTGATAGTCTCGTGATGATCTGGTGCAGGTCAGGGTCTAGAATGGGGCTCATCATCGGGCGGATGTCGCGCTGGCGCGCTCCGGCCGACATGCAGTCTACGCGGTCACACCACACGGGGGGAAGGCTCGCCGTTCAGGGCCACGCCCGCACACACGCTAGGGGAGCCGGTGCCATGGCCAACCTGAGACATCGCAAGAACTGGGAACTGCCCGAGCGGCTGGCGACGCCGGAGTCGGTCTTCGTCAATCGCCGGCAGGTGCTGAAAACACTGGGCCTGGCGACCGCCGGCGGAATCGGCGCCGCGGCCGGGCTGAGCCTGGGGCCGTCCAGGGCCAGGGGCGCCGCGAACCTGGATCAGACCTTCAAGGGTCTGCCCGCCTTGAATGCGCCGCGCAATCCGGCGTTCGACCTCAAGCTGCCGCTGACTCCTGAGCAGATTGCCGCGCAGTACAACAACTTCTACGAGTTCAGCACCGAGAAGGACGATGTGTGGATGCTGGCCGATCGCATGGTCACCAAGCCCTGGAAGTTCGAGATTGCGGGGCTGGTGGACAAGCCGGCAGTGATGGATCTGGACGACCTGCTCAAAGGCATCCCGCTGGAAGAGCGCGTGTATCGCTTCCGCTGCGTGGAAGCCTGGTCCATGGTGGTGCCCTGGACGGGCTTTCCCATGCACAAGCTGCTGGCGCGGGTGGGCGTGCGCAGCGACGCCAAATTCGTCAAGCTGACCACGTTCATGAATCCCGAGGTGGGCATCCGCCAGACCGGCGGCCTGTTCTTCGCCCAGGAGCCCTGGCCGTATACCGAAGGGCTGACCATCGAGGAGGCCATGCACGAGCTGACCCTGCTCACCGTGGGCAGCTACGGCCATATCCTGCCCAAGCAGCATGGTGCGCCGATGCGCCTGATCACCCCCTGGAAGTATGGCTACAAGAGCATCAAGTCGGTGGTGAAGCTGGAGGTGACCGACAAGCAGCCGGCGACGTTCTGGAACACCATCGCCCCGCAGGAGTACGGCTTCTTTTCCAACGTCAACCCCAATGTGCCGCATCCCCGCTGGTCGCAGGCCTACGAGCGCAACATCGCCACGCGCGAACGCCAGCCGACCCTGCTCTACAATGGCTATGCGGAGCAGGTGGGGCAATTGTACAAGCGCGCCTGAGGGTGGGTGGGCGGCCGGAGGGTTGAACTCTCCGCGCGGCCGTGCCATAAAGGTCCGGTCGCGCGGGAGCCCGATCTCCCACGGCACGTGCCCGCAATGCCGGGCATTGCCGCCAGCGTAACGGAATCAACACAACGTGAACATGACGCTCCGCACGCTCATCGTCAGCCACATGCCCCCGACCGCCGGCGACAACTGGCGGTGGCAGGGCCATTCGTGTGAGGCGCTCGGACGCGTATGAACAAGGCGGCCCGCTGACAAGGGCTGCGCAAGGGTTCTGGCCGTGATTCCGATCCTCACCGGGGAACGGAATCACGGCCTTTTTTTTGTACGGCGGAGGGAGTCTTTCCGCGCACGGCCGCAGGATCGTGAGCGGGGCTCGCACCGCCCCTCCACTCAGGAAGCAGCGCCATGGAAATCCGCAAGTTTACGACCTCCGGGGGCTTCAGCGGCGAGTGCCGCGAGTACATGATCGACCCCGCCATCGCCCTGGACAGCGTGTGGGCCGCCATCGACGAGCGCAAGGGCGGGCTGTTCGTGAGCAACTACGAGGTGCCGGATCGCTATGCGCGCTGGGACACCGGCTTTGTCGATCCGCCGCTGGAGCTCGTCGCGCGCGGCCGGCGCTTCGAGGTCAATGCGCTCAACGGCGAAGGCCGGCGCCTGCTGACCCTGTTCGCCCCGATCCTGCGCGCCCATCCGCACGTGGTGGAGCTGGAGGAGACCCTGGAGCGGCTGAGCGGCGCCACGGCGCTGCCCCCGGCCTTCTTCGCCGAGGAGACGCGCAGCCGCCAGCCCAGCCTGTTCTCGGTGCTGCGCGCGCTGTTGGGCGCGGTGCATTGCACGGCCCCGGCGCTGGGACTCTACGGCGCCTTCGGCTTCGACCTGGTGTTCCAGTTCGAGCAGCTCACCCCTCGCCATCCGCGCGACGGGACCCTGCCCGACTGCGTGCTGTTCTTCCCCACGGACATTTACGTGGTGGATCGCCAGAAGGAGGTGGGCACGCGCTACGTGTACGATTTTCAGACGCCGCTGGGGCCATCGCGGGAAGGCGGCACGGGCGGCGCCACGCACCCGTCCCCGCCGCGCCTGCCGCCCGGGCCGGTCCACAGCGACCACACCCCGGCGGAGTTCCAGGCCAAGGTGCAGACCATTCGCGAGGGCTGCCGGCGCGGCGACTACTTCGAGGTGGTGCTTTCCCAGTCCTTCTCCATGCCCTACGGGGGCCGGGCGTCGGACCTGTTCCGGCGCATCTGCGCCAACAATCCCAGCCCCTACAGCTTCCTGATCAACATGGGCGCCGAGCAGTTGGTGGGGGCTTCGCCGGAGATGTTCGTGCGGGTCGGCGGGCGGCGCATGGAGACCAGCCCCATCTCCGGCACGGTACCCGTGGGAGGCTCGGCCATGGAGACCGCAGCGCACATCAAGGCCCTCATCGGCTCGGAGAAGGAGGAATCTGAGCTGACCATGTGTACCGACGTGGACCGCAACGACATGACCCGTGTGTGCGTGCCGGGCAGCGTGGAGCTGATCGGCCGGCGCCTGATCGAGACCTATTCGCGCCTGGTGCACACCGTGGATCACGTGGTGGGCGAGCTGGCGCCGGGCTACGACGCCCTGGACGCGTTCGTGACCCATCTCTGGGCCTGCACAGTCTCAGGGTCGCCCAAGCCCATGGCCCTGCAAACCATCGAGGACCTGGAAGCCGGCCCGCGGCGCTGGTACGCGGGGGCCATCGGCTACCTGAGCGCCAATGGCGACCTGAACACGGGCATGACCCTGCGCACCGTGCACCTGGAGGGCGGGCAGGCCAAGGTGCGTGCCGGGGCCACGCTGCTCTACGACTCGGACCCGGAGACCGAGGAGCGTGAGACCCGTATCAAGGCTGCGGCCTTCCTGGAGGCCACGCTGGGCGAGACGCGGCCGCGGCGCGCCCCCGGCGGAGCCGGGCGCACCCACCACGCCGGACGCGGGCGCCGCGTGCTGTTCGTGGATTTCCTGGACAGCTTCGTGCACACCCTGGCCTCCTACGTGCGCATCGCCGGGGCCGATGTGACCACCGTGCGCCAGGGCTTTCCCGACGAATTCCTGGAGGAGCTGCGCCCGGAGCTGATCTTCCTGTCCCCCGGACCGGGCACGCCGGCCGAACGCGGGGTGCACGGGATCGTACGGCGCGCGCTGGCGCGGCAGATTCCCCTCTTCGGCGTGTGCCTGGGGCACCAGGGCATTGCCGAAGTGCTGGGGGGGAGCCTTGGCGTGCTGGAAACGCCCGTGCACGGCAAGCCGTCGCGCATCGCCCATCACGGACAGGGACTGTTCGCGGGCATCCCGGACGGCTTCAACGCGGCGCGCTACCACAGCCTGTACGTCGTGCCTGAAACCCTGCCGCCGGAGCTGGAGGTCACGGCACACTCCGACGACGGTGTGATCATGGCCCTGGCCCACCGCAGCCTGCCCATCGCCTCGGTGCAGTTCCACCCCGAGTCCATCCTGACCCTGGAGGAGGAGATCGGCCAGCGGCTGATCGAGAACCTGTTCACGCACTTCCTGGACGTGCACCGGCCCCGCGCCGGCAGCACGGCGTGAGCGCACCTCCGGGCCGCGGCACGCCGCGCCCCGGGCTATTTCCGGGGCAGCAGCACGATCTGCGTCTGCACCACCTGGGCCACCAGGCGCCCGTCGTCACGCGTGATGCGGGTCTGCCAGACCATGGTGGAGCCGCCGACATGCAGGGGCGTGCATTCGGCGCGCATGGTGCCCGTGGAGGGCACGGCGGCGAAGAAGTTGGTTTTGGATTCGATGGTGCTGGTGCCGGCGCCGTCGGGCAGGTTGAGCACGGTGCCCACGGCCCCCAGCGTGTCGGCGAAGGCCATGATGGCGCCGCCGTGGGTGATGCCCGGCAAGGTGCACAGGTCGTCGCGACCCGTCATCTCCGCGAGCACGCGCTCCTTGGTGGCTTCCAGCAGCCTGACACCCAGCACCTCGGCAAACAGCCCCTTGAAACGCTTCTGAATGGATTCCGCCTGGTTCATGGCGCTCCTTGCAGGATGGGCGCGTGGATGCCGGAGCGCCCGGTTTGCGGCGCTGCGAACTCCGCCCCATCGTCGGAACGATGGCGCTTCCGGGGCGGCGTTCCGCCAGATGCGACGCAGGTTGGCGGCGTGCGCCGATTCCCCGGCGCCGCCGTGTGCTGCGTTCAATAAGGCACGGCAATGCGCCCCACCTTTTCGCGGGCGATGATCAGCTTCATGATCTGCGCCGTGCCGTCGCCGATTTGCAGCCCCAGCACGTCGCGCAGCCGCTGCTGGTGCGGATAGTCGTCGCTGTAGCCGGCGTGGCCGTGCAGCAGCAGACAATCCTTGATCACGTCGAAGGCGACCACCGGCGCCCACCACTTGCACATGGCCGCCTCGGCTGTGTGCGGCTTGTCCTGGTCGCGCAGCCAGAGCGCCTTGTAGCAGAGCTGCCGCGCGGCTTCGAGCAGGGTTTCCGCCTCGGCCAGGGGAAACGAGACGCCCTCGAACTTGACGATGGGCGAGCCGAACGCCTTGCGCTCCTGCACGTACTGCCAGGTCTCCTCCACGGAGGCCTGGGCCGGCGCCAGACACATCAAGCCGATATAGACCCGGTTCATGTCGAAGCCCACCATCACCTGCGAGAAGCCCTTGCCCTCGCTGCCGATCAGGTAGCGCTGCGGGATGCGCACGTCGTCGAAGAACAGCGAGCCGCGGCCCACCGAGCGTGCGCCCAGGTCGTTGAACTCCGTGGCCGTGAGGCCCTTGCTCTTGCCGGGCACCAGAAATGCGCTGATGCCCTTGGCCCCCGGCTCGTCGGGGTTGGTGCGTGCAAAGACCACGTGCACGTCCGACTGGGCGCCCATGGAAATGGAGGTCTTCTCGCCGCTGAGCACGTAGTCGCCGCCGTCGCGCCGGGCGCGCAGCTTGATGCGGGCCGCGTCGGAGCCCGTGTCGGGCTCGGTGAGCACCAGCCCGCAGATCAGCTCCCCGGTGCAGATGCGGGGCACCCACTCACGGATCACCTCGTCCCGGGCGTTGCGCAACAGAATATCGGAGATCAGCGTGCAGTTGAGGGTGTTGTAGGCCATGTTGTGATCGCCCCAGGCGATCTCTTCCACGATCAGGCCATGGGTCAGATAGCTCTGCCCGCCGCCGCCGAACTCCTCCGGAATCGGCGTGCAGAGCAGGCCCAGCTCGCCCATTTCCCGCAGCAGGCCGCGATCGAAGCGGCGTTCCTTTTCCTGCGACTGGTAGCGCGGCAGCAGCTTGGTGCGGGCAAACTGCCGCGCCGTGTCGCGGATCTGCTGTTGTATGTCGGTCAGTTCGAAATCCATGCTCTGGCTCTCCTCAGTTCCATGTGCTGGCGGAAGGCGCGCCCGTGGGCTCGGGACAGGGCCGCAGCAGGGGACGGGCGGGCGCCGCGAATGTCGCGGCCGCCGGGACGGCCTGCACAGCCGCGCCACGCGCGCTCAGTAGGGGACGGCGATGCGGCCCACGCGTTCGCGGGCGATGATCAGCTTCATGATCTGCGCGGTGCCGTCGCCGATCTGCAGCCCCAGCACGTCGCGCAGCCGCTGCTGGTGCGGATAGTCGTCGCTGTAGCCCGCATGGCCGTGCAGCAGCAGGCAGTTGTGGATCACGTCGAAGGCCAGCTTGGGCGCCCACCACTTGCACATGGCCGCCTCGGCCGTGTGCCGGCGCCCCCGGTCGCGCAGCCACAGCGTCTTGTAGCAAAGCTGGCGGGCCGCTTCCAGATGCGTCTCGGCCTCGGCCAGGGGAAACGACACGCCCTCGAATTTGACGATGGGCGCGCCAAAGGCTTTGCGCTCCACGACGTAGCTCCAGGTTTCATCCACCGAGGCCTGGGCCGTGCCCAGGCATTGCAGGCCGATCACGGCCCGGCTGAAGTCGAAGCCCTGCATGACCTGGGTGAACCCGCGGCCTTCCTCGCCCAGGCGATAGCGGGCGGGAATGCGGGCGTCCTCGAAGAAGATCGACCCGCGGCCCACGCCCCGCGTGCCCACGTCGTCGAAGTGCGTGCGCGAAATCCCCGGCAGCTCCATGGGCACGACGAACGCGCTCACCCCATGGGCGCCCGCATCGGCGGGGTCCGTACGCGCGAAGAGGATGATCACGTCCGCCTGGTCCGAAAGGGAGATGGAGGTCTTCTCGCCGTTGAGCACGTACTGGTCGCCATCCCGCCGGGCGCGCAGCACGATGTGCGCCGCGTCGGAGCCATGGCCCGGCTCGGTCAGCCCCAGGCCCGCCAGCAGCTCGCCGCTGCAGAGGCGCGGCAGCCATTCGCGCTGCAACTCGGGGGTGCCGTTGCCCATGATGATGTCGGCGCCCAGGGTGCTCAGCAGGGGCACGTAGGACACGCTGTGGTCGCCGTAGGCCACCTCCTCGGTGATCAGGCCCTGGGTGAGATAGTCCAGCCCCGCCCCGCCCAGCGCCTCGGGCACCGTGGCGGCGATCAGCCCCAGCCCGCCCATCTCGCGGATCACGGCACGGTCCAGCGCGCCGGCCTCGTCCAGGACCTGGTAATTGGGCAGCAGGCGGGTCTTGGCAAACTGCCGGGCGGTATCGCGGATGGCTTCCTGTTCCGCGGACAAGCCAAAATCCATGGTCGCTCCGGATGGAATGGCGGGTGGTGCGGCGCCCGCTCCGCTGGGGCGGGCCGCCGGCGCGGAAGGGACTCAGTAGGGCACGGCGATGCGGCCGCCCTTTTCCCGCGCCACGATGAGCTTCATGATCTGGGCCGTGCCGTCGCCGATCTGCAGCCCCAGCACGTCGCGCAGGCGCTGCTGGTGGGGAAAGTCGTCGCTGTAGCCCCCGTGCCCGTGCAGCAGCAGGCAGTCCTTGATCACGTCGAAGGCGAGCTTGGGCGGCCACCACTTGCACATGGCCGCCTCGGCGGTGTGCGGCCGGTTGTGCGTGCGCAGCCAGAGCGTCTTGTAGCACAGCATGCGCGCCGCCTCGAGCTTGGTCTCGGCCTCGGCCAGGGGAAACGACACCCCTTCGAAGCGCACGATGGGCGAGCCGAAGGCTTTGCGCTCCTGCACGTACTCCCAGGTCTCGTCCACGGAGGCCTGGGCCGTGCCGAGGCATTGCAGGCCGATCAGGGCGCGGGTGAAATCGAACCCCACCATGACCTGGGAAAAGCCCTTGCCCTCGGGCCCCACGCGGCAGTCCTGGGAAATGCGCACATCCTCGAAGAACACGGAGCCGCGGCCCACGGCGCGCGTGCCCAGGTCGTTGAACGCGGTGGCCGAGATGCCCGGCAGATCCATGGGCACGATGAAGGTGCTTACGCCGCGCGCCCCTGCTTGCTCCGGGTCGGTGCGCGCGAACAGGATGATCACGTCGCACTGGTCCGAGTAGGAGATGGAGGTCTTCTCGCCGTTGAGCACGTATTCATTGCCATCGCGCACGGCGCGCAACACGATGTGCGCCGCGTCGGAGCCGTGGCCGGGCTCGGTAAGCCCCAGCCCCGGCAGCACCTCGCCGCGGCAGATGCGCGGCACCCACGAGCGGGCCTGGGCCGGCGCGGCATTGCGCACGATGATGTCCGAGAGCGCCGGGCCCACCATGGCCGGATAGCTCATGCTGTGGTCGCCGTAGGCCAGCTCGTGGGCGATGATGCCCTGCGTCACGTAGTCCAGCCCGGCGCCGCCGAACTCCTCCCCCACGCTGGCGCCGATCAGCCCCAGCTCGCCCATTTCACGCAGCAGGTCGCGGTCGATGCGCCCGCCGCGGTCACGCGCCTGGTAGCCCGGCAACAGCTTGTTGCGGGCGAACTGGCGCGCGGTGTCGCGGATCGCCTCCTGTTCCTGCGTCCATCCATACTGCATGTGCACACCCCTCGGTGACACGGTGACAGTGCCCCCAGGCAAGCCCCACGGCGCACGGGACAAACCCCGCCCGGCGGCGACAATGCCGCAGCATAGCAGGATTGCCAGGGATTGACAGTGCCCTCAAAATGCGTGAGTTGAAGATGATCCCGGCCCGTCCGGCGGCGGCACCCAACGCATCGTCAGGAGCAGACATGGCAGAATACAGAGGCGGCTCGCAGCCCCCGCACATGTGGCGCGGAACCAGCGGCCGCAGTCAGACGTCCGGCCCATCCCGCGCGGGCGGGGGCAAGGGCGGCTCATCGGCGACGGTGGTGATTGTGGTGATCGTGGTGATTGTGCTGGTTGCCCTGAGCCTCTATTTGGGCGCCAGCCGCTAGCCATCCCGCCCCGCCGTCGCGGTGCCCCGGCCGGGCGACGTCGGTGCTTCGACGACACCCATCCCTTTCGCGGTCACCGCGGACAGCGCGCGGTGACCGTTCCGTCCCACACGTCCGCATTCAGGGGAGATCCGGCATGCCACACGAGTTTGTGCAGTTGCGCAGCGTACACAAGACCACGGGTTACTCGCACGTGGCCAAGGCCGGCAACACCTACTACATTGCCGGTCAGGTGGCCCAGGACAGGGACGGCAAGATCGTGGGCAAGGGCGACATCGAGGCGCAATTGCGCCAAGTCATGCAAAACCTGAAGAGCATCCTGGAAGAACTGGGCGGGAGCTTCAAGAACATCGCCAAGACCACCGTGCTGCTGACCCATGCGGGCCACATCCAGCCCTTTCGCGCCGTGCGCAGCGAATTCATGAGCGAGCCTTTTCCGGCCAGCACCCTGATGGTCATCGAAAGCCTGGCCACCCCGGATTTCCTGGTGGAAATTGAGGCCATTGCCATCATCGATTAGCCCCGCGCCCGCCTGCGGCGGCGCGCTCAGGCCCAGCCGCTCAGCGACAGCGTCTGACCCGTAATGGCCCGGGCGCCCTCGGAACAAAGAAACTGCACCACATGCAGCACGTCGTCCAATTGCACCCAGGCGCTCTGGGGCCGATCGGCAAACTGCATGCGGTTGCGCGGCGTGTCGATCAGCCCGGGCAGCACGGCATTGACGTTGATGCGGTGCGACAGCGCGGACAGGGCCAATGCCGCGGTGTGCGCGCTGAGCATGCGCTGCAGCATGTCCGCGGGTGCGCCGCCGGTCTGCGCGGATTCATGCCCCACCGCCACGATGTGCCCACCCGCGGTCTCCATGCAGGTCACCGCGCAGGCGCCCAGCTCCAGGGCCGCCTGATAGTTGCCGGCCAGCCGCTCCGGCGCGCTGCGTCCGGCCGCGGCCTCCTCCATCAGCTCGCCCACCACGTTGATGAACAGGTTGGGATCCCCCTGCGCGCGGATGGCGGGCGCCAGGTCGCTGGCCATCCGCTCCGGCGTCAGTCCGTGCAGGCGAACGAAGTACGCGACCCGGGCGGCGCGCGGGTGATCCTCGCGGAAGCTGTAGATGCTGGCCTCCGACAGATAGATGATCACGAGCCTGGCGCCCAGGGCGGCAAACCGCTCGGCAAGGGCGCCGCCGATGCCGCCCATGCCTCCCGCCAGCACGACCCGTTTGTCGTGAAACTCCGTGTCCTTTTGGGCCATGGCGCTCCGTCTGGTTGGCGCGTGCTGCGCGGTGCCCCCCGACCGTGGGCCATCGCGGCGGGTGCCTGGGCGGCGCACACGCCACCGCCGCGCACCCTGCCGCGCATCACGCGTGTTGCATCAGGTACAGGCCGATCAGGGTCAACGTGAAATAGTTGGCCAGCACCTCCGCCCCCACATAATCCTTGGCCATGCGCTGGCCGAAGAACAGCATCAGCAGATTCACCGCCGCCACGACGATGCCCGCCAGCGCCCAGTCCGGGCGACCCGTGACCAGCAGCACCGCCACGCCGACGGCGCACAGCACGCCCGCGCCAACCTCCGTGAGGGTGATCACGGCGGTCATCAGCGGCACCACGCGCGCCAGGGGCGATGCCTTGAAATGGTCACGAAAGTACCGCAGGTTGCCTTTCCAGTCGAACACCTTGTCCAGCCCCGACTGCAGGAACAGGACGGCCAGAAAGGCCGTCACCAACAGGCGCAGCAGCAGCCGCACGTCCAACCCGGAAGCGAAAAAATCCGACATGCACGTCCTCAAGCGAGCGTGTGTTGAGCGTTGGGCGCAAGTCGGAGAGCCGGCCTGCGCGGAGCACCGTCGCACGACCGGCCGCCGGCGATGCCGCCCGGGCACCTGCTTCCAGCATACGCCTTTGCGCGGCCCGGTGCGGGACGGCCGTGCCGGCGTGCCGCGATGCGGCGCCGCTCAATGCAGCAATCCCAGGCACTCCTCCACGATGCGTGCGGCCGCATCGCCCGGATACAGGGCATCCGTGGCCGCCTCCATGCGCGCCAGCCGGGGCCCATCGCCCAGCAGGGCCAGGATTTCCCGCGCCAGGGCCGCGCCGCTGAGCTGCGCCTGCTCCAGGAGCACGCCTGCGCCGGCCCCGGCCACCCATTGCGCGTTCTTGAGCTGGTGATCGCCGCTGGTGCCCGGAATGGGGACCAGGATCGCCGCCCGGCGCGCCGTGATGATTTCCGCCACCGCGCTGGCGCCGGCCCGGCTGACCACCAGCCGGCAGCGCCGGAAGGCCGAGGCCATGTCGTCGATGAAGGCCACGATCTCGGCGGGCACGCCCGCGGCCTGATAGGCCTGCCGCACCCAGGCCAAATCAGCCGGCCCCGTCTGGTGCAGGATGCGCAGGTCGGCCCCGGCCAGCAGGGGCAGCGCCTCCACCAGCGCCTCGTTCACGCGGTGGGCGCCCTGGCTGCCGCCCACCACCAGCAGCAGCGGCTCGCGGGGCGCCGTGGAGGCTTCGGCGCGCAGGGCCAGGATGTCCTGGCGCACCGGATTGCCCACCACCGTGGCGCGGGGAAAGATGCCGTCCAGACCCGCCACCGGCACGAAGGCGCGCCGCACCCAGCGCCCCAGCAGGCGGTTGGTAAGGCCCGGATAGGCGTTCTGCTCCTGGATCACGCAGCGCCGTCCCAGCAACAGCGCCGTGGCCAGCATGGGCCCGGAGGCATAGCCCCCCACGCCAATCACCAGGTGTGGGCGGAAAGTCAGCAGGATGCCCACGCAGCGCAGCACGGCCAGGGGGGCCATGGCCAACACATAGAGCCGCCGGCGCAGCGGCACGTGGTACAGCCCGCGCACGGGCAACCGATACAGGCGATAGCCCCGCGCGGGCACGGCCGTGTGCTCGATGCCGTAGGCACTGCCCACGAAGCGCACGTCGGCCCTGGGGGCGCGCCGGCGCAGCGCCTCGGCGATGGCCAGCCCGGGAAAGAGATGTCCGCCCGTGCCGCCCCCGGCGATGAGCACGCGCAAGGCGGTGACATCCATGGGGCTCACTCCACGTGCGGTGCGGTGCGGTGCGGCGGGCGGGAGCCGGCTCAGGGGCGTGCGCGGCCGGTGCGCCCGATGTTGAGCAGCACGCCGCTCATGAACAGTGTCATGACCAGGGCGCTGCCGCCGTAGCTGATGAAGGGCAGCGGCAGGCCCTTGGTGGGCAGGGCGCCCATGACCACGGCCAGATTGAGCAGTATCTGTAACCCATAGAGCGTGGCGATGCCATAGGCCACGAACTTGGCGAAGTCGTCTTCGGCGGCCAGCGCAATCGCATAACTGCGCCAGATGAAGCAGCCGAAAAGCGCCATCACGGCCACCACGCCCAGCAGCCCGGTCTCCTCGGCCAGAATGGAAAAGATGAAGTCCGTGTGTGCATCCGGCAGGAAAAACATCTTCTGCGTGCTGTCGCCCAGCCCCACGCCGAACCAGCCGCCGGCGCCGAAGGCCAGGTAGGACTGGATGATCTGGAACCCGGCATCCTGCCGGTCGGCCCAGGGATCGAGAAACACCAGAATGCGCTCCATCCGGTAGGCGCGGCTCATGATCAGCAGCACGCCCACGACTGCAAAGCCCCCCAGGCTGAACAGGATGTGCCCCGGCTTGGCACCGCCCACGAAGATCATCATCAGCAGCGTGAGGGCGATGAGCACCATGGTGCCGAAGTCGGGTTGCATCACCACCAGGGCCAGGAACACGCCCATCACCGTGAGGCTGGGCACCACTCCGCGGAAGAACTGCGCCAGCAGCTCCTGCTTGCGGTCCAGATAGGAGGCCACGAACAGGATCAGCGCCAACTTGAGCAGCTCGGAGGGCTGGAAGTTCATGATGCCCAGGCGCAGCCAGCGCCGCGCGCCGCCCACGTGGTGCCCCACGCCGGGGATGAGCACCAGGATCAGCAGCACGAAGCACAGCAGCAGCAGCCCCGGCATGGCCCGGCGCCAGGTGGCCACGGGAATGCGCATGCCGGCCGCCAGGGCCATGAGCCCCACCGCCAGATGCAGCAGGTGGTTGCGCAGCAGGATCAGGCTGGAGCCGTGCAGCCGGTCGGAAAGGGACGCGCTGGCGCTGAAGATCATCAGCAGCCCCACGAGCACCAACAGCGCCATGCTGCCCAGCAGCAGCAGGTCGTAGCCGAGCATGTAGCGCTGCACGAGGCGGCGGTAGATGGCGCGCAGGGCATTCATCGGGCAGCGGTCAGGGCGGGACAGTCGGTGCAGGGGAGGATCAGGCCGCAGTGCTGCAGTCGGCAGTCCACGCGCCGGCCCAGCAGCAGGTGCACCAGGCGCTCCAGGTGCGCCGAGCGCGCGCCCTTGATGCCGATCAGCACGCCCGGCCGGTCGAAGCCGCGCAGGGCCTCGGCCAGCGCATCCAGGGTGGGCATCTCGCGCAGCGCCACGTCACCCGCCGCGGCCTGCACCTGCGCGAAGAAGCCCGGCGTGTGCGGGGCATGCACGAAGCAGTGGGTGAGCGGCGGCTGCAAGGCCCGGCCGATGGTGGCCGCGGTCGCGCCCAGCCCCTCTTCCAGCTCGCTGAGGTGGCCCAGCACCAGGATGCGCTCCTGGGCGTCCATGGTGGCGAGGGAACGGATCAGGTTGACCACGGTCTCCGGCGAAGCGTTGTAGGTGTCGTCCAGCAGCAGGGCGCCACCGGGCGCCTGCACATGCACCGCGCGGCCCTTCTGCAGCGGATGCACCGCGGCGCGCTCGGCCACCAGCTCGTCCGGCAGGCCCAGCTCGCGGGCCACGGCCCAGGCGGCCAGCACGGGATAGAGCCCGTGCACCCCCGGAATGCCCGAGCGGAAGGCCACGCGCGTCTCGCCCGCCAGGCCGGTGAAGCGCTGGCGCCCCAACGCGTCGTGGGTGATCTCCACGGCACGCAGGTCGGCCGGTGCGCTGCCGAAGGTCACCAGGCGGTGCCCCGCCGCCAGCGGCGCCAGGGCCGGGTCGTCGCCATTGACCACGGCCAGCCCGCCGGGGCGCAGGTGGTGGAAGATTTCGCCCTTGGTGCGGGCGATGGCCTCGCGGGAGCCGAATACGCCGATGTGCGCCTGGCCCACGGCCAGCAGCACCGCCACGTCCGGCGGGGCAATGCGCCCCAGATAGTCGATGTCTCCCGGCTTGCGGGCGGAGAATTCCAGCACGGCCACCTGCTGGGTGCCGTCCAGCTCCAGCAGGGAGATGGGCACGCCGATCTCGTTGTTGAGGGAGCCGGGGGTCTTGAGCACGCGCAGCCGCCCGGCCAGCACGTGGGCGATCACCTCCTTGGCCGTGGTCTTGCCGTAGCTGCCCGTGATGGCCACCACCTTGGGCGTGTGCTTGCGCAACACCGCCGCGCCCAGCGCCGCCAGGGCGCGCAGCACATCGGGCACGCGCAGCAGGGCGCCAGCGAAGCCCGGGATGGCCGCCTCGCGGGCCACCACGGCCAGCCGCACGCCGCTGCCGGCCAGGCGGGGCAGGAAGTCGTGCCCGTCGGCGCGTTCGCCGGGCAGGGCAAAGAACATCTGCGCATCCCCGATGCGCCGGGTGTCGAAGCAGCCGCCCTGCAACGGGGTCCGGGGGGGCAGGGGCTGCGCCAGCCACGTGCCGCCGGTGGCCGCCTGGGCTTCGGCCAGGGTGATCACGCGCCGCCCTCCGCCACCGGCCGGCGCCCGCCCAGCGGCACGTGGCGCACGATCCACAGAATGGCCAGTCCCATCAGCGCCACCTGCACGTAGGCCAAGCGGCTGAGCCAGGGGCCGGGCATGGAGAGCAGCACGTCGTAGAGGCCGTGCAGCGCCGCGGCGATGACCAGACCGCCCAGCATGCAGGCATACTTGGCCCCCAGGGACTCCGCACGCCTGGCGAAACCCAGCAGGAGGCCCAGCGGAATGGTGAAGAAGGCGTGGGCGGGCACCGTGAGCACCGAGCGCAGCAGCAGCGTGGCCGTGCCGTAGCGCTCCAGGTAGAACAGGTTTTCCAGCACCGCGAAGCCCGTGGCCACCGTGGCCGCGGCCAGCAGGCCCTGGTAGGGCGTGCGGAAGCTTTGCCGCGGATAGACCACGGCCAGCAGCACCAGCAGCTTGGCCACCTCCTCGTTCAGGCCCGGACCGAGCAGCCAGAAACCGATGCGGTAGGCCGCCTCGGGCGCACCCGACCAGAGCAGCGTGTACTTCTCGATGGCGTGGTTGAGCACCAGCGACGGCCCGGCGGCCGCCCCGCCCAGCAGGAACAATACCGCCAGCAGCAGCTTGCGCTCGCCGGCGCCGGCGGCATTGGCGTGAAAGAACCAGATCAGCGCGATGCCGGGGCTCACGGCGATGGCGACCAGCAACATGCTCAACGCTCCAGCTCGGCGGTGTTCATGTCGGTCAGCACGCGCTCGGCCAGGTGCCGCCAGTTGCTGCCGGTGAAGGGGCTGGCCAGGAAGCGCTCCAGCGCGGCGCGGGCCTGGGTGAAGTCGCCCTGGCTGGCCGCCAGCAGCCCGATCATCAGGTAGGCATGGGGAAAGCGCCCCGGCTTGTCGCGCACCAGCTCCCGCAGGTCGTTGATCCCGCCCAGGTACACCTCGTCCTCGGGCTGCCGCCCGATCACGTCGCGGTAGTTGGCGAAGGCATCGAACACCCGGTCCTGGGCCAGGTTGATCAGTCCCAGATTGAGCTGCACGTATTCCAGGTTGCGGTTCATGCGCAGCGCCGTGCGGCTGTAGTCCTCGGCGCGCTCGTAATCTTCCAGCAGGTAGAACATCCAGCCCAGGTTTCCGTAGGAGAGGGCGCGCGGGGCATAACGCACCGACTGTTCGTAGGCTTCGGCGGCCTTCGCCACCAGGCGCAGATCGTAGCGGGCCAGCCCATCCTGCTGCAGGGCATAGCCCTGGTAGTAGTGCACGTTGGCCAGGGCCTGATAGAGGTTGCCGAGCCGGGCGGGGTCCCAGGTGCCGGAGATGGAGTCCTGCAGCACTTGCACGGCCCGCCCGTAGTCCCCCATGCGGCTCAGGCCGTTGCCCGAGATCAGCGGCAGGTCCAGGTCCCAGTTTTCGATGGCGCCCAGGCGCCCATAGCGCCGCATGAGTTCGGCCCAACGCTTCGGGATGCCCGAGGCCACACCCTCCTCGCGCCGGTGTCCCTCACGGCGGTTGCCATCCAGCCAGCGCTCGCGGAGCTGAACCCACCAGTCGCGCAAGCCCAACTGGCCGGGCATGAGGGGCGCAGGGCGACCTGTGTCCAGCCAGCGCTCCCACCAACTGCGCTGGTCCTGCTGCCCGGCGTTGAGGGCCAGCATGTCCATGCTCGCGCGGGGAAAGAGCATGTAGATGGCGTTGTAGACCAGCAGCACCGTGAGCAGCAGCAGCAGCACCGCACGCAACTGGGCCCAAGGCCGCCGCCGCTGCCGGGTGTCCGCGCTGGGGGGGCGCCACAGGCGGGTGGCCTGACGCCACTCGGCCAGCGCCTGGCGCCAGGCCTGAGCTGCGAAGAAGCGATTGCCGCGCAGGTAATGCTCGCGGGCGCGCCGGCGCCCCGGTTCGGCCCCCGCCGGCGTAGCCGTGGACTCGCCGTGCGGCGTGGACGCACTGTCAGGTGGCGTGGGCGCGGCGGCAGGCTGGGGCGCCGGCGGTTGTGCGGGTTTTCGACCGATCATGCAGGGCTCGCTGCGGCTCCCGTGACGGGCGGCGCAGCCGACGCGTCAGCGGGATTGCCGCGGCTCAGAAGTTGCCGGGTTACTGGGGTTGGAAAGCCGTGGAGCCATCGAAGCCGTTGCAGACGGCCATGGACGTGCGCTCCGCTGCAATGGGCTGCCAGCCCACCTCGACGTTCTCATCCCACAGGCGTCTGCGCAGATCGCGGAACAATTCAAAACTATCACCGCTGACCCAGAAGAAATAGACGTATTTTTCTCCCGGGTAGCGCTCCCGCACGCGGTTCCAGCGGGAGTGCAACTGTTGCGCATGCAACCAGCTTTCGCCGCTGCCCGCCTGGGGAAAAAACTCCAGGCAGTACACGAAGTTGGTGACCGGGTAGAACTTGGCGTTCACGTTGGGCAGCGCCACCTCGATCGGTTCCAGGCGCTTGGGCGCCGGACGGTTCGCCAGCTCGGCGTAGAGCGCGCGCAGGTCCACCGGCAGGATGCGGTTGCCCCGCACGATCAGATAGATGGTGTTCTTGGTGGTGGCGTGGGACCAGGGCACCTCCAGCCGCTGGGGCGGCAATTCCAGCCGCGCGTCCGGCGGCGCGTCCACGACTTTGGTGGGATTGATCAGCGCAAAGAGGGCCATGAACGCCGCGAGGATGATCAGGATGCCCACGTTGTTGGAGACGATGTCCACCAGGGAATCCAGGCTCATGGGCATTTCCGCCCCCTGTACGCGTCGCTTGGACATACGCCTGCGTGTCCCCTGGATCATGGATGTGGCCCCCCGGCCTCCGGGGCCGCCCGCGCGCGTGGATCGCGTCGGCGGGTCGCCGTGTGGCGGCTCAGGAAGCCGGCGCGCGGTAGGGCAACTGCCAGCCGTCCAGCATGGGTTCCAGGCCCACGCTGAGCCGGGTGGTGGTCTCCAGCAGGTAGGCCACCAGGTCGTAGGCTTCGATGCCCTGCGGATAGACCAGCAGAATGGGGTACTGCTCCACGCGCCGGGCCCGGTTGCTCCCGTCGATGTTGCTCATCTCCAGTCCGTGCAGCGCCATGCTCAGGGAGTCGCTCAGCGACTCGTCGGCGGGAATGGTGGATTTCATGAAGATCCACAGCCGCTGGCGGTCCACGGCCGGCCCCAGCGCCTGGATGGCCTGGGCTTGCAGGGTCTTGATGCGCTCCACCTCGCGGCGCAGCGCGCCGAGCTCGAAGCGCTCCGGCCGCCCGCTGACGAAGTGCACCAGGGCGCCCTCGGCCCGGCATTCCACCAGCAGGGGCTGCACGTGGGGCGGCGCCCCCACCCAGCGCACCTCCACCGGCCGCACGGCCGCGGCGGGGCGCTGCTCGTTCTCGCTGAACATGAGAAAGGTCACGGCCAGGAACGACACCACGCCCATGGTGCCCAACAGCACGCTCAAGAAGGGGAAGAGCGAGATGGGGGTGCGCAGGCGCATGGCTCGCCCCTTACGCGTCGGCGGCTTTGCCGCCCTGGCGATCGGCCTCGGCGATGCCGCTCTCGGCGCCACGTTCGCGCGCCGCCTCCGGCGAGGCGCCGGCCAGCCGGTCGGTGAAATCGCGGATCAACGGTTGGATGCCGCTCATCTGGTGCTGCAGCATCTCCGACTGCGTGGCCAGGTTCTTCACCAGCGGCTCGAATTCCCCCAGCCAGGTGTTGGAAAGCTGGATGATGCGGTGCAGGTGCTCCTCGTAATTCTCGTGCACGGCGCTGGCCGGGGTCACGTGCAGGTAGGGCAGCAGGTGCTCGATGCAGTACTCCTCGATGTCCAGCAGCAGCGTCTCCTCGGCCTTGTGCAGAATGGAGGTGAGCACCATCACCGGAATCACCAGCACCAAGGCCAGGAAGGTGGTGTTGAAGGCCACGGCCAGGCCGGTGGTCACGCCACCCAGGGCCGTGCGCATCTGGTTGCCAAAGCTGGCTCCCGTCTCGGCGGTCTGGATAAAAACGGAAAATTCGCTCACGGCCTCGCCGATGCCCAGCACGGTGCCGATGAATCCCAGGATGGGGATGGCCCAGATGGCCACCTGCAGGATGGTGTAGCCGCTCTCCAGTTTCTTCAGGTCGATCTGGCTCTGGTAGTCGAGCTGGTCGTTGATGCCCTCCTTCTTGGGCACGGTGCGAATGTATTGCAGCACCCGGAACACGCGCCGGTAGACGATGAGCTGCGCCGCCGCTTTGGCCCGGTGCGCCGCCAGCACCTCGTGCAGGCGCAACAAGATGCGGTCCACGTCGCGGGCGTAAACCCCCTGGCTGAACACGGCCCGCACATCGGCTTGGCGGAACATCTCACGGCCGCGCGCCTGCCGGCGGAAGCGGCGCCACTTGAAGCCCAGCAGGAACAGCGCCCAGGCGGTCACCGCCACGATGACCTCGGACACGCGGTTGTCGAACACCTGCAACACCCGCCCCGGGTCCACGAATGGCAGGGGAAACACCTCGTAGACGACGGCTGTCAGCAGCACGCCCAGGAACAAGGACTTGAGCAGGTCCACGTTGTCCGTGGCGGTGCGGTCGGGCGGCAGGGTACGCAGCCGCTCCGCGGACAGGGCGGCGCCGGCCGGCGGCC
Source organism: Candidatus Lambdaproteobacteria bacterium (assembly GCA_016199125.1). Lineage (GTDB taxonomy): Bacteria > SAR324 > SAR324 > SAR324 > JACQKK01 > JACQHH01. Next base: position 21,218 of record JACQHH010000016.1, read on the forward strand.
CCGACGCGGCGGGCGGCGCGCCGGCACCGGCGGAAGCTCCGCCGGCCGGCCCCGAGCCGGCGGCGGGGCGATCGGCATGCGGCGTGTCGCCCGGCGTGGCGGCACTGCCCGCGGGGGAGTCAAGGGGCTTGTCGGGCATCCGTCAGCGGGTCACGTTGGCAACGGTGTTGAAAACGCTGGTCGTGTAGTTCGTCAGCGTTTCCAGCAGCCAGGGAAAGGCTACGGCGAGCGCAATCATGACCGCGAGCATCTTGGGAATGATGGCCAGGGTCATTTCCTGAATCTGGGTCACGGCCTGAAAAATGGAGATCACCAGCCCCACCACCAGCGCGGCGATCAGCGGCGGCGCGGCCAGCAGAAAGGCGACCCACATGGATTCCCGTCCGAACGTGATCACGAACTCGGGCGTCACGGCCTGCTCCTAACGTGCAAGGATGCCTTCGACCAGGGAGCCGATGATGAGGTTCCAGCCATCGACCAGGACGAATAACATGAGCTTGATGGGCAGCGAGATCATGATCGGCGGAAGCATCATCATCCCCATCGCCATCAGCACCGATGCTACCACAAGATCCACCACCAAAAAAGGCACGTAGAGAATGAAGCCGATCTGGAAGGCGGTCTTCAGCTCGCTGGTGATGTAGGCCGGCACCAGCACGTGGAAGGGCACGTCCTGGATGTTGTTGGGGCGCTCGATGCGCGAGATGCGCACGAACAGGGCCAAGTCCTTCTCCCGCACAAAGCGCTGCATGAACGCCTTCAGCGGCCGCCCCGCGGTCTCCAGGGCCTGGGCCTGGGTGATGCGCTTGTCCATGTAAGGCTGGAAGGCGTTGCGGTACATGTCCGACCACACCGGCTCCATCACGAAGAACGTGAGGAACAACGCCAGCCCGATGAGAATCTGGTTGGGCGGCGACTGCTGCGTACCCAGCGCCTGGCGGATGAAAGCCAGCACGATCACGATCCGCGTGAAGGACGTGGTCATGACCAGAATGGAGGGGGCCAGCGTGAGGATCGTCAGCAGAATGATGATCTGCAGGGTCGTGGCCACCTGCTCCGGCGAGCTGGACTGGCCCACGACAAGGTTCACCCCGGGAATGGGCGTCTGGGCCCATGCCGCCAGGGGCGCCAGCACCAGCAGGCCGCCCAGCATCGGCGCAACACGGCGAAGAATGATGCTCATGCCGTCACTTGATCTGCTTCAGGGAGCGAACCTTCTGTTTCAATACGTTGGCGAAATGCTGCGCGGCCTGGGCCTGACCCGAGAGCGCGCCACCGCCAGCACCGGGCTCGTCGCCCGGCTTTCCGGGCTGGGGAGCGGGCGGTGCGGCTGGCGGATCGCCCGTCGTGTCGCCTTGCGGCAGGCCTCCGCTGAGACGCGTCAGGAAGGAGATCTGCGTGGCCGTGACCCCACAGGCGTACAGCTCGCCGTTGATCTCCACCACCACGATGCGCTGCTTGGGCCCGATGTGGTGCTGGGCCACGACGCGGATGCTGTGGTCTCCGCTGAGGCGCGCCAGCCGCGAGCCCACGAAGCGGTTGTAGAGCACGGCCACGCCATAGAGCGCCGCGCAGATGAAGGCCAGCGCCACGACCATGGTCAGCAGGGTGGGAATCCAGTCCATGCCGTTGAAGCCGCCCAGGGCGGTCTGGGGCGTGCCGCCCGGAGCCACCCGCTCCTCGGTGACCGTGGCCTCGTGGTTGGCGATCACGCGCTCCATCTGCTGCAGCAGCTCCTTGTCGCTGGTGCCGGTGGACGGCGCGGGGCGCGTCGCGGCGTTGCTGGGGCGGATGGCCATGCGCAACGCGTTGCCGTCGCGGGAGAAGTCCAGGCGATCCTTGAGCGAGCTTTGCGGGTCGCGCAGCGACAGCGTGACGGTGGTGGAAAAGCGCCCCTGCGCCACGCGGACGCCTTGCAGCACGCCGCTCTCGCGAACCTGGAAGCTGCGGTCGGGCGGGTTGCTGCCGATGCCCAGGAAATTCAGCGCCAGCTCGCCGCGCCGGTGATCCTCGCCGGGCGTGCCCTCGTAGGGCTTGGAGAAGTTGAACTGCACCACCTCCAGGTTCTGCGCGGAGTAGACCTTGATGTCCTCGAGCAGGCGGGGAAAGCTCTGTGCGCGGCCCGGCGAGGGCCCCAGCCCCAACAGGATGGCGCAGGCCAGCAGGCCGGCGCGGAGGAGAGGTCGGTTCATCGGCCGGTCAACGGTTGAGGAAAGCCAAGCGATCCTTCGGATCGAGAATCTCGGTGATCTTCAGCGCGAACTTCTCGTTGACGACCACCACTTCGCCGCGGGCCACGGTCTTGTGGTTCACCAGCAGGTCCAACGGCTCGCCCACCAGCTTGTCCAGCTCGATGATTGAGCCGTGATCGTAGCCCAGGATGTTGCTGATGTTGATCATGCGCGAGCCTACTTCCACCATCACCTGCAGGTTGACGTCGAGCAGGTAGTTGATATCGATGCTGCCTGTGCCGCCGGAGACCATGGCGGCATTGGAGTCGGGGGCGATCCCACCGGCCTTGGGCGCCGCGGCCGCCGACTTGTCCCCGCCCTTGTCCGAAATGTCTGATTCCAGCTCGGACCAGTCGAGATCATCCAGGTTGTCGAAGGATTCGAAATCCATGTCGTCGGCCATCGCAGCCTCCCAGTGAATGGATTGGCCGACCCGGCGCATTCCCGCGCCCGGCCGGACTGCTCCTTCAATCAAGCAAGAATGATGCAACCCCCGTCAGCCGGCCCAGCGCCGTGGCGTGGCCCGATCCGCGCACCGCCGCGGCCCGGCCCGCGACCACTCGCGGGCTATTGCAGGTAGAACTCCGTGATGAGCACTTTCTTGATGGGATTCGGGTCGTCCCATTCCCGTTTCTTGTCCGGCAGCAGCGATTCGATCTTCGACAGCAACCGCTGCTTGAGCAGCTCGCGCTCCTTGGGGTCGCGCAACTGCTCGGTGCTCAACGTCTGCAGCTCGGCGATGACCAGGTCCTTGACCTCGGGCATGCGCGCTTCCAGGTAGGTCTTGGCCAGTTCCTCGTTGAGCAGCAGCGCCAGCGTGGTCTTCAGGTAGCGGCGCCCATCGGAGAGGTTCACGATGAACGTTTCCAGCGGCAGGTACTGGGGATTGGCAATGGGCGCGGGCCCTTCGCGCACGGTGGTCGAGGGTGCGGGCAGGCCTTCCGCGGTGTCGCCGCCGATCCCGAGGAAATGGTACACGGCCCAGGCCGCGCCGCCCACCACCGCCAGCAGCACGACCACGATGATCAGAATCTTGATAAGCCGGCCGATCCCTCCGCCGCCTTCACCTTCGGCCATTTTACGTCCTCCGCTGAAGTTGACCTCATTGACCTCAGTCATGCCTCACCCCATGCATGGCGCGGGCGCGCCGAGCTCCTCGTCCCTGATGCCGGCTGCCTTGGCCTCAGTCTAGTGAATTCTCCGCGCCACCTCAAGGGAACTCGCCGCGGTTGAGGATGATGATCTCCACCCGCCGGTTGCGCTCGCGGCCCGCGCGGGAAAGGTTGGTAAACTTGGGCCGCGCGGGGCCATAGCCTGCCACGGACATGCGGGCCTCCGGCACCTGCGCCTTGGCGAGCTCGCCCAGCACCGCCCGCGCCCGAGCCAGCGAGAGCTCGTAGGCCGTAGGAAACCGCGGCCGCCCCTGCTCCTCGTTGTCCGTGTGCCCCTCCACGCGGATCGTATGCCGCGTGAATTTCAGGTAGGCCCCCAACTGGTCGATGCGCTTGATGGCCTTGGGGGTCAACTCCGCCTGGTTGGAGGCGAAATACGCATCCGCGGGCAGCGTGATCACCAGCCCGCGTTGCTCCTGGCGCACGTTGACCTCGGTGGAGCCAATCTCATCCAGGAACACCTGGATGCGGTCCTGCGAAAGATCCGCCCGCGGCGCCACCACCACCTTTTCCAGGAACGAAAGCCGGAACAGGCCGAACACACCGACCGACTGGCCGAAGGCTTCCTTCAGCACCTGCTCCGCCGGGTCCTGCGAGGCGAAGATGACCACGAAGAAGGTCATCAGCAGGTTGAGCAGGTCCGAGAAGGTGACCATCCAGGCGTCCGGATCTACGCCCTGGTCCTCCTTGGGCTTGGCCTCGGGTTCGGGCGGCTCGGGCGGCGGCTTTTTCCGGCGGCCTCCGCTCTCTTCATATTCCTCGGTCATTGCCGTGCGGGCCCCGTGCCCAAGGTGGAAAGTTTGCCCTCGAAGACGATGGTCACGCGGCGGTTGGCGGCGCGCCCGGCCTCGGTGAGATTGGTGGCGATGGGGCGATAGGGGCCATAGCCGACCACCTTGAAGCGTTGCGGCGGGATTTCGCCGCTGGCGATGAAATAGCGGAACACGGCCAGTGCGCGCCGGCCCGACAGATCCCAGTAATCCGTGTCCTTGCCGTCCACCAGGGGCTGATTGTCCGTGTGGCCCTCGATGCGGATGTCGTTGGTGGTGCGGGCGATCATGTTGTAGACGCTGTTGAACACGGGCAACCCGCTCTCCAGCAGATCGGCCGATCCCGGCGTGAACGCGAAGTGCTCCGAGATGTTGATGGTCAGGCCTTCCTCGTTGATCTCGTAGGACAGCTCCTTGGCCTGTTCATTGGCTTCGATGAAGCGGGTCAGCTCGCCCAGGAATTCCTCCAGGCGCTGCTCGGACTCTTGCAGGGCCTCGTCGCGGCTGGCGCCGGTCTGCTCCACGCGCGGGCCGATGCCCAGAAACGCCCCGCCGAAGCTCTGGAACGCCTTGCGCAACTCGATGGCCAGCTCCGCCTCGCGCGTGCGGTTGGGTGCCGACAGCGCGACCAGCAGGATGAAGAACGCCAGCAGGATCATGTTCAGCGAGAGGAACAGGATCACTGAAGGGTCGCGCTCTCTGCCGGGTAGTTTCTTGCCCTTTTTTCGGGCCATGCCCACCTGCCTTGCCGGGTGCTAGCCGGTCATGCTGCCGCGGAGTTTGGGGGCCAGGAAGCTGTTGAGCTTTTGTTCCACCACGCGCGGGTTGTTGCCCGCGGCGATGGCCATCACGCCTTCCAGGGTCAGCTTGCGCAGCAGCACTTCCTGGGCACTGCGCGTGCGCAGCTTGCCGGCGAAGGGGATGAAGATCAGGTTGGCCAGAATGGCGCCGTAGAACGTAGTGATCAGGGCGATGGCCATGGCCGGCCCGATAGCCGCGGTATCCTGCAGGTTCTGCAGCATGATCACCAGGCCGATCAGGGTGCCGATCATGCCGAAGGCGGGGGCCAGCGCGCCCATGGAGGCCAGCATGTCCGCACCGTTCTTGTGCCGCTCTTCCAGGAAGTCGATCTCGTTGCTGAGAATATCCTCGATGGTCGACTCCTCGATGCCGTCCACCACCAGCCCGATGCCCTTGACGAAGAAATCGTCGTCCACCTCGTTGCCCACGTTCTGCAGGCTGAGGATGCCTTCGCGCCGCGCGCGCCCGGCAAAATCGATGATGGTGGCGATGAGGGACGAGACGGGTTGGGGCTTGGCAAAGAAGACGTTCTTGACCACGCTGCCCACCCCGATGAGGTTTTCCATGGGGAAGAAGACAAGGATGGCGCCCATCGTGCCCCCGATGACGATCAGCACCGAGGGAAAGTCGATGAAGGCGGTCGCGTACGATCCCATGCCGAAGACGATCAAGCCTACGGCAAGCACGATGCCGATGATGCTCCCGATGTCCATGGGCCTCTATCCGGTAAGGCGTGTTCCTGGTCACGCGGTGCCACGGGGCTGCGCGGCGGCGTGCGCGTTGCAATTCACGGGAATGAGTGGGCGGGGTGCGGTGCCCTCCTCCCTGATCGGGCGCCGGCGGAATTGGAGTCGCCGGCCAATCATCATCCGGGGGCCGACCGGCGGCTCCCGAAAAGTCCTTGATTTGACACCAACAATTATAGGAATCGCCGGCGAATTTCAATCAACTTGTCACCGGCCCTGCGCAGTGCGTCAAAACGGCGGGCGAAACGCCGCACGCAAGCCTGTGCGGAGGCCCAGCGCCGCACCGCCGCGGCGGCCGCCACGGTGCCGCCACAGCTTGCCACGCTCCGCGGCCAAGCCGCTTCCAGCCAGGATGTGCGCGCAGGCTGCCGCCTGCAATCCACCGCCCAAGAGTCGTTGCCCGGCGGGAACGCGCGCAACCATGCGGCCACCGCTCCACGCGCCGGCGCCCGCGGGTCGTGACCATCTGTCCGGCACGCCA
>JACQHH010000017.1 GCA_016199125.1 Candidatus Lambdaproteobacteria bacterium
CTGGACACGCTGCGGGAGTACATGGCCACCTACGCGGCGGAACAGGCGTTCTGCCACCTCAGCGAGCAACTGACCCACAACCTGGAACGGCACTGGAAGGCCCGCGAGCGCAGCCTCAAGGCGGGTTGAGCGCCGGGCCCACCAGGCAACCGGGCCGCCGGCGTGCCCGGCCACCCCGCGCGCCTGCGTCCCGCATGGAGAGATCGATGACGAACGGCAAGCTGCTCCCCACCACGGTCATCGGCAGCCATGCCCTGCCGAGCTGGCTGTGGCTCTCCCGCGAGGCCATGGCCCAGGGCCGCTTCGGCCAGGTGGACGTGGAGGAGACCCTGGAGGATGCCACGCGCATCGCCATCCAGGATCAGCTCGATGCGGGGGTGGACGTGATCAGCGACGGCGAGATGCGCCGCGTGAACTTCATCGTCGGCTTCTACGGCCACCTGCGGGGGATCGCCACCGAGGCGCCGCCGCGGCGCATGGGCGCGCCGCACTGGGACACCGAGACGCCCTTCCAGGTCACTGAGCCGCTCACGGCCCCGGAGGGCCTGGGGGTGATCGCCGATTTCAGGATGGCGCGCGCCGCCACGGGAGCGCCCATGAAGGCCACCTGTCCCGGCCCCATCACGCTGTCCATCCCCCTGCGCCGCGGATCGGTGTATGCCACGCAGCAGACCCTGATCGACGACCTGGTGCCCATCGTCAACCGGGAGCTGAAGGGGCTGGTGGAGGCCGGCGCCGACTTCATCCAGATCGACGAGCCCAACATGGCCATGCGCGAGTCCGACGCGCGGCCCTGGATCGAGACCTTCAACCGCACTGTGGAGGGGGTCAAGGCCAAGATCGCCCTGCACATCTGCTTCGGCAACCTGAACAACAAGCCCTTTGCCGCCCCGCGCACCTACCGCCACCTGTTTCCCCACGTGAACGAGGCGCGGGCCGATCAGCTCGTGCTGGAGTTCGCCAACCGCGAGATGGGCGAGATCGCGCTGCTGGCCGGCTATGGCAAGGAGGTGGGCCTGGGCGTGATCGACGTGAAGGCGTTTCGCGTGGAGCCGCCCGAGGTGGTGGCCGAGCGCATCCGCACGGCGCTGCACCACGTGCCCGCCGAGCGGCTGTGGATCAATCCCGACTGCGGCTTCTGGGACACCCCGCGCTGGATCTGCAAGCGCAAGCTGCGCGCCATGGTCGAAGGCGCGCGCCTGGTGCGCGAGCGCCTCTGAGCTTCGGCCCCGCGTACGCAGGCGGGCGGCCGCGCGCCTGGCAACGGCCGGCCGGCGTACGATTGCCCAGCCGCGCCCGGCGCCCCTCCCCACGCCAAGGCTTCCCCGCGGCGCGAATTTGTGTATCATCCTATCGGCGCAAATCGGCGCCCCGTCGCGGAACGCATCCCCCCACGCCCGCCAACCGCGGGCCGGCATGGGCGCGGCCGTCCGACCCCATGCGACAAACGAGCGATGAAGGCACAGCATGAAGCAACAGCTTGAAGAACTGGAACGCCGCCGCGCGGCTTCACTGCAACTGGGCGGACCCGAGCGGGTGGCCCGCCAGCGCAAGGAGGGCAAGTACACCGCCCGGGAACGCATCGACCTGCTCTTCGACGCCGGCACGTTCGCCGAGATCGGCCAGCTCGCCACCTACATCCACACGCGGGTCACCAAGATCAAGGGCAAGGTCGCCCCGGCGGACGGCGTGATCACCGGGTTCGGCCAGGTCGACGGGCGGCGCGCCGCGGTGATCTCCGAGGATTTCACGGTCATGGGCGGCTCGCTGGGGCTGATCAACCTCGCCAAGAAGAACCGCATGATCGACATCTGCACGCGGGACATGGTGCCGCTGATCTGGCTCTTCGACGGCGCCGGGGCGCGCACCGACGAGTTCATCGGCCAGGGCATGGCGCCCATGTACCACTTCATGTCCCTGGCCCGCATGTCCGGCGTGACGCCCCAGGTGTGCGCCGTGATGGGCCCCACCGCCGGCGATTCCTCGCTGCTGGCCGCCATGATGGAGTTCATCGTGATGACCAAGGGCCGGGGCATGCTGGCCGCGGGGGGTCCGCCGCTGGTGCTGCTGGGCACGGGCCAGACCGTGAACAAGGAGGAGCTGGGCGGCTCCGACGTGCATTGCCGCATCTCCGGCGTGGCCGACAACGAGGCCGAGACGGAGGAGCAGGCCATCGACATGCTCAAGCGCTACCTGTCCTACATGCCGACCAATACGTACGAGTATCCGCCCTCGCTGCCGCCCACGGACGACCCGCAGCGCCGGGACGAGGAGCTGCTGCACATCCTGCCGCAGAACCTCAAGCGGCCCTACGACATGCAGCGCATCATCGACATCGTGCTGGACAAGGACAGCTTCTTCGAGATCAAGCCGGCCTATGCGCAGATGGTGATCACCGGGCTGGGGCGGCTCAACGGGCATCCGGTGGGCGTGATTGCCAACCAGCCCAAGGTTTACGCCGGGGCCATCACGGCGGCCAGCGGGGCCAAGCACCGGCACTTCATGGACATCTGCTCGGCGTATCACCTGCCCATCATCTTTCTCACGGACACGCCCGGGGTGATGACCGGGCCGGCCTCGGAGCGCGAGGGCGCGCTGCGCGCCGGCATGACCCTGGCCCATTCCTTCGCCTTCGCGGACACGCCCATCTTCACGGTGGTGATCCACAAGGGCTTCGGTTATGGCGCGGCGGCCATGGGCGGCGGCGGCGCGGGGCACTCGGTGCTGCTGGCCTGGCCCACGGCCGACTTCAACGCCATTCCGCTGGAGAGCGGCATCCTGGCCGCCTACGGCGCGGAGATCCGCGCGGCGCCGGACCCGGACGCGTTCCGCAAGAAGCTGGAGGATGAGTTCCGCCAGCTCTGCGGCGCCTTTCCGGCCGCGGAGATCATGAGCATCGACGAGGTGATCGACCCGCGCGAGACGCGCCCGCGGCTGATCGAGGCGCTGGAGCGTTCCATCAAGCGCCGCTCCAAGTCGGCCCAGCCCACCATCCGCCACGGCGTGATGCCCTGAGCCTTGCCTTGGCTGTTCCCGAACAGGGAATGTGGGGGAATGAATTCCCCCACATTTTGTGTTGCTTCTTGAAGATCTTGCGCGTCAGTGCACGCTGATGAGAATCACCCCCGCCACCACCAGCGCCACGCCGATGAAGATGCGCCAGCGCAGCACCTCCTGGGGATAGAAGATCAGGCTCGCCAGCAGCGTGAACACCGGATAGGTGGAGATCAGCGGCGAGACCACCACCACGGTGCCGCGGCTCAGCGCGGAGTACATGAGCAGGATCGCGCAGCCCGTGATGAGCCCCGTGGCCACGAACCACAGCGTGCCCCGGCTGTGCAGGCTGTGCGGCATGGTGCCCGTGGCGCGCTTGAGGGCGATCATCAGCGTGCCGCCCACCGTGTAGGTGCACAGCCCGGCCAGCAGGGGCAGGGGGGTCATGGAGAGCCCGATCTTGCCCACCACATGGGCCATGCCGCGCACCGTGGCCGTGGCCAGGGGAAAGAGGATCTGCGGGTCCACCAGCCGCTGCGTTTCCGCCTGGCGCTGCCAGGAGAGCACCATGACGCCGCACACCACGCCCAGGGTGCCCAGCACGATCCCCGGCGCCGGCACCTCGGCCAGGAACGCCACGGCGCCCAGCGCCGACATCAGCGGCGAGACCGAGGAGACCGTGGCCGAGACCGTGGCCCCCAGCCGTCGCGTGGATTCGAAGCTGAGGGTCATGGACGTGAAGGGGTGCAGCAGGCCCATGGCCAGGAAGAACCAGAAGCCCGGCAGGCGCCAGAAGCCGCCCGGCAGCAGGAAGGGCGTGAGCACCCAGAACATCGTCGCCGTGGTGGCCAGCGAGATCATCACGCCGGTGGTGGAGTCGAAGTACCGCAGGCCGTTGCGGCTGGTGAGCATGGACGAGCCGAACAGCGAGGCCGCCGCCATGGCCAGCAGCATGGGATCGGAGAGCAGGGCGCTCATGGGCTGACCGCCCGGCTGGGCACGGCAGGTCCACTGCCGCCAGCCACGCGGGAGCGCGGCGTACACGCGGCCCGTCCGACCAGGGAGGGTTTGCGTGGCGGGACGGATGGGGCGGGCGTCCGTGGCCGAAGGGCCCGGCCCGGCGCCCGCCGCCCACCCAGGGCGCGCCGCTGCGGCGGAAAGCGGGTCATCTAGCGCTGTGCCGCGACACGTTGGCGCTCCTGGTCCACCAGCACCCGGCGCAGGATCTTGCCCGAGGCGGATTTGGGAATCTGCTCGATGAACTCCACCAGCCGCACGCGCTTGGTGGGCGCCACCTTGCCGGCCACGTAGGCCATCACGTCCTCGGCGCTCAGGTTGCCCTTGCGCACCACGTAGGCCTTGGGCACCTCGCCGGCCTCCTCGTCGGGGCTGGGAATCACGGCGGCGTCGGTGATGTCGGGATGGGTGAGCAGCAGGGCCTCCAGCTCCGCCGGGGCCACCTGGGCGCCCTTGTACTTGATGAGTTCCTTGAGCCGATCCACGATGTAGAAATAGCCGTCCTGGTCGGCATAGGCAATGTCGCCGGTGCGGAACCACCCGTCGGCATCGATCACCTGGGCCGTGGCGTCCGGGCGGTTGAGATAGCCCTGCATCACGTGGGGTCCGCGGACCCAGATTTCCCCCTCCTGCTTGGGGCCCAGCGGCCGGCCGCTGACGATGTCCACGATCTGCACCTCGGAATTGGGCACCGCATGGCCGATGGAGCCCGGCCGCATGCGTGCCGGCTGGTCGGAGCTGAGGTGGGTCACCGGGCTGGTTTCCGTCAATCCGTAGCCCTGGATCACCTGGCAGTCCAGGCGCCGGGCGGCGTCCTGCGCCACGGCCGCGCCCAGCGGCGCCGCGCCGGAGAAGATCACCCGGAGCGCGGAGAGATCGAACTTGTCCACCACGGGATGCTTGGCCAGCCCCAGCACGATGGGCGGCACCAGGTGCGCCATGGTGACATGGTGTTTCTGCATCAGGCCCAGGAACTGCTCCAGATCGAACTGCGGCATGGTGACCACGGTCGCGCCGCGGGACAGCCCGTAGCTCATGATGACCACCATGCCGTAGATGTGGAAGAACGGCAGCACGCCGATCAGCGTGTCCGTCTCGTCCAGCGGCCGGAGGTCCTTGAAGCCGACCACCTGGCAGATGTTGGTCACCAGGTTGTGATGGGTCAGCATCACCCCCTTGGGCAGGCCCGTGGTGCCGCTGGAATAGGGCAGCACGACCAGGTCCCGCCGGGGATCGATGGCCACCTTGGGCGGCGCGCCGTCAATCGCCAGCGTGGCAAAGGGCGTGGAGCCGGCCGCGCCGTCGAAGGTGAAGATCTCCTCGATCTTTGCTTTCGCCGCGGCGTCCCGGGCCTTGCCCAGGAAGGGGCCGACGGTCACCAGGAACCGCGCCCCCGAGTCGTTGAGCTGCTTGGCCAGCTCGTCGGCCGTATAGAGCGGATTGATGGTGGTGTTGATCCCGCCCAGCGTGGCCACGGCGTGAAAGATCACCGCGTATTCCGGCAGGTTGGGCGAGTAGATGGCGAACACGTCGCCCTTCCTGAAGCTGCGCCTGGCCAGTCCCGCGGCCACCTTGCGCACCATGCCGGCCAGTTGGCCAAAGGTGACCACGCGGCCGGTGGGCCCTTCGATCAGCGCCGGCCGGGCGCTCAGCTCGGCGGCGCGTCCGAGCACGAAGTCGGTGAACGGGATGTTGGGGATGTCGACGTCGGGATAAGGACTGTGGTGGATCATGCTTCCTCCTGCGGGTCTGCATTGCTCGGCGCAACGTCCGCGCGGTGCTGTGCGCATCGCGCCGGCACAAGGTCTGCGCGATCCGGCCGGCACGCGGAGCCGCCCCCGTCCCCCACCTTACGGCAGATCGGCTGGAAATTGTAGCGCCGGGGCGACGGGCCGCCGCGGACGCGGGGTGCAGCGCAGACGGCCTGGCGGGCGGTTGCGGGGGCCGCCCGGTGCATGGCAGGATCGCGCGCGGCGGCGGCGCCCGGCCGCCCGGGGCCTGGGGATGCGGCCCGCCGCACGCGCTTTACATTTGCCGGACGACATGGCCAAGTAGGGGCGGAAACGCCGCGCCGCCGCAACCGGGCACCGCGCCAAGATCACAACGCCGACGCCCCCGCGCCGCCACCCGGCGTCTGCGTGCCAAGAGCTCCCGCGGCGCGCCACCCGTGCCGCAGGTGGCGCCGCGCCGGTGTCCGACCGTGCCGACCGAAGTCCGTCATCGCCAACGACCGCCGTCCCGTCAACGCCATTGCCCAGACCCCCAGGAGAAGCGATGAAAGCTGCCATGCAAGCCTACGTGCTGGAAGGCACCGCCGACGCGCCCAAGGGCGCCGTGACCGCCTTCGACACCGCCAAGCTGCCCGCCGACGACGTCACGATCAAGGTGGCGTTCTCCGGCATCAACTACAAGGACGCCATGGTGGCCGCGGGCGCGGGCAAGATGGTGCGCAATTTTCCCCACATCCCGGGCATCGACCTCTCCGGCGAAGTGGTGGAGGATGCCAGCGGCACCTTCCGTGCGGGGCAGCAGGTGCTGGTCACGGGCTACGACCTGGGGGTGGGACACCTGGGCGGTTACGGGCAGTTCGCCCGTGTGCCCAAGGGCTGGGTGGTGCCGCTGCCCCAGGGCCTGGATCTGCGCGAGGCCATGGTCATCGGCACGGCGGGCTTCACGGCGATGATGTCGCTGCTGGCCATGGAGCGCAACGGGCTCAAGCCCGGCCAGGGCCCCATCCTGATCACAGGCGCCACCGGCGGGGTGGGCAGCATCGCCATCGAGCTGTTCTCGCGAGCGGGCTACGACGTCACGGCCAGCTCGGGCAAGCCGGACATGACCGACTTCCTCAAGACCCTGGGGGCCAAGGAGGTGATCGGGCGCGAGGCGCTGCTGGACGAATCCAAGCGCGTGATGCTCAAGGAAACCTGGGCCGGCGCCGTGGACAACGTGGGCGGGACGACCCTGGAGTATCTGCTGCGCACCACCAAGGGCTGGGGCAGCGTCGCCCTGTGCGGCCTGGTGCAGAGCCCCATGTACTCCGGCTCGGTCTATCCCTTCATCCTGCGCGGCGTGAACCTGCTGGGCATCGATTCGGTGAACTGCCCCATGTCCATCCGGCTGGAGGGCTGGCGGCGCATGGCCGGGCCCCTCAAGCCCAGGCACCTCAAGGAGATCGGCAAGACCATCCACCTGGCCGACCTGCCGGCCAAGCTGGACGAGATTCTCAAGGGCGGCGCGCGCGGCCGCTACGTGCTGGAGCTGCCGGCGTAACCGGCGTTGCGCTGCACGCGGCGTCAGGCGCGGCGCAGGGTGGGGTGCAGCAGGCCGAACACGCCGCAGCCGGCCGCGGCCAGGCCGATGATCCAGAACAGGTGATTCACGGGAAGCCAGGCCAGCACGATGCCCACCGTGCCGATGGACAGCGCTGTCATGCCCATCACCGCCAGGTGGAAGTAGGCGAAAACGCGGCCCTGCATGCGCCCCTCCACCAGCCGGTGCAGCGCCGTGAGGCGCGAGATGGTGATGGTGGGGATGCCCAGGGAATGGACGAGGATGACGGCCACGGTGCCCGGCACCGTGCTCACCCACAGCAGCGGCACGTAGGTCAGCCCGTCGTAGATCAGCCCCCAGCACAGCATGCGCGTGGGATTCCAGCGCGCCCCGAAGCGGGCGATGAGCCAGGTGGAGACGATCATGCCGCCGGCGTAGGTGCCTTCCACGATGGCGAAGTCCGAGCCGTCCCCGCCCAGGTGGGTCTTCACGTAGAAGGGCATGCCCACGATCACCGGGCCCATGAGGAAGAAGTTGTTGGCCACGGTGACCACCCAGATCCAGAACACGCGGCGCTCGCGCCACAGGTAGCCCAGCCCCTCGCTGAAATCGGCCCAGAAGGCTCCGCCGAATTCCGGCGCGGCCACGACCCGCGTGACGTCCGGCCCGGCCTGGGCGTGCGCCCCGGCGGCGGGCGTGCGCGGCAGCCCCAGCAGCACCCCCAGCGACAACGCAAAGGCCCCGGCGACCAGGAAGAACAGGTCGATGGTGGGCATGAAGGGCAGCGCCGCGGCCGCCAGGAACGGCCCGATGAGCAGCGAGAACTGCCAAGCGCTCTGCACCAGCGAATTGGCCGCCAGCAGCTCGCCCCGGGCGGCCAGGCGCGGAATCAGCGCGTCGCGCGCCGGGCCGAAGAAGGCGGCGGCGCTGGAGATGAGAAACGCCAGCCCCGCCACGCCCCACACGGGCAGCCCACGCCAGGCGAACAGCAGCGGCAGCGCCAGCACCAGCAGCAGCCGCGCCGCATTGGCCTGCAGCAGCACCTGCCGGTAGGGCCGGCGGTCCACGATCACGCCCGACCACAGCCCCACCAGGATCGCCGGCAGGTAGCTGATCATGGAGACCACGCCCGTGGCCACGCTGGAGCCGGTGACCTCGAGCAGGTACCACAGCAGGGCGATCTGGAACATGCTCTCGCCGATGCGGGCCGAGAACTCGCCGCCCCACAGCGTGAGCAGGGCGCGGTTGCGCATCATGGGGCGCGCTCCGGCGCGCTCAGCCGTGGACGGGGGGACGGGGAGGGCAAGCTCAGCCCACCTTGCGTTGCAGCCAGTCGGCCACGCGGCCCAAGGTCGTCGACCAGCCGCGCTCCAGCATCAGGTCGTGGCCCTGGCCCGCGATGTGCAGGTAGTCGGCGCCCGCGTAGCGGTCGGCGATGGTGCGGTCCGCGGGCGCGATGCTGCGGTCGTGCTCCGCGGTGACCACCAGCACCGGGCAGGTGATGGCGCCCACATCCACGGCATAGCCTTGGCCGGTGCCCAACTGATTGAGGGCGGTGGGCGATTCCGGCCCCAGGCGCGCCAGCGCGTCGGCCAGCACCGCGGGCTCCACGTCGTGGAAGTAGCGCTGCGCGGCAAACTCCTTGCTGGGCGGAAAGGGGCGCTCCAGGGGCAGGGGCTCGGCGAACAGGTTCCGGGCGGGCGCCGGCTCGGCCGAAGCCAGCAGCACCAGCGCGGCCGCCGGCTGCCCGGACTGGGCCAGCCAGGCCGCCGTGGCCTGGGCGATCAGCCCGCCCATGCTGTGCCCGATCAGCACGCAGGGCCGGCCAACGTGCGCCAGCACGCGGCACACGTCGTCCAGGTAGTCGCCCAGCGTCAGTTGCAGCAGGACGCCTCCGGGAAACGGCGTGGAGCCCGCGTGCCCCCGCAGCGAGAGCGCATGGCTGTGCCAGCCGAGGCCCGGCAGCTCCCGCATCCACAGCTCCCAGCACCAGGCGCCGTGCGAGGCGCCGTGGATCAGCAGCAGGGGCGGCCGCGACCTGGCGGCGGACGCGGTGGACGGCGCATGCATCACGTACAGGCCGTCCACCCGGTATTCGGGGTAATGATACGGATTGAACGGCATGGGCTCCCCTGTGAGCGATGCATCGGCCCGGCCGGCCCGCGGAACTCAGGGCGGACCGGCGTCATCCCGGCCTCGCGCGCGTGCGGCGCTGCGGGCGGCGGGGCGAGGCCCCCTATTCCGCCAGGCGATAGATGGCCTCCACGTCCATCTGCTTGTACTGCTCCCAGCGGCTCTGGTAGAGCAGCAGGCGAAACAGAAACTGCTTGGGGTCCGCCTGCTCCTTGCGCAGGCGCTTGGCCCGCTTCCGCACCTGCCGCGTGACCTCGGCCGGGTGCATGATGAAATAGTTGGACAGGTAGTACTTGCCGCCGTGGCAGAACAGGCGCGCGTTGAACAGGGCCCCGCGATCCAGGGTGCCGGTGTCCTCCACGCCCTCCACCTTGAACCTGGCGCCGCTGATGAGGTCCACCAGGTGCGTGTGGAACCGGGTGAGGCGGCTGAGCTGGAACACCGAGTGCGTGTTCTCCTGCAGGGCGCGGTATTCGCCCAGCTCCGAGGGGGAGAGGGAGTTGGCGTTGTATTCCAGGAAATAGGTCAGGGGCGTCTTGGCATTGAAGCGCAGCGTGCGGTCCAGGATGTACCAGTTGTGGAACGAGTTGATGCGCGCATCATAGCCCCGGTCGGTCGCGAAGATGGGCCCGGCCATCTGCTCGAATTCCCGCTTGGCAGTGGACATTTCCGTGTTATAGCGTTCGTCTTGCAAAACGAACTGCAACAGGGTGGTGAAATAGCGGCTCTGCAAAACAACCTCCGGAAAGCTGCGCCGGGCTGGGGTGGCGCCTGGGCCAGAACGCTGGGAATCGGTCAGTGCGGGGAGCGCGGGGTGAAATCTGCGCCGCGGAAACCCCATCAAAATTTATAGGTGAAAGCCGGGGGGATGGCAATTGCGACGCCCCGGCGGCACACGGGCCCAACGGCTCACCAGGCGACGGCATGGCATCCAGACCGCTCAAGCGCATCGACGACTCCCGCCTTTCCATGGCCGAGATCGTGGGGGAGGAGAGCCTGGCCGGGCAGCGCATGCAGGCCGGGGCCATCCTGGACCTGATCGACATCATCGGCGGGCGCATCGCCAACCGCCACGCCGCATCCGCCGTGACCACGCTCTCCTTCGACCGCGTGGACCTGGTGTATCCCATCCTGCACCTGGACCTGATCCAGCTCGACGGGAACATCCTCGCGGTGGGCAATTCCTCCATGTTGATCGCGGTGCAGGGCTACCGCAAGGACACCTACACGCGCCGCTTCATGCCCATCCAGCGGGCCTACATGACCTTCGTGGCCGTGGACGAGCAGCGCCGCCCCAACCGCGACATTCCGGGGTTGAGCTACCGCACGCCCGAGGAGGACGGACTGCGCAACGAGGCCCGGGAGCAGCAATTGCGCAGCGCGGCCTGGGTGCGCATGCAGCAGGAGAACGAGGCGTTGGGGGGTCTGCGCGCGGCGGACGTGGAGGACGACACCAACCGCGGCAAGTCGGAATACGTCTCGCCGGCCGGGTCGGAGATCACCGTGCGGCGCATGTTCATGCCCAAGCACGTGAACCAGATCGGCACGATCTTCGGCGGGGACATCCTGCACTGGATGGACAAGGTGGCCATCTACACCGCGCGGCACTTCACGCGCAACCGCAGCATGGTCACCATCGCCATGAACCGCATCTTCTTCAAGCAGCCCATCTTTCCCACGGACACGGTGGAGATGGTGGCCCGGGTGGTCTACGTGCGCACCTACACGCTGGAGGTGGAGATCCGCGTGCGCATCGAACGCAGCAGCGGTGAGCAGGTGGAGTCGCACAGCGGCTACTTCACCGTGTTCAACTACGACGAGTCGGGCTTCAAGCGCCCCATTCTTACCGGCCTGCGCCTGGCCGACGAAGACCAGGACGGCCTGCGGCGCTACCTGCAGGCACGCGAGCGGCACCGCTTCTGGAACGAGCGCGAAAAAGCCCGCGGTGCGCGGGACTGAAGGGCACGCGGCAATGCCGCGGCGGCAGGCGCGGCGGGCTAATTGGGGAAGGTCACCGGCGGTTCGAGCTGCCACACTTCCTCGTCCGGCAGGGGCGAGAGGGGCACCAGGTTGAGGGGATTGGCGCGCAGCAGATCGGCCACCTTGACGAAATCGGTGATCATGCGGTCCTGCTCGCGGCTGGGCTTCTTCAATCCGAACAAAGTCTTATGGAAGTGGCGGAGGTGGCCCAGGCCC
>JACQHH010000127.1 GCA_016199125.1 Candidatus Lambdaproteobacteria bacterium
CAGACCAACTACGGCGCGGCCAAGCTGGGCATCGTGGGCTTCACGCGCAACCTGGCGCTGGAATGCGCCAACAAGAACATCACGGTCAACGCCATCTCGCCCTTCGCCTGGACGCGCATGATCGCCACCATCCCGCCCAAGGACGAGGCCACGCGCAAGCGCCTGGAGATCATCAAGCGCATGAAGGCCGAGGACATCGCGCCCATGTGCGTGTACCTGGCCTCCGAGGCAGCCAAGGACGTCAGCGGCCAGATCTTCGGCGTGAGGGCCGGAGAGATCATGATCTTCAACCTGCCGCGGCCCCAGCGCTCGGTGCACAAGAACGGCGGCTGGACGCCCCAGGAAATCCGCGACTCGGCCATCAAGGCGCTCACACCGCATTTCAGCCCGCTGATGCCGTCGGCCCAGATGTTCCCCTACGATCCGCTGGACTAGACCCTCCGCGCGCGAAGCACAGCACGCATCGCGCATCCAGCTCACGCATTTCAAGGCCCGCCCCGCGGGCCAAGGAAGCGCTTGGCCCTTGCCCGTCGCGGCGGCCGCGCGCGGTGCCTGGCCGGGCAGACCACTCCCGGCACGGCAGGCGGGCCGCGCGTCATGCGCCGTGACGCCCGCGGTGCTCTCCGGCCACCGCGCCCCCGTCTCGGCGCTCTATCGTCTGTTGCGCTGACTGACCTTCGCTACAAAGCGATCACGGCCGCGAACGCACACTTGGCCACGCCTACGATGGCCGAGGCCACCGCCAACGTAAACAGCAACGCCCGCCAGTCCATATCCACCCTCGCAAATGCGGCGCGAGTCGACGGAGCCCTGTGCGCCCCGCCTGCATCCGGCAGTCTGCCCATGACCCGCGGCGCGGCGGCGGGCGCGGATTGCCTTGCGTGCCCTCCGCGCAGATGCTCCGCTAGACAGAACCTGCCGGGACATCGCGCCCGGTCCCCAGAGCATATCCGCGGCGCCGGAGCGGCACAAGGCGTCCCGCCGCGGTCCGCTCCGCACGCCCCAGCGCCGGGCCGGGCCGCGCTTTGCATCGTGGGGAAAATCCGCTAGGAGATGATTTCCCGTTGGCGCGGGCGTCCCGCCGCCGGGCCGCCCGCAGGGTTTCTCATCACGTTGAAAGGGGCAGGCCATGCTGGAAGGAAGAGTCGCAATCGTGTCGGGGGCCGGCCGGGGCATCGGCCGGGGAATCGCCAAGCTGATGGCCGCCAAGGGCGCCAAGGTGGTGGTCAACGACCTGGGCGGCTCCTTCGTGGGCGAAGGCAAGGACAAGTCGCCGGCCGAAGAGGTGGTGGCTGAAATCAAGGCCGACGGGGGGCAGGCCGTGCCCAATTTCGACTCGGTCTCGGCCTTCGAGGGCACGACCAAGATGGTCAACCAGGCGCTCAAGGAGTTCGGCCGGCTGGACATCATCGTCAACACCGCGGGCATTCTGCGCGACAAGATGCTGCACAAGATGGACCCGAACGACTGGAAGGCCATCATGGACGTGCATCTGGGCGGGCACTACAATCTCAGCCGCGCGGCCATCAACCTGTTCCGCGAGCAGGACTACGGCCGCATCATCAACTTCTCGTCGACCTCGGGCATCACGGGCAACATCGGCCAGACCAACTACGGCGCGGCCAAGCTGGGCATCGTGGGCTTCACGCGCAACCTGGCCATGGAATGCGCGCGCAAGAACATCACGGTCAACGCCATCGCGCCCTTTGCTTACACGCGCATGGTGGCCAGCATTCCCATCAACGATCCGGAAACGGAAGCGGTGATGGAGGCCATGAAGCTGCTCAAGCCGGAATACATCGCGCCCATGGTGGTGTACCTGGCTTCCGAGGACGCCAAGGGCGTCAACGGCCAGATCTTCGGGGTGCGCGGGGCGGAGGTGATGATCTTCAGCGTGATGCGCCCTCTGCGCTCGGTGCACCACGGTGGGGGCTGGACGCCGGAGGAGGTGCGCGACTCGGCCATCAAGGCCCTGGCGCCGCACTTCAGCCGGCTCATGCGCACCGAGGACGAGTTCCCCTACGACCCGCTGGTCTGATCCGTCCGCCCCGGGCGGCGCCAGGCCGCCCGCCGCCCGCGGGGCCATCTTGCACCTTCCGGGGGAAGCGTGACCGAGCCACCCGTCCAGCCGCAGACCGGCACCGCCGCCTTCACCGGGGCTCTGGCCGCCCTGGGGCGCGGCGCGGCCTCGCCCTATGTGCTGCTGGTGCTGACCATGCTGCTGTGGTCGTCCAGTTGGATCGTGGTGCGGGCCATCTGGCAGGACACCACGCCCATCGCGCTGGCCTTCTGGCGCTGGGCCACGGCGCTGGCGGTGCTGCTGCCGCTCAGCGGGCGCGAGCTGCTGGCGCAGCGGCGGCACATCCGCGCGCAGTGGCGCATGTACCTGCTGCTGGGCGTCACGGGCATCGCCACGTTCAACTCGGTGGTCTACGTGGCGCTGCGCACCACCACGGCCATCAACGTGAGCATGATCTCGGCCAGCACGCCCACGCTGATCGTAATCATCTCGTGGCTGATCCTGCGCGAGACCATCAGCGGGCGGCAGGGGCTGGGCATCCTGGTCTCCACCGGCGGCGTGCTGGCCATCGTCACCCGTGGCGACCCGCGCCTGCTGCTCTCGCTTAGCTTCACGCCGGGCGACTTGTGGACCCTGGCCGCCATGCTGGTGTGGGGGCTGTACTCGGTGCTGCTGCGCCACAAGCCGCCGGTGCTCTCGCCGCTGGCGTTCCTGGCCACGCTGACCCTGTTCGGCGTGGCGGTGATGCTGCCCTTCTTCCTGGCCGAATGGTGGTGGGTGGGCACCATGCGCCCGAACTGGAGCAATGTCGGCGCGGTGCTGTACATGGCGCTGTTCGCCTCGGTGTGCGCGCAGAACTTCTACAACCGGGCCGTGGGCGTGATCGGGGCCAACCGCGCCGGCCCGTTCATCCATCTCATGCCCGCCATGACCACGATCATGGCCGTGATCGTCCTGGCCGAGGTCGTGCGCGGCTATCACCTGGTGGGGATTTCGTTGATCCTGCTGGGCATTTTCATCGCCAGCCGCGGACGCCGCGCGCCGCAGGTCCACGCAGCGGGAGGCACGCGCACCCGTCTCGCGGGCGCCGACCGGGCGGGGTGGAAGCGACGATAACCTCTGGCGAGCGCGACGCCCCGCTGTTGTGCGCGGCGGCCTTCGTGATAGAGTGACCCCTCAAGCAGCAATCATTCGCCACATCGGGAGGCCGCCGCCATGAGCGCTGCGCACAACGAACCCGCCCATCCCGGCAATGCGGCGCGGCTGATCGAGTTGTACTACGAGCAGGGCTGGACCGACGGGCTGCCGGTGGTGCCCCCCAGCGAGGAGTCGGTGGGCGCCATGCTGGCCGCGGCCGGACTGCGCGGCAACGACCTGATCGGCGAGGTCTTCGAGCGCCACGCGCGGCTGACGGCGGACAAGGTGGCCGTGAACGCCGTGCTGGCGGGCTGCCGGCCGGCGTACATGCCCGTCGTGGTGGCCGCCATGCGGGGACTGCTGCACAAGGACTACCACTATCACGGCGCCGCCACCTCCACCGGCGGCTCCAGCGTGGCCGTGATCGTCAACGGGCCCATCGCCCGCGAGCTGGAGATCAACAGCGGCACCAATGCCCTGGGCCCCGGCACGCGGGCCAACGCCACCATCGGGCGGGCCGTGCGCCTGACCATGATGAATGCCCTCAATACGCGCGCGCCCAAGCTGGACCGCAGCACCCTGGGCAATGCGGGCAAGTATTCGCTGTGCTTCGCGGAAAACGAGGCCGCCAGCCCCTGGGAGCCCCTGCACGTGGAGCGCGGCTTCAAGGCCGGGGAAAGCACGGTCACGGTTTTCGCGGCCGAGGGACATATCCAGATCTACAACCAGCTCTCCGCCGATGC
This sequence comes from Candidatus Lambdaproteobacteria bacterium, assembly GCA_016199125.1. GTDB lineage: Bacteria > SAR324 > SAR324 > SAR324 > JACQKK01 > JACQHH01. Next base: position 3,901 of record JACQHH010000127.1, read on the forward strand.
GGAGACGCTGTGCCGCACCATGGCCGATGCCATGTCCCAATTGGGCTCCATGGGCATCGTGGGGCAGCCGCAAACGGTGGTCATCTTTGCCGGGGAGCACCAGGAGGTGTTCCGCAAGGCGGGCTGGTCGCGGGCGCGGGTCAGGCAGTGCCTGTACGACCACGCCAGGCGCACCATCGCCGACGCCAAGCGCGCCGGGCGCCTGCCGGGCAGGCTGGAGCCCAAGGACGAGAGCACGTGGCGCCATGCGGTGGCGCGGCCGGAGGACATCCTGATGGTGGCCGCGGGGGGCGATGCGGGCGCCTTTTCGGCCTGCCTGCCCGGCTGGGGCAGTGGCACGCTCTGCCGCGCGGTGACCACGCGCATCGAGCGCCCTTGATCGCCCGGACGCCTGCGGCGGCCTCATCTGCGGCCGCGCGCCGGCGTCCGCGACCCCTGCCGGGCCCCGTGCCCGGCCGGGGATGCTCGGCGCCGGGTCGAGGCCCGGCGTGGGCGGTGGCGCGGGAGGGGTTCCCCACGCCCGGCCGCCAATGGAATGCACATGGAACGAGGAGGCTCCCATGTCGACTGAGCTGTTCGATCCCACCGTCCCGGCCCCACAGGAGACGATCGCCTATGCGCCCCGCCCCGCCCGGCTGGAGGGCCTGCGCGTGGGACTGGTGGAAAACACCAAGTTCAACTCCAACGTGCTGCTGACCAAGGTCGGCGAGCGTCTGGCCGAACGCTACAAGATGAAAGTGGTGGGCATGTCGCGCAAGCAATCCCCCGCCCATGGGGTGGATGAGCAGGCCATCAAGGAATTCAAGACCAAGGCCGACTTCGTGATCGCCGGCATCGGCGACTGAGGCTCCTGCAGCTCGGGCAGTGTGCTCGACGGGATCCTTCTGGAACAGGCCGGCATCCCCGCCGTGTCCATCATCACCGCACCCTTCGACGAGACGGGCCGCGAAATGGCCGTCAGTTGGGGGCTGCCCAAGTACAAGTACATCGGCATGCCGCACCCCATCGCCAATCTCACCGAGGACGAGCTCAATGCGCGGGCCGACGCGCTGATCGATCCGGTGGTGGAGCTGTTGCGCCAAGGGCAGGCGGACTGACCGCGGGCACACGCATGGACGTCTCGGCCGGGGCAGCGCGCTATCTGCTGGCGGATGTCGACGGCACGCTGCTCGACAGCCGGGGGGCCTGCACGCCCCGCACCGTGCAGGCGCTGCAGCGCGCCTCCGCGGCCGGCTGGACGCTGGTGCTGGCTTCCGGGCGCACCTATCCTTCGGTGCTGCGCGTGTGCGGGCAGCTGCCCGTGCCCTTTCACATCATCTCCAATGGCGGCGCCGTGGGCCTCACGCCGGGGGCCGCGGCGGTGCGCTACACGAATTTCCTGGGCCCCACCCTGTGGCCGGCCATCGTGGAGGCCCTGCGCGACGAGGGCCTTTCGCCGCTGGTGTTTTCGCATCGCCATCCCGAGCATCCGCTGTTCTACACGCTGGCCCGCGAGGGGCACCCCCACTTCGAGGCCTATCTGGCGCGCAACCAGGCGCACTGCGTGGTCGACGCGGCGCTGCCGCGGCGTGCCGTGCGCGACGTGGTGGAGGTGGCGGCGCTGGGGTCGGGCGAGCCCTTCGAGGCGGCTTCGCAACGCGTGCTGGCGCGCTTTGCGCCCGACACGCGCAACCATTCCATGGTGTTGTTTCTCAATTCGAGTTACGGGAAGATCACCGAGTTTTTCCGCCACGACAATTCCAAGTGGCGGGCCTTCGCGGGCATGTTTCCCGCCGCGGCGGCCCGTGCGGAGCGGGTGGTGGCCATCGGCGACGAGGCCAACGACCGCGAGATGATCGCCGAGGCCGGGCTGGGCATCGCCATGGGCAACGCCACCGAGGAACTCAAGGCCGTGGCCGACCGCGTGACACTGGACAACGATCACGATGGTCTGGCCCTGGCCCTGGAGCACCTGCTGAACGGGGGATAGCCTGCGGTGCCTGTGCCGCGACTCCCGCGCGGCACCCTGCCGCCGTGGCGTTTGTCGCCGCGACGCACCCTCCGGCGGGCCGCTCGCCGGCGTCATCCATTTCCTCACCTGGAGCAGCCATGAAACTGATCCGCTTTGGCGAACCCCAGCACGAACGCCCCGGCGTGGTGCTGGACGACGGCACCCGCCTGGACGTCTCCGAACACTTCGCCGACTACACGCCCGAGTTCTTTGCCGCCGGCGGGCTGGCGCGCCTGCGAGAGGTGCTGGCGGCGGGTCGGCGCCTGCGCCAGGTGTCGGCCGGCCTGCGCCTGGGGCCGCCGGTAGCCCGGCCGGGCAAGTTCGTGGCCGTGGGCCTGAACTACCGCAACCACGCCAAGGAGGTCGGCATTCCGCTGCCCAAGGAACCGGAGATGTTCACCAAGTACACCACCTGCATCTGCGGCCCGGATGACGCGATCCTCATCCCCAAGGGCAGCACCCGGCTGGACCATGAGCTGGAGGTGGCCTTCGTGGTGCAGACCAAGTCGCGCTACCTGGAGTCCGACGAACAGGCGCTGGCGCACATCGCCGGGCTGACGATCTGCAACGACGTCAGCGAGCGCGAATTCCAGTTCGACCACGGCACGCAGCACGTCAAGGGCAAGAGCTGCGACACCTTCGGGCCGCTGGGTCCCTGGCTGGTGACCCTGGACGAGTTGCCGGACATCGGCAACCTGGAGATGACGCTGGCCGTCAACGGCAAGACGATGCAGCACAGCAACACCAAGGACATGATCTTCAACGTGCCCTTCGTGCTGCGCTATCTGAGCCGGTTCTTCACCCTGGAGGCCGGGGACATCGTCACCACGGGTACGCCCGCGGGCGTGGGGGCCGGCGCCAAACCCCAGCGTTGGCTGAAGGCCGGCGACGAGGTGCGCCTGGACATCACCGGGCTGGGCACGCAGACCCAGAGAATTCAACCGCTGCCCGCCGATTATTGAACGGGTACAGCGGCGGCTGCGCACAAGGGAGTGCCAGTCAGGAGAGCAACAGGAGAAACCCCACGCCGTGGGACGGACAGCGAGTCCGCTAGGCTTCGCCGGAGAGGCGCCGCCACAGCGCGATGAGGATGGCCAGGTCCTGGGCGGCATGGCCCACGGACTTGAACAGCGTGCGCGGCGCCGCCCGAGGCGGGGCCCCACCCAGCAGGTCGAACAGGTCGCCGGCCAGCGCATCGGCCCGCCAGCCCGCCTCCACGGCGCGCAGGCAGTCGCCCGCCTCGTGCAGCGCCTGGGGCGTATCCACCCACACCTGGCTGCGCAGGAAGGCCGCAGCCGGCACCTCGTGCATGACCGGCGTGGCCGAGCCGATGGCCACCACGTGCGCATCGTCCCGCAGGGCCTCGGCGCGGAACAGCGGCGTCCCGGCGGGCGTGGTCGTGACCACGATATCCGCGCGGGCCACGTTGGCATCGTCGCCTGGGCAGCGCACCACGCGGCCGGCCAGTGTCGGCGGCAACGCGGCCTGAAGTC
>JACQHH010000022.1 GCA_016199125.1 Candidatus Lambdaproteobacteria bacterium
CCGCTGGTGCCCTTTGCCGTGAAGGAGACCGTGTTTCCCTTTGCCAAGTTTCCCGGCAGCGACCTGATGCTGGGCCCGGAGATGCTCTCTACGGGCGAGGTGATGGGCCGCGGGCGCACCTTCGCCGAGGCGTTCATCAAGTCCCAGATCGCCGCGGCCAACAGCCTGCGCTCGGGGGAATTCGTGTTCATCGGCGTGCGCGACGAGGACAAGCAGGCCATGGTGCCGCTGGCGCGCAGCCTGATCGGCCTGGGCTACCGCATCGTGGCCACGCCGGGCACGCGCCGGGCGCTGGCGGCGGCGGGCATCGAGGGGGTGGTGGAAACCAGCATCGACCCCCATGCCCAGGACAATCTCTACCGCTACATGTTCGACGATTCGCTGACGCTGGTGATCAACACCACGCGCCCGCGCCGCCGCCGGATCGACCCCACGCACCTGCGGCGCATGGTGCTGACCTACCAGGTGCCCTATTGCACCACCGTGGAGGCGGCCGGCACCATGGTGCGCGCCCTGGCCGCGCTGGGCCGCGAGCAGCACTTCACCTACACGCCGCTGAAGGGCTATGCCCCGCCCGCCACGGGCGCCAGCGCCTGATCCGGAGCCAGCGCCATGGCCCAATCGCCGCCATCGACCGCCGGCTTTCCGCCCCGCGCGGGCGTGCTGACCCTGCTGCGCGCCGGGCGCCAGGCCTTTGCCCAGGTGCCCGGCCTGCGGGGCTTCGTGTTGCGCGGCTTCCTGCTCAACTACGCCGTGTTCGTGCTGGTCACGGCCGTGGTGATGGGCCTGGGCTATGTGCTGCTGGTGCAGCCGCTGAGCGCCCACCTGCTGGGCGGCGAGGCGGGGCCGGGCTTCTGGGCCGGGCTGATGCATGCCCTGGCCCAATGGCTGGCCTGGATCGCCGCGGTGTTGCTGATGGCTGCCACCCTGCTGGTGGCCGTGGTGCTCTCGCTGGCCCTGCTCAGCCTGTGGTTCGAGGCCCTGGCCGGACGCATCGTCACCCACTGGCGCGGCACGGCGGCCGGCCCGGCCTTTGCCTGGGGCCCCTGGCTGAGCGGCACGGGTCGTGCGCTGGCCGATGGGCTGGGCCTGCTGCTGCTCGCGCTGCTGGCCTTGCTGCTGGGCTTCCTGCCCCTGGTGGGGCCGCTGCTGGTGGTGCTCGTGAACAGCGTGCTGCTGGGGCGCGAGGTGCGCGACCCCTACGTGAACGTGCGGCGCGCGCTGGGGGATGACGATCTGCCGGGTGCCTGGCGCCACCTGCTGTGGACCGGGCGGCTGGGGTTGCTGCCCTTCCTGCTGGCCGCCGTGCCGGTGCTGGGCTGGCTGCTGCTGCCTATCACGCTGATCACGCTGGTGGCCGGTGTGGCCTGGGAGGGCGAGCGCATGCGGGCGCGGGCGCTGGGCGCCCCGGCGCGCTGAGGCCCCCGGGGCCCGGGCCCAGGTTGCGCCGGGCCGGGTGCCTGATGCATCCTGGGAACGGTGCGCGCCGGCGGCCCGCCTTGCCGGGCGCCCCGGCACGCAGTCACACTCCAACGCAGGGGCGGACCATGGGTGGCGATCTGCGCGAGGAACTGCTCAAAGCCGGGCTGATCTCCAAGCAGCAGGCGCGCAAGGCGGCGCACTCGGAGCGCGTGGAGAAAAAGCGCGCCGACCCGGGCAGCAAGGCCCAGCAGGCCCAGGCCGCCCGCGACGAGGCGGCCCGCGCCCAGCGGGAGCAGGCCCAGCGCGACCGCACGCTGGCCGAAGCGCGCCAGGCCGCCGCACGCGAGCGCGATGCCCAGGCCCAGCAGCGCCAGCGCCGCGAGATGGCCCTGCGCCGCGCCGTGCAGGAAGGCGCCCTGCCCAAGTGGGGCGGGGGGCGCACGTACTACTTTCAGGACGGCACGCGGGTCGAGGCCCTGCAGCTCAACGACGAGGCGGCCCGGCGCATGGAGGACGGAAACGCGGCCGTCGTGCGCGCCGGGGAGGCACGGGGCAGCTATGCCCTGATCACCTCCGGGGCCGCCGCGAAGCTGCTGGACGCGGCCCCGGACGCCATCGTGTGCTGGCACCGGCGCTAGGCGCTTCCGCCCGCGCGGCCACCGGCCCGCAGGGCCGCTTGCCACCGGCGCGGTCGCTTGATATGCACCGGAGCACGAAGCTATTGTAGGCCCTTGGGTTTTCGTACCTCTCCCACCGGCAGTCGATTCAACCCCATTGCGAGGACGTAGTGAAACCATTGGAATTCAGTGCGCCGACGACCCTCAACGCGGCCATCAAGCTTTACTCGGCCAATGGGGGTGGCGCGGGCCTCATGGCCGGAGGCACGGATCTGCTGGTGCAGATGCGCTCGGGGCGCGCCGAGATCGGCCACGTGATCGACCTGAAGAGGATTCCCGAGCTCAACGTGCTGAGCTACGACAAGAAGCGCGGGTTGCGCCTGGGCGCGGCGGTGGCGTGCGATGTGTTGGGCGCCTTCAAGCCGGCCAAGGCCGCCTATGCGGCGCTGATCGAGGGCGCGGAGCTGATCGGCTCCACGCAGATCCAGAGCCGCGCCTCGGTGGGCGGCAACGTGTGCAACGGCTCGCCGGCCGCGGACACCATCTGCTCGTTGATCGTGCTGGGCGCCCAGTGCGTGGTGAAGGGGCCCCAGGGCAAGCGGGAGATTCCCGCCCGGGACTTCATGGTCGGCCCGGGCAAGACCGCGCTGCGCAAGGGCGAGCTGCTGGTGGAATTCCGCATTCCGCCCCCGCCGGCCCACAGCGCCAGCGGCTATCTGCGCTTCATTCCGCGCAACGAGATGGACATCGCGGTGGTCAGCGCGGCGGCCAACATCACGCTCTCGGCCAACGGCAAGACCTGCACCGCGGCCAGCGTGGCCATCGGCGCCGTGGCCCCCACGCCGCTGCTGGTGGAGGCCGCGGGCAAGGCGTTGGTGGGCAGCACATTGGACGAGGCGGCCCTGGAAGCCGCCGCGGCGGCCTCGCGCAAGGCGGCCAGGCCCATCAGCGACATGCGCGGCACCAAGGAATACCGCACGCACATGGCGGGCGTGCTCACCAAACGGGCCATCGCCATGGCCCTCCAGCGCGCCCGCGGGGCGTAACACCGGCATTCCACACGAGGAGCGCACGATGTCCACCAAGACCGTCGTCACCGCCGTGATCAACGGCAACGAGACCACCATGGCCTGCGACAACCGCATGAGCCTGCTGGATGCGCTGCGCGAGGTGGCGGGGCTCACCGGCGCCAAAGAGGGTTGCCTCTCCGGCGACTGCGGCGCGTGCAGCGTCATTCTCAACGGCAAGCTGGTCGACTCCTGCCTGGTGCTGGCGGCGGAAGTCGATGGCGCCACCATCGAAACGGTAGAAGGGTTGGCCCAGGGGCCGACCCTGCATCCCTTGCAGAAGGCGTTTCTGCAGGACGCAGCCTTGCAGTGCGGCATTTGTACGCCAGGCTTTTTGGTGGCCGCCAAGGCCCTGCTCGATCGGAATCCCAATCCGAGCGACCACGAAATCCGGTACTGGCTGGCGGGCAACCTGTGCCGCTGCACCGGGTACGACAAGATTCTGCACGCGGTCAAGAACGCGGCGGCGGAATTGCGGGCAAGCACCAAATAGCAGTCCACCAGAGACAGGGAGCGGACATGGAACAGCAAGTCACCGAGCAGTCGAAGCGCTACAAGGTCATCGGCTCGCGCCCGGTGCGCCATGACGGGGAGGACAAGGTCACCGGGCGGGCCCAGTACGGCGCCGATATCTCGTTCAAGGATCAGCTCTGGGGCTACGTCGTGCGCAGCCCGCACGCCCACGCCCGCATCGTCTCCATCGACGTCAAGGCGGCCCTCGCCATGCCCGGGGTGTTTGCCGCGGTGACCAATGCCGACCTGCCCCAGCTCGAGGACCGCATGATCCAGACGCCCGAGGGCGCCGAGAACATGCGCTACATGACCGACCGCTTCCTGGCCCGCGACAAGGCGCTGTTCAAGGGCCATGGCATCGTGGCCATCGCGGCCAAGGACCGCTTCCTGGCCGAGGAAGCCGGCAAGAAAGTGAAGATCAAATACGAGGTGCTGCCGGCCGTGGTCACGCCCTTGGAGGCCATGGCCCAGGACGCTCCCGCGCTGCACGGCGAGATCGTCACCGTGACCCTGGGCGAAAAGTCGCGCAAGCGCACCAACATCGTCTCGCAGACCCGCTTCGAGCAGGGCGACGTGGCGGCGGGCTTTGCCGCCGCGGACGTGGTCGTGGAGCGCGAATTCGACACCAAGACCGTGCACCAGGGCTACATCGAGCCGCACAATGCCCTGGCGCTGTATCGCAGCGACGGCCAGGTGACCGTGTGGACCAGCACCCAGGGGGGATTCCCGGCCCGCGAGGCCATCGCGGCGGTGCTCAAGGTGCCCCTGTCCAAGGTCAAGGTGGTGCCCATGGAGATCGGCGGCGGCTTCGGCGGCAAGATTCCGGTGTACCTGGAGCCCATCGCCGTGCTGCTGTCGCGGAAGACCGGGCGCCCGGTGAAGATGGTCATGTCGCGCGCGGAGGTGTTCCAGTCCAGCGGGCCCGCCTCGGCCACCCACTCGCGGGTCAAGCTGGGGGCCAAAAAGGACGGCACCATCACCGCCGCGGAAGCCTGGATGGCCTATGAAGGCGGCGCCTTCCCGGGCATCTACGCGGCCATGGGCGCCATGTGCATCTACGGCCCCTACAAGCTGGAGAATGCGCGGGTCGATTCCTTCGAGGTGATGACCAACACGCCCAAGGTCGCGGCCTATCGCGCCCCCTCGTCGCCCCAGGCCATGTTCGGCATGGAAGCTGTACTGGACGAGCTGGCCCGGAAGCTGGGCATGGACCCCTTCGCCCTGCGCCTGAAGAACGCCGTGGAAGAGGGCGACCGGCGGGTGGACGGCATGAAGTTTCCGCGCATCGGGCTCAAGGAGACCCTGCGCGCGGCCATGAACAGCGCCCACTACCAGAGCCCGCGGCCCAGCGGCCCGCACCAGGGCCGCGGGGTGGCCGCCGGGTTCTGGTTCAACGCGGGCATGACCTCCAGCGCCACGGTGTCGCTGAACCTGGACGGCACGGCCAGCGTGGTCACCGGCTCGGTGGACATTGGCGGGCAGCGCGCGTCGCTGGCCATCATCGCCGCGGAAGTGCTGGGCCTGAAAGCCGAGGAGGTGCGGCCCACCGTGGCAGATACGGACAGCGTGGGCCACACCGACGTCACCGGCGGCAGCCGCACCACCTATGCCACCGGCACGGCCGTGCACGATGCGGCGCAACTGGTGCTCAAGGAGCTGCACAAGCGCGCCGCCAAGCTGTGGGACATCAAGCCTGAGGACGTCATGTACGAGGGCGGCGTGTTCCGCCACAAGGAGGGCAAGCCCGAGATCAAGCCGCTGACCACGCGGCAACTGGGCGAAAAGCTGGCCCGCACCGGCGGCCCGGTTTCGTGCAGCGCCTCGGTCAACGCCAACCGCGGCGTGGGGGCCGGCTTCGGCGCCCACATCGCCGACGTGGAGGTGGACCCGGAGACGGGCAAGGTCACCGTGCTGCGCTACACGGCCGTGCAGGACGTGGGCACGGCCATCCACCCCTCCTACGTGGAAGGGCAGATGCAGGGCGGCGTGGTGCAGGGCATCGGCTGGGCGCTCAACGAG
>JACQHH010000135.1 GCA_016199125.1 Candidatus Lambdaproteobacteria bacterium
AAATATCCGTTGGGCCCCACCAGGTAGGGCGCGTTGGTGCGCAGCTTGAGGAACGGCACGTCGCACACCTGCGCGAAGTCGTGCTCGTGCAGGATCACGTGGATCAGGCTGTAGAGAAACGCCGCGTCGGTCTTGGGGCGGATGGGCAGCCATTCGTCGGCGAAGGCCCCGGTGATGGACAGGTGCGGCTCCACCTGCACGCGCTTGAGCCCGCCGGACTTGGCGTTCGCATGGCGCCACACGCCCGTCACGCCGCTGCTGGCCATGCCGTTGTTGCCCATGGAGATGACGTATTTGCACAGCGGGGTGTCGGGCACCACGATGAACGCCCGGTGCCAGAATTCGCCGTAGAGATGCTCCGAGTGGTAGCACTTCACCCCCTGCCCCGCGCCGATGGTCTGGTCCAGCGGGCCCCAGGCCGACATGAAGGCCGAGAAGGTGCCCAGATAGCCCGGCGCCACGCCGCCCTGGCCCAGGGTCAGCGCCAGGCGCGGGTTGCCGGCCTCGTCCTCCAGCCCCTTGGCGCGAATGGCGTTCAGCTTCCCGGCCACCAGCCCCAGGGCCTCGTCCCAACCGATCTCGATCCACCGGGGATCCTCGTCCAGGCCCTTCCTGGGGTTGCCGCGCTTGAGGGGCCCCTTGATGCGGTTGGGATTGTAGGTCTTCTGGATCAGGCCAAAGGCCTTCACGCACACGCGGCCCTGGGCCGGGTGCTCGTCGTGGAAGTTGAAGTTGGGCACGATGCGCTTGGCCACGCCGTCCTCGACCTCGACCTCGATCAGGTCGGGCCCGGCCACGCACTGCGAACAGTAAACGGGAATTCTCTCGACCGCCATGTGCCGCCCCTCTGCTCAGCGGTGATCTGGCGCGCCAGACCCCGGGTGCTGCCCGCGGGCCGGCGCGCGGGACGTCCCCCCGCGCCCCCCGGCGCCCCCGGCATATGGGGCGCGGTGCCGTCCGTGCGGCTAGAGCCGCAGCTCCAGGTTGACGCGCGAGCTGGGCCGGAAGCCCACGTACTCGAAGAACTGCAACAGCTCCCAGTTGTTCCAGCGCACGATGGTTTCCATCTGGCGGATGCCGGCCTTGTGGGAGCGGCTCAGCAGGTCCTCGATCATGGCCGAGCCCACGCTCTGATGCCGGGCGCTTTCCCGCACGCTGAAGGAATCGATCACGCCGCGGGTCTGCTGAATGCCGAACTCGCCGGCGAAGAGCGTGCCGGTCATGAAGCCCAGCAGCTCGCCCTGGCGCTCGGCCACCAGGAACACGTTCTTGCGCGGCGCGCGCAGGGTGGCCTGAAAGCGGGCGTCGAAATACTGCGGCCGCGGCACCAGCATGGCTTCCTGGTCGATCTCGCTCACGAGTCTCAGGTCATCGGCGGTGGCGTTGCGGATGGCGACGTGGGTGGACGGTCCGGCAAAGGGGTACTTGTCGATCTTCCACACCAGGTCCACCATGTTGGCCGGGTGAAAGCCCTCGCGCCTGAAGAACTCCAGCAGGTCGAAACGGTCCCATTCCAGCAGCGTGTCGATGGCCTCCACGCGCAGCGAGGTCATGTTCTTGCGGAACTGCTCGATGAGGGCATGCCCCACGCCGCGATGCATGAAATCGGGATGCACGCCCAGCGTGTCCAGCACGGCCCGCGTGATGGGGATGCCGAACTCGCCGAAGAACAACTGGCCCATCAGGAAGCCCACCGGATTGCCGTCGGCCACGGCCAGCAGGGACGTGTTGATGACCGGCTCACGGGTACACGAGGCCATCTTTTCCTGCAGGTACTGCTCGCGGGAAAACCCGGAGCCGCGCCGGTCGATGTTGACCACCGCGGGCAGATCCTCCTCGGTCATCACGCGCACCAGGTAGGGGCTGTCGCGGTCGCCGGAGGGTTCCAGGTCGAATTCGGCCATTTGATCGGTCATGGACTGCTCTCCCCATCGGGAAGGGATGTCGGGCGCCTCAGGCGCTGCGCTTTTCCTGCAGGGCGTCGTGTCGGAAGGCCCCCCACAGGGCTGCGCCGTAGGCACCGGCCATGATGGCCTCCGGATGCGCCACGGTGGTCAACGTCATTTTCTGTTCCTCGGCCGCGCGGTTCAGGGCACCCACCAGGCCCACGTCCTTGGACAGGCCGCCGGTGATGGCCACGGTGCCCGCGGCATTGGCCGCCTTGAGCAGCCGCACGTAGCGCCCGGCCATGGACTCGTGGATGCCGCGCAGGATATTGCCCGGCGCAATGCCCCGCGAGACGAAGTTGATCACGTCGGTCTCCGCCAGCACCGCGCAGATGCTGGAAATCTTCTCGGACTGCTGGGAGTCCAGCGAGAGCGTGCCCACGTCCTCCAGGGTCACGCCCAGATAGCGGGCGATGTTTTCCAGGAACTGGCCGGAGCCGGAGGCGCACTGGCTGGTCATGCGGTACTGCAGCACCTTGGCGCGCTCGTCCATGTGAATGGCCCGGGCATGCAGGGCGCCCACGTCCAGGGCCGCGGTGGCCTCGGGCACCAGATACTTGGCCCCGCGGGCATGGGTGGTCATGGTGTAGAAGTGACCCCGGCGCCATTCCACCAGGTCGCCCTCGCCGGTGGTGGCGATGTAGTCCACCTGCTCCTTGTCCAGCCCGGCACTGCCCAGCGCGGCCAGGAAACTCTCCTCGGCCACGGCCAGGGGATTGCGCCGCAGGAGGCGGTCCACCCGCCCCGCCAGCCTGGTCTCCGTCCCCGGCCCGGTCTGGAAGATCGCCACCTTGACGGCACTCGTCCCCACGTCGATCCCTGCCGCGATGGTCATGTCGTGCTCCTGCGAGGGATTGCATTGCGGCCGCGCGGCGGCCATGCTTGGATTCCGTTCAGCCTACAGATCGACGACGGAACGCAGGGAGAGAACCAGGTCCCGAGTCCAGCCCTCTTTCCCGCGTCCCGTCGCGATCCGTCTCTAGTGCACCGCCGCCGGTGCATCGGTCTTTTGCGCGAACAGCGCCGCGCCCACCGCCCCGGTGAAGATGGAATTGGGCGAGATGTTGATGGTGCGCCGGCCGTAGTTTTCCTCGATCAGGCCCTTGAGCGCGTTGACCGCGGCCTCGTTGTTGGCCACGCCGCCGGTGAAGGTGAATTCGTCGGAGACGCCGCCGGAGCGCGCCAGCAGCGACATGGCGCGCAGGATGATGGCGCGGTGCAGGCCCTGCAGGATGTCCTCGCGGCGCTCGCCGTTGTTCAGGCGCTCGCGCAGTTCGGCCCCGGCAAAGACGGTGCAGGTGCTGTTGATGCGCACGGAGCGATTGGACTGCATGGCCAGCGGCCCCAGCTCCTGCACGCCCAGGTTCAGCTCGTCGGCGATGTAGCCCAGGTCGCGCCCACAGCCGGCGGCGCAGCGGTCGTTCATCTGGAAACTGGTCACGATGCCGTCCCGGTCCACCTGGATGGCCTTGGTGTCCTGCCCGCCGATGTCCAGCACGGTGGCCGTGTTGGCATACATGTAGTGCGCGCCCAGTCCGTGGCAGAGTATCTCCGAGCGGATCTGCTCCTTGGGGAAGGGCAGCCGCGCCCGGCCGTAGCCCGTGCCCACCGAGTTGACCACGTCCAGCTCCGTGGCGGTCACCTCGTCGGCGCAGCGCTGCACGGTCTGCTGGTCCGCCTTGGACAACGCACGGTTGGCGGCAAACACGCGCTTGAGGGCCTTGGCGATGTTGGATTCGAAGGTGAGATCCAGCAGCTTGTTCTCCACCTTGATGATGCTCTTGTCGTAGATGTTCACCAGCAGGTCGTAGGGCACCGCGTCGGGTTCGGCCAGTTCGCTGGCCAGGCGCATGTAGGTGTTGCCGGCCAGATCGCGGAAGAATTCCGAGCGCTTGATGCTGCCCACGCCGAACATCTCCGGAGCCTGCCCGGCGATGCTGGAGAAGATCGCGTTCAGCCGTTCGGCCAGCGGCGCGCTCACCTTGCGGTAACGCGCGCTCTGCGCTTCCCCGATGGACACTTCGGCCAGGTATTCGAGCTGGTTGAGGAACTGCTGCAGGCGGAAGCTGGCCTCCAGGTCCTGCAGAAAGGTCTCCAGATCCAGCGACAGGCCCGGCATGGCCTCCAGCGCCTGGTGGAACAGGGTGAAGCGCGTGTCGATGAACGCTTCGGATTTGGCAATGGCGCAGGCCGTGTCGTAGTTGCTGCGGCTGTTGGTGATGCCCTTGCCCAGGATCACGTTGCCGTCCTGCATCACCACGGCCTTGGTGGTGGTGGAGCCCAGGTCGATGCCCACATAGAGTTTCATGCCGCCCCCTTCGATTTCTGCATGATCATCTGGAAATAGGACTCCAGGCGGTTCTTGATGTTGGCGCCCGAGAAATAGCGTGGATCCACCAGGTCCGATTCGATGAAGCCCCCGGCGATGCCCGTGCGTTCCTCCACTTCGCGCAGGATCAGCAGTTGCCCCGCGGAGAAGGAGTTGCAGCTCTTGATGGAGTTGATCAGGAACGCATCGGCGTGGAATTCCTGCACGTACTTGGAAAGCAGGGCCACGCGGCTGGGCAGGTTGAGATTCGTGTAGCAGCCGAAGCAGTAGTCGGCCAGCGTTTCCAGGGGATGCTCCGGATCGTGCCGGAAGCCCTGGTCGTACAGGCCGCCCACCTTGCTGTAGCTGCTGGCCACCACCACGGCGCCCTCGTCGTAGAACATCTTCCAGAACTCGCGGAAGCTGGTCCAGTTGGGCGGGCCTTCCACCACCAGGCGGTATTTCTCCTCCTTCAGCTCGCCGTCGGGGGTGATGGGCCCCTTGCCGGCGGCCACGCGCGCTTCCACCTCCTCGCGCAGCGCGCGGTAGTATTCCACGGCGCCCGCGGTGCCGCGGAAGGCGCTGAAGATGGGGCCGATGTAGTACACGCCGCCGAAATAGGCGTCGATGGGCGAGGGCCGGTGCTTCGCCGATTCCAGCACGGCCACCAGGTCGTTCTCGGCCTCGCGGGAGCGGGCCAGCATTTCGCGCAGTTTGTCGATGTCGAACTTCTGCCCGGAAATCTGCTCCAGCTTGGGAATCACCTCTTCGCGCAACTGCTTGACCATGTAGTTGCGCATGTGGTCGGAGATCGTGCCGTCGCCCTGGTAGGGCGTGTGCAGCATGGCCACGGGCGCCTTGTACTCCTCGCGCAGCAGCTCGAACCACTTCATGAACGTGAAGCAGCCCGTATAGGAGAGCAGCAGCAGGTCGGGGTTGGGCAGCTTGGTGCCGGCCGGGCCGATGTTGCCCGCGCGCAGCATGCCGATGTCCGCCTTGACGTACGTGCAGACGTCCTCGGAGTGCCCCTGCTTCTCGGCGTCGAGGATGAACTTGCCCGTGCGCTTGCGCATGCCGTTCTGCAGCGCGTTGATCTCCGGGTGTACCGGCAGCAGGTTGTCGAAGCAGCGGATGAGCTCGTTGAGATTGCCCGGCACGAAGGTGTAGACCACCTTCCTGCCCGTCTCGGCCACGTGTTCGAGCTGCTTGTAATGGTCGGCAATCATCTCCTTCTGGAGAATCATGCTGCGTTCCTTTTGCACCGCGTCGGTGGCAGGCGCCTGCGTCATGTGGTCCCCCAGAGCTTGAGCGAATCGGAGAAGGTGCCGGTCTGCTCCTTGATCACCTGGAACTGCCCGGTGTTTTCCGAGTACTTGAATTCCGTGTACGGAATGCCCGCCGCTTCCACCGCGTGGGCCAGCATGGGCTGATCCAGCAGGGCCGGGTCGCAGAAGCTGGCCGCGCAGAAGATCACGCCCTCGCCACAGCGGTGCCGGCACGCCTTGACCAGCGACTCGCCCTTGGGCTTGTCGGCGATGTACACCGAGGCGTTGGCTACGCTGCGCTCCAGGTAGGCGCTGACGAGGTTGGCCAGCGCGTCGCCCGTCTCGGCCACGGGGCCCTGGATCCAGCGCGAGCCCAGCACGAAGTCGTCCTCGACGATGTAGCAGCCGGCCCGCTCGATGGTGCGGATCAGCCCCAGCGGCGGCTGCTCGCAGAAGGCTCCCGTGAGCACGATGCGGCTGTTGTCCAGTTGCGGGCGCTGCGCCGTGTCCAGCAGCGCGCGGTAGGTTTGCAGCAGCTCGGTGTGCTCCTCCACCGGCAGCACGTTGCCGGCACGCAGCAGCAGATACAGCTCCACCGTGGGCACGCGCCAGGGCTCCGCGGCCCGCAGGTCGTAGAGCGCGTTGACCAGGGCGCGGTTGCGGTTGTAGAGGCGGATGCTCTCCAGCAGGCGCGCGTTGGTCACCTCGACGCCGCTGAGGGCCTGCAGGTCGCCGGCCATCGACCGCAACTCGTCGACGTAGAAGTCGCCACCCACGTTGGGCATGAAGTTCTGCGGCAGGTCCAGGTACTTGCTGTACTTGTCCTTGAACATCAGCTTCCACATCCCCGAGAGGTTGCGGATCACGTCGCAGATGGAAGGAAAGATCACGCCGTCCAGCATGTCCAGGCGCCCGCTGACGCCCAGCTCGATGGTGCTGCGCGGAATGTGACAGATGTACGACTGGTAGTAGGCGTCCCCGCGGATGATCTCCATGTCGCCGCCCATCAGTCCCACGGGCAGCATGCCGGTGGCATGGATGATTTCGCGCGGCACGTAGATGGGCATGTACCCGATGGCTTTACGTCCCGGTTGCGCCGCCTTCCACGCCTGCACGGAGCGGAAGTCCAGGTCCTCGTAAAGGCGCTGGCAATAGTCGACTAGTTCGTCCAAGACCATGTTGGGTTTCACCCTTGCGATGGTTCATGCGCACGGGAAATCGCCTGCACCCCCCCGTGACTTGATTCGAGCCCCATTTATATCCTGCGCTCCGGGCATGTGTTTTGACTTAGATCACATGGGGTCCGGCGCGGGGCGACTCGGGGAAAGGTGCTTGCAGCGAGGATTTGCGGGGCAAGGCGATTCGCGAAATTTCGACGTTTGTGCCTGCCCAAACACCGAATGTGACGCGGGTCACATCGGTCGGTGTGGCGACGCCGGCGAATTGGAGAATCCGCATCAACGGGAAGGCGGCGGAATGCGGGGTGGAAGGGGCGGGTCGCGGCGGCGCGGTGCAACCCCGCGCCTGGGATGAACGCCTGGCAGCACCCGGCGGCAGGGGGCGGCACGGTCGGGGCACCCTGGCGCGGCAAGCGTGCGCCCGGTGGGGCCTAGGTTCAATGCTGTTCACTTAGGGGCTCGGGGTGGCCATGCGACCCCGCGCCCTTCGAGACGCTCGCTACGCTCGCTCCTCAGGAACGCGGCTTGTTCCGTGTCCCTGAGG
>JACQHH010000121.1 GCA_016199125.1 Candidatus Lambdaproteobacteria bacterium
AGCCCGGTGCGCCCGGCGGCCCCCGGCCGCTCGTTGTAGCGCTGGATGGTCACGAAGCCGCTGGTCTCCGACTGTCCGAAGCCCGTCCAGAAGGTGGCCTTGGTGTTTTTCTGCAACCGCTCGATGGTCTCCGGAAACTCCAGTCCGGTGGCATGGCGCAGGCTGGGCAGCGTGCTGCCGGCCTTCTCCGCCTCGTCCAGCAGCGTTTTCAGCACCGGCGGAAAGCTGGCCACCACGGTGACCTTGTGCCGGTCGATGAGCTTGATGGAGGCGGCCGCATCGAACTTGGTGGCGATCACGTTGCAGCCGCCGGCATGGGCCACGGTCATGCCCCAGCCCAGCGCCGTGACGTGGAACAGCGGCAAGGCCATCAGGTGGCAATCGGTCTCGTTGAGCCCCATGGTGGCGATGGTCTGCAGGTTGGACATGATCACGTTGTCGTGCGACAGGGCCGCGCCGCGGGGAATCACGTCCACCGCCGCGGTGGAGATGACCATGAACGTGTCGTCGCCGCTGACCGCCGGGGCTTCCTCGGCGCCCCCCTCGATGTAGAGCCGGCGGAAGGGCGTGTAGCCCTCGCCCGGCTGGTCGCCGAACTGGTACCAGTAGGGAATCTCCTTGTGCTTCTGCGGCCAGTCGGCCACCAGGCCCAGCGAGGCGGAATCGGTGATGAACATGCGCGGCCGCGCCCGCTCCAGCACGTGCCCCACCTCGTCCGAGGTCAGCCGCCAGTTGATGGGATAGGCGATGATGCCCAGCTTGGCGCAGGCGAAATACAGCTCGAAGTATTCCACCCAGTTCTGCGCCAGGATGCAGATGCGCTCGCCCCGCACCAGCGCATGGCCCGCCAGGCCGGTGGCCAGGGCGTCCACCTTCTTCAGCAACGCTTTGTGGGTCAGGCTGCCGCCGTCATAGACCACGGCCGTGCGCTCGCCGAAGCTGGCGGCGTTGCGCAGCAGCACATCGTACATGGTAAAGCCCTGGGGACTCATGCGGTCTCCGTGCAAGGGGTTGCGGGAGCTCTCGGCGGGCTGCCGGCGCGGGGTGCGGCCCGTGGCGCCGCTCCTCCGCCGCTGGTGGTGCGGCGCCCGGCCGATCCCGGTTTGCCGCCCCACCATAGCAGGCCCGGCCGCCGCGGAAAAGTCGCGCGGCGGAGCCGTCAGGGCAATCGCAAAGTCCACTTTCCGCACCCTTCGAGACGGGCTGGCATTGCCAGCCCTCCTCAGGGATGCGGTCTGGAGGCCGCGCGCCTGAGGAGCGAGCACAGCGAGCGTCTCGAAGGCTGCGGCCCGACAACGACTTTGTGATTGCCCTGGCGGAGCCGTGGACCCGGCGGCGGGGAACGGCATGCGCCGCGCAGGGCCACGCGCCCGCGCAGGGCGTACGGACGGAACGGGCGCGGCGGAATAGCGCGCGGCGGGCGGTGGCGACGCGGCCCGCTCAGACGCCGGGCACCACGCGGATCACTTCCTGCTGCCGCTGCCGGCGCATCTGCTCGCGGTAGATGAAGTGGTTGAGCTGGGAGCGCATGTCCCCCGAGAGACCGCGGAAGTAGCCCCGCACCAGGGATTGGCCGCCGCCCTGGTCGCTCACGGACCCCACCTCCAGCACTACGCGCGCCTCCACCTCGCGCAGGCTGAACTTGAGCTGCACCAGCCCGTGGGGCGTCAGGGCACTGCCGCAGACGAACGACGCGCCCCCATAGCTCAGGTCCACCATGTGCCCCTCGCCCGCTTGCGCCCCGCCCACGTCCTGGCCGGCGCGGTGCAGGCTGAGCTGGTCGCGGGTGAGATAGGTGTAGTGCAGCGGCACGTCGATGCTGATGCGGAAGTCCTTGCGCTGGCTGAAGTCCTCGGCGCGCAGGGCATGGGCCGCGCGGAAGAGCACCAGGTCCTCGGTGGACACCGGCTCCAGATCGACCTCGAACACGGTCTCGCCTTCGTTCTCGCGCCAATAGACGAGCTGCACGTGGGGCTGCGTGCGCAGGCGCTGCTCCACGTCGCGCTCGGGCGGCAGGGCCAGCGTGAACATCTGCTCGTCCACTTTCAGCAGCGTGCAGTACACGTCCAGCACCGCGTCGCCGTCTCGGGTGACGATGCGCACGGGCAGGTCGCGCAGCAGTTGCCGCGTGGAGACCACCTCCAGGTTGGGGTTGATCACGTTGAGGTGGAACATCTGGCGCACGCGCGCCAGCCCGGCCAGGTCCTCCGCGCGGCCCTCGGCCAGCACCTGCACCACGGCCGTCTCGAAGGCCGCGGCGTCGCGCACCAGGTCCATGGGCTCCTTATACGTGGAGTAGGCCGCGAGCCGCTGCAGCAGCCGCTCCACCCCGCCGTCGGCCGAGCGCGCGCCGGTCAGCCGCCGGAAATGCGCGCGCTCGCGGGTGCGCGTGTGCCGCTCGTGCAGCCAGCGCTGCACCAGCACCGTGACCAGCACGGTCAGCGTCAGCAGCAGCACCACCAGCACGATGTTCTGCACCACCTGCCCCGTCACCTCGGGGAACTTGAAGAAGCTCAGGTCGGACAGGGGCGAGGGATTCATGGCCGCACGCTGGAAACGGAGTGCCGCTGCACCGCGGGCCCGGGGCGGCGCAGGGCTCCGCGCCGGGCCCCGGTCACGCCCATCGCCCCCGCGGAGCGCGGAGTGGCGGCGTGCCGGGATCATACTTCAACTATAGCCCAACCGCGCCCAAAGCATGAGCGCAATGCGGCGCGGCTAATCCTCGAAGGAGCTGGGCAGCAGATTGAAGGGCAGCAGGCGGATCAGGATGGGCAGCATCAGCCCCCCGCCGGGCAGGGCGAAGATGGCCAGCGCGGGGATGGTCTTGAGGATGTCCAGCATCTGGTCGTTGACCTTGCGCCGTTC
>JACQHH010000128.1 GCA_016199125.1 Candidatus Lambdaproteobacteria bacterium
AGTCCCCGCACCGCAAGGGCGCCGGCGAAGTGGCCGCGCACCCTGAGTTGCCCGTGCCTGCAACGCCCGCGCTGCACGCGGGGGGTGTTGCCGCCGGTGGTCTTCCATCCGCCGCCACATTGGCGGCGCTCATCCAGGACCTGAGCGCTCTGCGCGACGAGCTGCTGGCGTCGGAAACGCGTTACGGCAGGCGCCTCAAGCACATCCATCCCAGCCACAGCGCGGACGCCAGCAACCTGCTGCACTACGTGCGCTTGCGCCGCCACGATCTGCGCGCGTTGCAGGATCGTCTCACGCAACTCGGGCTGTCCTCGCTCGGCCGCTCCGAACCCCATGTCATGGCCAGCCTGGAGGCGGTGCTGGGTACCCTGCTGCATCTCGCGGGGAACGCGGTCATGGAACCGCCCGGAACGTCGCTCGATTTCAGCGCCAGCCGCGCGCTGTCGCTGGCGCACGAGAACGCGTTGCTGGGCCCGCGCCCGCCACACCGCCACGTGCGCATCATGGTCACCTTGCCCAGCGAGGCGGCCGAGGATGCGCGCATGGTGCGCAATCTGGTGGCCGCGGGCACCGATTGCTTCCGCATCAACTGCGCGCACGACGACGAGCGAGCGTGGAAGCGCATGGTGCGCAACGTGCGCGAGGCCGCCGAGGCCCAGCATCGGCCGTGCCGCATCCAGATGGACCTGGCGGGGCCCAAGCTGCGCACGGGGCCGATGCAGCCCGGCGCCGCGGTGGCGCGGTGGCGGCCCCCGCGGGATGAGGTGGGCCGGGTCGTCGCGCCGGCGCGCATCTGGATCGTCCCTGCGGGTTCCGTGGGTCAGGCTCCGCCCGGCGTCAGCGCCGTTCTGCCCCTGCAGGCCAACTGGCTGGAGCGCATCGAGCCGGGCTCGATATTGCGCGTGCTCGATGCGCGTGGCCGCTCCCGCAGGCTCAAAGTGCAGGCGACCAGCAACGGCGGGTGGATTGCGGAGTCCACGCGCACGGGCTATATCGTGCCCGGCACGCTCGTGTGGTTCGAGGCGGTCGGCGGCCCGGACCTGGCCCTGGAAGGGCGCGTTGGCGCCTTGCCGCCACGGGAAGAGACGCTGCGCCTGCGCACGGGCGACACGCTCATCGTCACGCGCAGCCTGGAGCCCGGCCGCCCGGCCCAGCGCCATCCCGACGGCACGCAGACCATTCCGGCACGTATCGGCTGCACCCTGCCCGAGGTCTTTTCCGCCGCGCGGCCCGGACAGCGCATCTTCTTCGACGACGGCAAACTCGAAGGGGTCATCCGCTCCGTGCATCAGGACGACCTGCACGTGGAACTCACGCGAACACCCAGCCGCGGGGCCAATCTGGGCGGAGACAAGGGCATCAACCTGCCGGACACGCGGCTTACCTTGGGCGCCCTGACCGCAAAGGACCGGCGCGACCTGGCCTTTGCCGTCGCGCATGCGGACCTGGTGGGTCTGTCCTTCGTGGGCAGCGGGCGCGACGTGCTGGCGCTGCAAACCGAGCTGGCCAAGCGCAAAGGCAGCCACCTGGGGATCGTGCTCAAGATTGAGACCCGCCGGGCCTTCGAGCACCTCCCGCGGCTGCTGCTGGCCGCCATGCGCAATCCGGAAGTGGGCGTCATGATCGCCCGGGGGGACCTGGCCGTGGAATGCGGCTACGAGCGCCTGGCCGAGGCGCAGGAAGAGATCCTGTGGATGTGCGAGGCGGCGCATCTGCCCGTCATCTGGGCCACGCAAGTGCTGGAATCGTTGGCCAAGGAGGGGCGCCCTTCCCGCGCAGAGATCACCGACGCGGCGATGGGCGTGCGCTCTGAATGCGTGATGCTCAACAAGGGGCCGTATATCGTGGAAGCGGTGCAGATGCTGGACGATATCCTGCGCCGCATGCAGGACCACCAGGAGAAGAAACGCTCCATGCTGCGCAGATTGCACCTGGCCTTCGGGCTGCGCTGGCTCTGAGCGCGCACGCCATGGGCGGCGAGGAGAGGTCCATGTTCGAATCGGCCGAAGTCGGCAATTGCATCGCAAAGAAGGAGTATGAGGCGCAGGTGCCCCATCTGCGTACGGCGCTGCTGGATCTGCAGCACCGGCTGGCCGTCTCTTCGCTTTCGGTGGTGATCATTGTCAGCGGCGTGGAGGGCGCGGGCAAGGAGGAGACGGTGAATCTGCTCATGGATTGGCTGGATACCCGCGGCATCCAGGTCAACGCCATGTGGGACACGACCGACGAGGAACGCGAGCGCCCCCGCTTCTGGCGCTTCTGGCGAGTGCTGCCGCCCAAAGGCAAGATCAGCGTGCTCTTTGGTTCCTGGTACACCCAGCCCATCATCGACCGCGTGTATGGCCGCATCGACGATGCGGCGTTCGAGCGGGCCATGCACGAGATCGCGGGCTTCGAGACCATGCTGGCCCGCGAAGGCGTGGTGACCCTCAAATTCTGGATGCACTTGGCCAAGGCCCTGCAACAGCAGCGCATGAAGAAAGTGCGCAAGCACCCGGAGCGCTATTGGCGCGTCACGCCACTGACGCAAAAATTCTTCAAGAAGTTCGACGAGTTCTCGCTGATCTCGGAGAAAGCGCTGCGGCTCACGGATACGGTCTCCGCGCCCTGGCACATCGTGGAGGCTGCGGACGATCGCTACCGCAACTTTTCCGTGGCCAACGCGCTGCTGCAAACGCTCGGCAAATCCCTGGACGCATTGCCGCCGCCGGCCGACGTCGCTCCGGCGAAACCGGAATTGCCCAAGCCTGCCCAATTCAACGTGCTGCGCAAGCTGGACCTCGGCCTGCACCTGCCGAGGTCGCGCTATGGCAAGGAGCTAGAGGTGCTGCAGCCGCGCCTGCACGGGCTGACGCGCCAATTGGCCGACGAACGTCGCTCGATGCTGGTGCTGCTGGAAGGGCCGGACGCGGGCGGCAAGGGCGGCGCCATCCGCCGGCTTACCGAGGCCATGGATGCGCGGCTGTACCAGGTCACGTCCGTGGCGGCCCCCACGGACGAGGAGCTGGCCCATCCCTACCTGTGGCGCTTCTG
>JACQHH010000122.1 GCA_016199125.1 Candidatus Lambdaproteobacteria bacterium
CACGGCAATGCCGTACCTGACGCATGGCAAGCATCCCCGGAGCGTTCCCGTTGACCGGGAAAGGCCCGCCGGCGGGCGTGCCTCGTCGCAACGGCCTGCACGGCATGCGGCGTATCGCACATCGTCGGGGGGTTACTTGCCGGCGGCCCTAATATGGGAAGGTTTGGGCCAGCGGGCACTCACCCCGGGCAACACCTCTTGCACCAGGCGCCGCGTCTGTTCGAGCACGTCCTCGTCGCCCTGCGCTGCCGGCCGCAGGATGAACTTGGATGCGCCCGCCGTGATGTACTCGGCAATGCGCGCAATGATGTGCTCCGCGCCGCCGACCACGTAATGTTCCAGTGGATCGCGCCCGGTGCGCTTGCGATAGGCTTCCATCAGCCGGGCCAGGCCCGCATCGTCGACCCGCCCGAAGCGGAACGAGAACGCCGCGCCATAGTGATCGTCGTCGATGGTGCGCCCCGCCTCCTGGGCCGCGGACTTGATCCTGGCAATCACGGGCGCCACCTCGGCCGGCGTCTCGCGGCCGGCCTGCCAGCCGGTGCCGAAACGAGCCGTGCGCGCGATGGCGGCCTCCGAGGCACCGCCGATCCACATGGGCAGGTCGGGTTGCACCGGCCTGGGCGCGATCGATGCCCCCGTCAGGTGAAAGTGCTCCCCCGCGAAGTCGACCTGATCTTCGCTCCATAGCCGCCTCAACAGCGCCAGCCCCTCGTCCGTGCGCCGTCCGCGCGTGCCGGTGTCCAGGTGCAGCACCTTCCATTCCGGGGCCAACGGACTGCCCACCCCGAAGGCGGGCAGCAGCCGCCCTGCGGACAGCACATCCACCGTCGCGCACTGCTTGGCCAGCAGCACAGGGTCGCGCAACGCCATGGAGACCACGTTGACGCCGAATTTCAGGCGCCGCGTACGTCCCGCGAGCGCGGCCATGGTGGTCATGGATTCCAGGATGGGCTCGCGGCTGATGATGCGATCGGTTTGCCAGACGGAATCCACGCCGCCCGCTTCGCACAGGTCGATCCAGCGCCAGAAGCCCGACGCACCGGAAAAGGGAAATTCCATGAGTCCCAACCCGACGGCAACCGACCTGGCCATGGCGTTCCCCTCGCGGTTGGCGGGCGCCGCCGGGGCGCACCCGCCACTTTTCATGCCGATCCCGCACAGCGTCCCCCGGCGCATTGCGCCCTGCGCGGTGCCCGCGGTGCGCCCTTCACAACCCGACCCAGCGGGGCCCGCCAGCGCGCAGCAGCAGATCCATGGGCGGTGCGTATGGCCCACAAGCAAGGGGAGAATAGCAGCAATGCGGAACGAACGCTCAGCGCTGCTGGAACGATGGGTATGCTGCGCACGGGGCCGGGCCTGCGTGCGTGCAAGGTCAGACGCGGCCCTCGCGGCGTGCCGGCCGTGAGGGCGGGGATGCTCTGAGGAGGCTCGTTGCGCCTACAGCGTGGCCGTAAACAGCGCAGCGCCGGTGAGCGCGATGACCCCACCGGAGAGGCGCCAGGCGGAGACCGTGAGCAGCGGCCGCAGCGTGGCCAGGCGGTTGACCGAGGCGCCCAGGGCTAGGCCGGCCAGGTGCAGCGCGGCGGTGGCGGTCGCAAAGCCCGCGGCATAGGCCGCGGCGGCGCTGCCGGCGGCCAGTTCCGTGCCGTGGGCATGGCCGTGGAACAACGCGAATCCGGCGACGAGGATCAGGGTCGGGAGAGCGGACAGCCGCGCGGCCATGGCGATTAACAGTCCCAGCACCGCCACCGACGCCGCGATGCCGCTTTCCACGGCCGGCAGGGGCATGCCCCACACGCCCAGCAGGCCACCGGCCAGCATGACCCCCAGGAAGCTCATGGGCAGCAGCCAGACGTAGCGGCCGCCGCGCTGAGCCGCCCACAGGCCCACGGCCACCATGGCGAGAACGTGATCCATCCCCCCCAGCGGATGCGCAAAGCCCGGCGCGAATCCGCCGGCGAGGCTCCCCAACGGATGGGCCCAGAGGGTTTGTGCGGCAAACATGAGTCCGGCAGCCAGAGCCACAGCGCGCAGCGATTTCGTGGTATCCAGGTTCATGGCGTGGCCTTTCGAGTCCAGCGTGTGCGGTGCTCCCCACCCCAATATGTTACGCCCAGCCGCCGTTGCCGTCCACGGCGGCGCCGCGCCCATGGCCGCCGGTTGCGGCGTGTCCCCTGGCCGGCCCCAAGGGTGGGTGGCATGGAATAACACGACTCGCAACAAGGGGCTGGCGATGACGAAGGCCAAACAAAAGGCCGCGGGCACCCGCGTTTACCGGGAGGAGACGGTGCAGGCCAAAACGGGCCGCTCCTCCGCGGAATGGTTTGCCATCCTGGATGCCTTCAACGTCAGGGAGCGCGGACATGCCGCCGCCGCACGGCATTTGAGCGAGGTCCACGGGCTGTCGGGCTGGTGGGCACAGACGGTCACCGTGCGCTACGAATGGGCCCGCGGCCTGCGGGGCGAGACCGCGGTGCCCGACGCGCCGGGACGCGCACGCGGCGCCTGGAGCGTACGTTGGGCGTGGCGGGTTCTGCCCGCATGGCGAGCCCTGGCGCGCCGGACGGCATACGTTGGCCCCAGCGCCCGCGACCTGGCGCTGGACCGCGGGCGGCGGAAGGTCTCAGGCGAGGTACTTGGCCAGCGGCTCCCAGTAGTGGGATTTCCAGCCGGCGGCGACGTCGTTGCGGCCAGCGTCCGGCACGCCGGTGTGATCCATCACCACCTG
>JACQHH010000123.1 GCA_016199125.1 Candidatus Lambdaproteobacteria bacterium
ATGGTGGGAAAGAAGATCACGTCGCGGATCGACGGCTGATTGGTGAGCAGCATGACCATGCGATCCACCCCCAGCCCCACGCCGCCCATGGGCGGCATGCCATATTCCAGGGCCCGCACGAAATCGCCGTCGTAGGGATGGGCCTCCAGCTCGCCGCCCGCGCGGCGGGCCACCTGTTCCTCGAACGTGGCCCGCTGCACCAGCGGATCGTTGAGCTCCGAATAGGCGTTGCCCACCTCCCAGCCCGCGATGTACGGCTCGAAGCGCTCCACCAGCGTGGGGTCGTCGCGGTGTGCCTTGCACAGCGGCGTGGTTTCGCGGGGAAAATCGGTGATGAAGGTGGGTTGCACCAGAGCCGGCTCGCACAGCTCCTCGAACAGCCGCGCCACGGCCATGCCGCGCGTGAAGGCGCCTTCCAGCGCCCAGCCGCGCTCGTGCAGCAGGTGCTGCACCTGTGCATCGGAAAGCGCGGTCACGTCCAGGCCCCCCAGCTCGCGGATGGCCTGCACCATGGTCATGCGCTTCCAGGGCCGCGCCACGTCGATCTCGTGCTCGCCGTAGGCGAAGCGCGTGGAGCCGTGGATGGCCAGCGCGCAGCGCTCGTAGAGCTCCTCGAAGCGGCTCATCATGTCCGTATAGTCCGCATAGGCCTCGTAGAATTCGAGCATCGTGAACTCGGGGTTGTGCGAGCGGTCGATGCCCTCGTTGCGGAAGACCTTGCCCAGCTCGAACACGCGGTCGAAGCCCCCCACCACCAGGCGCTTGAGGTAGAGTTCTGTGGCGATGCGCAGATACAGCGGCAGGTCCAGGGCCTTGTGATGCGTGGTGAAAGGCGTGGCCGCCGCGCCGCCGTAGAGCGTCTGCAACACCGGCGTTTCCACTTCCAGGAAGCCCTGCTCCAGCAGGTAGGCGCGGATGGTCTGCACGATGCACGAGCGGGCCAGGAACACCTGCGCCACGTGGTCGCTGGTGGCCAGGTCGGCGTAGCGCTGGCGATAGCGGAACTCCACGTCGTGCACCTCGTTGTGCACCACCTGGGCCCCCTCCTTGAGCTCAACCTTGGGAACGGGAAGGGGGCGGACGGCCTTGGCCAGCAGGGTCAGCTCGCGCACGCGGAAGGTGGGCTCCCCGGTCTTGGTGATCATCATCACGCCGCTCAGGCCCACGTGATCGCCCAGGTCCAGCAGCTCGAACAGCGCGAAGCCCGCCTCGCCCAGCTCGTCCTTGCGCAGGTAGATCTGCAGGCGGGTGAAGTTGTCGCGCACGTGGCCGAAGGCGGCCTTGCCCTGGCGGCGCACGGCCACCAGGCGCCCGGCGACGGTCACCGTCTCGCCGGAAGCCACCAGGGCCTCGGCCCGGGTCAGCAGCGCCTCGGCACGGTGCGTGGGCCGGAAGCGGTAGGGAAAGGGATTCACGCCCGCGGCGCGGATGCGCTCCAGCTTGTCCAGGCGGATCCTGCGCTGCTCGTTCTGGTCGTCGATGGGGTGTGGCATGCGGCTCCGCGTGCAAGGGCGGCCGCGCCTGGCGCGGACCCGCCGCAGTCGGGGTCTTGGGGGTGCATCGGGCCTGGCCGCCGCGCGGCCCGCCGACGCATGATGGCGAAGGGATATGCTACCCAATCTCCCGCGAACATGCGAGCGCAGGGCCGAGCAAGGCCGGCGCTGCCGCGCAGCCGCCCGGGCCTATGCGGCCGGCGCGGGGCGGTTGACAGATCGGGGGTTCTTTTCTACGCTGATTGTTCCAGCCGGAGTGCCCGCAGGCCCAAGTGGCGGAACTGGCAGACGCGCATGATTCAGGTTCATGTGGGGGCGACCCCGTGGAAGTTCGAGTCTTCTCTTGGGCATGACCAGCAGCACCACTGCCGGGCCACCGGCCTACCATCCGTCGCCACGCGGCCCGGCACCGCATGTGCAAGCCGCGCTGACCGCTGCTGACGCGCAGGTCCGCTGACCGCCCACGAGAGCCGGCCGCAGCGAGGATGCGCGCGGAGCGGCGCCGCCAATTCCCCATGTACAAGAAGATCCTGCTGTTCGGCGTGCTGCCCATCCTGGTGCTGCTGCTCGTCTTTGCGGCGCAGAACATGGCCGAGCAGGACCTGGCCTTCCTGTTCTGGACCTTCCGCCTGAGCCGGGTGGTGTTCCTGCTGATCTTCTTCCTGGCCGGTGTGCTGGTGGGCATGCTGCTTACCGGTGGCTGGGTGCTGGGCAGGAAACGGCGCGTCCGCGGCGGGAGTGGCGCCTGACCGC
The DNA here is from genome assembly GCA_016199125.1 of Candidatus Lambdaproteobacteria bacterium. Taxonomy (GTDB): domain Bacteria; phylum SAR324; class SAR324; order SAR324; family JACQKK01; genus JACQHH01. The sequence goes on from JACQHH010000123.1 coordinate 2,247, forward strand.
CCGCCCGGCGGCACACAAATCCCCCCCGGCGCTGCGTGGCCCCAGCGCACTTTCCCTGCCGATTGCTGCGACCCGGCGCCGGACGCGGAACCGCATCCAGCCCGTACGGCTACTGCCAGATGACCGGCCGCCCCTGCTTGTACCAGCCCTCCTCGAAGGGCGTGTAGGTCTGCTCCACCACGCTGCGCCTGATCTTCATGGTGGGCGTGAGGAAGCCGTTTTCCGTCAGCCACTGGTCGCGCACCACGGCGATGAAGGCCAGTTGCTCGTGGGGATCCAACGCGGCGTTGACCGCCTGCAGGTGCTGCTCCAGGGCGCGCTGCAGGGCGGCCTGGCCCCCGTTCTCCTTCGCGCGGCGCATGGCCTCCTCGCTGAGCATGATCAGCGCGTATGGCTTGGGCTGGCCCTCGCCGCAGACGCAGGCCTGCTCCACGAAGGGATGGTTGAGCAGCTTGTTTTCGATGGGCGCCGGCGCCACGTACTTGCCCTTGCTGGTCTTGAACAGCTCTTTCAACCGTCCCGTAATGCGCAGGCGTCCCTGGGCGTCGATCTCGCCCATGTCCCCGGTCTTGACGAAGCCATCGTCGGTGAACGTGGCCCGGGTCAGCTCCGGCGCCTTGAAGTAGCCCAGCATGTCGGCCGGACTCTTCACCTCGATTTCTCCATGTGCCGAGATGCGCGCCTGCACGCCGGGCTGGGGCGTGCCCACATAGCCCACGCGCGATTCGCCCGGCCGCGTGCCATGGGAGTACGAGAAGTTCTCGGACATGCCATAGCCCTCGGACAGCTCCAGCCCCAGGCGCCGGTACCAGTCGATCACCTCGGGCGGGATGGGCGCCGCCCCGCTGACCGCCAGCCGCACGTCGTGCAGGCCCAGCCCCTGCAGCACCTTGCGCCGCACGATGCGCGAAAGCAGCGGGATGGAGAGCAGCCGGCTGAGCTTCTCCTGCGGCATCTTCTCGAACACCCCCAACTGGAACTTGACCCACAGCCGCGGCACGGACACGAAAATCGTGGGGTGCGCCCGCTTGAGGTCCTCCAGGAAGGTGTCCAGCGACTCGGCAAAGTAGATGTGCATGCCCGCGATGAGGGAGACCGTCTCCACCACCATGCGCTCGAAGGTGTGCGCCAGGGGCAGGTAGGAAAGCATGCGGTCATTGGGGGTGATGCCGTAAAGGCCGCGAATTTCGTGGCCTGGCAAGGCCATGGCCTCAAAGCTCATCATCACGCCCTTGGGCGTGCCCGTGCTGCCCGAGGTGTACATGATGCTCGCCAGCTCGCCCGGCTCGCGCTCGGGGTTCTCCGTCATGGGCGGCGTCTCCGCGACAATCTGCTCCCACTTGGGCGCGGACAGGGGCGGGCTGATGGGCAGCGCAATTTGCGGCAGGGTCTCCGGAATGCCCGCGCGCACCATGTCCCAGTTGTCCAGCTTGCCCACGAACAGCAGCTTGGACTCGCTGTGTTCCAGGATCTGCCGCACGTGCTCGCCCATCAGCGTGGGATAGAGCGGCACGGAGACGTGGCCCGCCATCCAGATCGCCAGATCGGCCATGATCCAGTGGGCACAATTCTTGGAGATGAGGCCGATGTTGCTCTTGGGCGGCAGGTTCAGGCTGCGCAGGTGCGCCGCCATGCGCCGCACCTGGTCGGCCGTCTGGGCCCAGGTGTAATCCTTCAGCTCACCGCCCCCCACCGGCTGCGTCATGTAGACGGTGTGCGGCGAGGTGGCTTCCCAGTGGTACAGGTTCGTCAACACCAGCGTCGTGGACTCGGTCATGGGCTCGCTCTCTGCTCAGGGGTGGCCGAATCGGGCCGGAAGGTCGCGTGTGCGTTTGGGGCGGCGGAGTGCGGCAGATGCGTCCCCCGGCGCCGGTCAACGACGAGCTTAGCGCAAATCGGGCACGCACGGCGCAAATTCCGCCTGCGCCACCGGGAGCGCCCGCGCGGCGGGAGCCCCTGGGGCGCGTGCTGCTATTGGAAGGGATGGGCCTGAGCCGTCTGCCGGGCCACGGCGATGCACCCGGGCTCCTATACGAACGCTTCCCAGGAGGTGCGGATGGGGTTCTTGCCGTCCCAGTTCTGCGCGTGCCTGCGGATGCCCGCGAAGACCTGCTTGGTGCGGGGGTCCAGGTCGGACATTTCGAACACCGTGCCCGTGTGGAACTCGGTAAGCAGGTAGCTGAAGCGTGTGTGGCCGATCTTGCCCGACTGATACACGCGGCCTCCGGCTGCGGCGTGACGGGCCAGGATCTCGTCGTAGTTGCTCGGCCAGGACGAGACGTGCTGCAGGCCCTCGTGCCCGGCGTCCAGGAAGTCCTTGTAGGCCGTGGGCGCATCGTTGCGGATCTGGATCAGCTCGATCTGCAGATCCCCCGAGTTGCCCAGGGCAATGGACATTTCCGGCTCGGCGGGCTGGCCCTTGTAGAGGAAGTCCCGCGGGCGCACGGATTCCATGTACAACCAGGGGCCGACGCCCAGCACGTCGATCCATTTGCGCAGGGCGGCCTCGATGTCGCGCACGACGTATCCGTTCTGGGTAATGCCTCCGAAGTGACGGCTCATGGGAACTCCCGTGGCTGAAAGTGATTCGTGCGTGCGCCGGCCTGCCGCACGCGGGCGGGGTTGCCGCACCCGTCATAGCACAGGGCTTGCGGCCGCGCACGCGCAGGGAGTGGGGCGCTTCCCCCGCACCCGGCGTGCCCGCGAGTTGTCATGGCCCCCGCCGTGGGCATAGAATTCGCCCCATTGCGGCGGGCACGGCGGGCAGCCGACACACCCGCGCCGCCGCCGGCCATCCCCCCATGCACAGAGGAACCATGCCCATCAATCCCGATCTGGCCCTGGGCCAGGAGTACACTGCCGGGCGCACCAGTTGGCGGCGCCAGGACATCATCATGTACAACCTGGCCGTGGGCGCCGGGAGCCCGTTCGAGGACGAGGGCGAGCTGGCCTACGCCGGCGTGCGCGGGCTGAAGATCCTGCCCACCTTCGCCGCGCTGTGCGCCTCGGGCGATATCGTGCACCGCATGGCCAGGCTGCCGGGCATCGAGATCGACATCGGCCGCTGCGTGCACGGCGAGCAGATCATCGAGCTCGCCGGCCCCATCCCCCCGCAAGCCGATGTCGTCAACACCGTGCGCGTGGCCAACATCTACGACAAGGGCAAGGGGGGGCTGGTGGACCTGGAGGTGACCACCCGCGATGCCAAGGGCAAGGTGCTGTTCGTCAACCACCGCTCCGTGTTTGTCCGCGGCGAAGGCGGTTTCGGTGGCGACCCCGGCCCCAAGCCCGTCAACGAGGCGCCCGCCCGCGCGCCCGACGCCGTGCTGGAAACGCCCATCCTGCCCCAGCAGGCGTTGCTGTACGCCATTCCCTCGGGCGAGGACGACCCGCTGCACACCGACCCGGACTACGCGCGCAAGGTGGGCTTCGAGCATCCCATCATGCACGGCCTGTGCACCTATGCCATGGTCTGCAAGGCGGCCATCGATCGTGCTCTGGACGGGGACGTGAGCCGGGTGCAGGGCTTCCGGGCGCGCTTCACCGGGCCGGTCTTTCCGGGCGAAACGCTGCTCACGCGCCTGTGGCGGGAGGAAGGGCGCATCGTGCTGCACACCGAGACGCGGGAGCGCAAGTCGCCGGCCCTGGCCAACGCCGCCCTCACCCTGCGCGGCTGATGCCCGGCGACGTCGAAGAGGGAAGCGCCATGCCCGGGGCGCGCAAGTACTTCGAGGACGTGGACGTGGGCATGCACTGGGAACGCACGGCCCCGCCCTTCACCCGGGAGCGCATCGTCTCGTTTGCGCGCGAGTTCGATCCGGTGCCCATGCACATCGACGAGGCCGCGGCGCGCGCATCCTATTTCAGGGGATTGATCGCCAGCGGGGCGCACCTGTTCGCCGTGTGGCGCCGGGTCAACTTCGACATCTACGCCGATCTCAACCTGGCCATCATCGCCGGCGCCGGCTTCGACGCCCTGCGCCTGCGCCATCCTGTGCGGGCAGGCGACGTGCTGACCCTGCGTTCGGAAATCGCGGAAAAGGTGCCCCTGGCAAACAAGGCCGATCACGGCCTGCTGCATTCGCAGGAGACCATGACCAACCAGGACGGCGCGGTGGTGATGACCATGCGCGCAAGCTGCTTCGTGCTGCGCCGGCCTCAATCACCCTGAATCAGACAGGAAAAACCAGGGATGGCACCGGGCGCAGGCCGTCATACCGCCGTTTCCCGCACCCAGTCGGCCCGCTTCACTTGACGCGCCAGAACGGATTGTCGTGCGTCACGCCGCGCAGCTTGTCCATGAAGTCCCCGCGATACTCCGCCATGTGCGAGACGTATTTCCCGTTGATGCGCTCGCGGAACAGGGACGCGCTGAAAATGGCCATCATGTCAGAGAGCGGCATCATCCCGCCCAGGGCGTCGCTCTTGAACCCGCTCCATTGCCGTACGTGCTCTTCCGACCGGAAGAGATTCATGCGGCTTCAACTGTTGGCGATGTTCTGCCGCCAGTTTTTGAACGGCACGTCGATGAAGGCGAAGATGCCCGGCGGGCTGGCCGCCTCGATGTGCCCGTCGCGCACGCGCACCTGCAGCGCTTCGCCGCAGTCCAGGCAGGGGGCATCGATGGTGATGGTTTTACCGGGGAAGAGCCAGCAGACCGCCAGCGCCTCGAACCCTCATTGGGCGAACCAGCGTTGCTGGCCGTCCACGGAAATACGGTATTGCGTGGGCAGGTTGTTGAACGGGGCGAACGACGACACATAGTCCGTGTCCGGGTATGCCCAGGCGGGAATGCCCGTGGACAGCAAGTCGTGCAGCAACCGCTTGCCCTGTTCGGGCTTCAGCCCGAATTGCGCCCCCAACTCGACATAGTGCGGCGCCTGGCCCCGCGCCACAAACGTGGTGATGATCTGGTGATAGGCCTGGTCGATCAACGCTGCATCTGCCATGGCTCCTCCTTGTGCAATGTTCCTCGGGACAAGCGTGAGGTGACTATTGCCGACCACGGTCCGCGTCAGCGCACCGGGACACCGGCCGCCCGTGCACCGCGGCACCTCACCAGGCGGCGGGCTGTTTGCGCGTCCGTGAGACGCTCAGCCCTTGCGCGGCAGGTTGATCAGTGCGGTGCGGTATTCCTCCAGGCAGGGCCGTCCTTGCGCCAGCACGCCCACGTAGACCTGTATGAATTGTCGCCCAGCGCGCTCCCACTTGTCGAGGGGCGTGGCGCGCAGCTCCAGCGCCTCGCCGGCGCGCACCAGCCGGTGCGCCACGAACACGCTTGCCACGTGCACCCAGGCCCCGATGAGCAGAAAGCGGTGCAGCAGTTCCGTGGTGGCGCTGGGCAGCAGCCCCGGATGCAGGGGCGGCGCCTCGCCCTCCAGGAACAACGGCAGGGTCTCGCCGATGGCCGCGCACCAGGCCCGGTTGTCCTCCGCGCGGGGAGTCCAGGACTGCGCCGGCAGGGCCTGCCCCAGCGCCAGGTGCGCCCAGTCGCCGGGCGCGCGCGTGCCATCGTCCCGCGGCGCGGGCGCCAGCGCCAGGGCATGGGGCGCGGGAAAAGGGCGCGGCCGGTCGCTCTCCAGGCGCGCCAGCAGCAGGCCCTCGGCATTGGCGATGCCGGCGACGGTCAGCGCCGTGGGATCGTCGGCCGGCGCCCCGGCCACGTGCACCGTCAGGCGGTCGCCATCGTAGGCGGGCTGCAGGAAGCGCACCGCGCTGCGCTGCCGCCCCAGCCATGCCTCGCCCCAGCGCGCCGCGGCCGGATGCAGCAGGTGGCTGTAGAGCGCCCGCCCGGCGATCAGGGCCCGCTTGAAGCCATAGGCCTTGGCCGTCTCGTCGCGGTGGATGTTGGGTTCGGCGTGGCGGGAAATGTTGCGCGCCACCACGCGGTAATCCGGCCACGTCCCGGCCGCCTGCTCGTCCCGTGCCTGGTTCATCGGATGGGGGCTCCCTGTGCTCCGCGGCGGCGGCGCCCCGGTGGTCCCGCTGACGCGCGCCGGAATTGCTGGTATCGTTAACATCGTCCCGATGGTATGCGAGCCTCTCACAGCGACACGTCCTTGAAAACCGGCGGCAGCGTGGAAGGGATCGCGTTGGATCGTGCGCCCGTGGCGCCCATTCTCAACGCAGCCGACGCCGTGCTGGGGCCGCCGCTGCTGCGGGGCCTGGGCGGGGCGCCCGCCCTGCGCTGGCGCGACCGCGAGCTCACCTACGAGCAGTTGCGCCAGGCGGTGAACCGCGCGGGCCATGCCCTGCGGCACCAGGGCGTGACTCCGGGGGCGCGCGTGCTGCTGCTGCTGGCCGATGCGCCGGCGCTGGTGGTGGCCTACCTGGGCGCGCTCAAGGTGGGGGCCGTGCCGGTGACCATGCACGTGCGCTCCACGTCCAGCGAGCTGCTGTTCGCCATCCGCGAGAGCGAATGCGTACTGGCCGTCGTGGACGCGGCCAACCTGCCGCGCTACGAGACCATCGCGCCGCTGCTGGAGGCGCCGCCGCGGGTCATTGCGGCGGGCGATGCCGCCGGGGGCGCCGGGCCTTTCGAGGACTGGATCGCCGGCTACCCGCCGGAATTGCAGGCCGAGCGGCGGCGGCCCGCGGACATGGCCTTCTGGATCTACACCTCCGGGTCGACCGGCCGTCCCAAGGCCGCCGTGCACGCCCAGCGCGACGTGCTGGGTGGCGGGCGCTATCTGCGCGACGTGCTGGGGGTGCGCGCGGGCGATCGGCTGTTCGCCACGTCCAAGCTGTTCTTCGCCTATGCCCTGGGCACCTGCCTGTTCGGCGCGCTGCGGCTGGGGGCCACCACCGTGCTCTGCGACGAGCCGGCCAGCGCGGCCGCCGTACACGACGTGCTGGCGCGCCATGCGCCGAACGTGGTGTTCAGCGTGCCCGGCACCTACCGCGAGCTGATGCGCCACGGCGACCCCACGGCCGAGCCGTTCCGCCGCGTGCGGCACTATGTCTCGGCGGGCGAAAAGCTGACCCCCGCGTTGCTGGCCGACTGGCAGGCGCGCACCGGCCGCCCCATCGTGGAGGGCTACGGCACCACCGAGACGCTGCACATGGCGCTCACCAACCGGCCCGGGGCCATCCGTCCGGGCTGCGCGGGGCAGGTGGCCCCCGGCGCCGAAGTGCTGCTCAAGGACGCGCAGGAGCGCACCGTCACCACGCCGGGCGAGGCGGGCATCCTGTGGGTGCGCATGGCCTCGCTCTGCGAGCGCTACTGGAACCGCCCGCTGCGCAGCGAGGCCGTGTTCCGCGGACCGTGGTTCGTCACGGGCGACGTGTTCACCTGCGATGCGCAGGGCTGGTTCACGCACCTGGGGCGCGACGACGACGCGCTCAAGCTGGGTGGGCAGTGGATGGACCTGCCGGAGCTGGAGGCACTGCTGCTGGCCGTGCCGGGCGTGGCCGACGTGGCCGCGCTGGGCGTGCCGGCCCCGGAAGGCGGGGAAACCCTGGGGCTGGTCATCGTGCCGGAGCACCGCGGGACGCACCGCCGCCTGGCCCGGCGCATCCGCGGCGTGTTTGCCGAAACGCGGCCCGTCCCCGGCGGTCCGCAACTGCGCTGGGCCGACGAGCTGCCCCGTACGGCCTCGGGCAAGCTGCAACGCTACCGCCTGCGCCGGCGCTGGCTGGAGCGGGCCGCATCCGCGCCCCAGGCCGACGAGCTGTAGCCGCGCGCGGGTCGCGCGCAACCTCCGGCCCGGCGCCGGGCGTTTGACCCCGTCCTGGCGTCGGGGTATGCCAGGAACGACACGCAGGCCCGCCGGGGCGCATTCCGCTCCGGCGCGCGGCCGGCGCGGCCCATCAACCAACCACGGAGCACGGCATGGCGGGGGGAATCATCTGCTCTGCGATCACGCCCCACACCCCGCGCATGGGGGTGGAGGCCGGCGCGCCGGAATTCCTGCGCGGGGTGATCGAGGGCTCCAAACGCTTCGGCAAGCATCTGCAGGCGCTCAAGCCGGAGCTGATCGTGCTGCATTCGGCCCACTGGGTGTGCACGTTCAACTGGTACGTCGCCTGCCACGCGCTGCACAAGGGCATGTGCGTGGCCGACGAGGCGCCCGATCTCATCTCCGGGCTGCCCTACGAGCGGCCCGGCGACCCGGAATTCGGCAACCTGCTCACGGATCAGGTCAAGAGCCTGGGCGTGCCCTGCAACCGCAACGAATCGCCCCACTACCATTGGGACTACGGCGCCTACGTGCCGTTGCAGTACATCGACCCGGCGCAGCGCATTCCCGTGGTGCTGCTCTCCACGGTGCTCTCGGCCTCCCTGGAAGAATGCGTGGCGGTGGGCGGGGCGGTGGCCACCACGGCGGAAAAGCTGGGCCGGCGGGTGGCCTTCATCTCCAGTTGCGCGCTGTCCCACAACCTGGTGCGGGGCCCGGGCGTATGGCCCAGCGAGGCGCGCCAGCGCATGGACCGCGAGTTCATCGCGCTGCTGGTCAGCGGCAACGTGACCGAGGCCAAGGTGCGCCTGCACGACTACACCTCGGCTGTGGTGGCCGAGATGGGCGGGCGCAACGTGGCCACCATGCTCGGCACCCTGAACGACAAGGGGGCCCAGCGTTTCCGCGGCGAGCAGCACGGGGCCTATGGGCCGTCGTCCGGCAGCGGCAACACCAGCATTTCGGTCTGGCCCACCGCCTGAGGCGGGCCGACGGAGCACAACCCATGGGCAAACTGGACGGGCGCGTGGCCATCGTCACCGGGTCGGGCCGGGGCATTGGCCGGGAAATCGTGCGCAAGCTGGCCGCCGACGGCGCGCGCATCGTGGTCAACGACATCGACGAGGCCCCCGCCAGCGAGACCGTCGCGCTGCTGCGGGACATGGGCAGCGAGGCCATCGCCTGCGTGGGCGACGTGGCCGCGCCGGACTTCGGCGAGCGCATCGTGCGCCAGACCCTGGGGCACTTCGGCGACCTGCACATCATCGTCAACAACGCCGGCTACATCTGGAACACCACCATCCAGAAGACCACCGACGAGCAGTGGTATGCCATGCTGGACGTGCACGCCACGGGGCCGTTCCGCCTGCTGCGCGCCGCCGCCGAGCACATTCGCAGCGCCGCCAAAAGCGAGGCGGCCCAGGGCCGGCCCGTGATGCGCAAGGTGGTCAACGTGACCTCGGTCTCCGGCGTGTACGGCGCGGCGACCCAGCTCAGCTACGCGGCGGCCAAGACCGCCCTCATCGGGCTCACCCGCACCCTGTGCAAGGAATGGGGCCGCTACAACGTCACCGTCAATGCCGTGGGCTTCGGCTACATCGAGACGCGGCTCACCCAGGCTTGGGGTGAGCGCAAGCCCACCATCGACGTTGGCGGCCGAGCGCTGAACGTGGGGCTCGCGCCCGAGCTGATCGAGGAGATGCGCCGCCTGATTCCCCTGGGACGCGGCGGCACCGCCGCAGAGGCGGCCGGCGCCGTGTACCTGCTGTGCCTGCCGGAATCGGACTTCATCTCCGGACAGATCCTCATCGCCAGCGGTGGACTGACCATTTGAAGCCGTCGCGGGCAGGCCCCCCGCCGGAGCGCCTCTGCCGCGTGGCCGGGGCGGAAGATTGCCGTTGACGCGGGACCGCGGGCCGGTCACCATGGCGCCACGGGGCCGGCCAAGCGTCCCTGCCCGGGCAGGGCGGACGCCTGCGAGGCTGCGTGCGACGGCGCCCGCCGCCACGCGCCGGGGCCCACACAGACCGCACCAGTCGGGAGGGAACGTCGCGTCATGTCCACCATGCCGGAATACGGGGTCGTGAGGTATGCCAACCTGGCGCACGCCTACACGCATCTGTTCATGATGCTCTATCCCACCGTGGTGCTGGCCCTGGAGGCGGAGTTCGGCCTGCCCTACGACCGGTTGCTCACCCTGTCCATCGGGGCCTACGTGCTGTTCGGGGTGGGCGCGCTGCCCGCGGGC
>JACQHH010000031.1 GCA_016199125.1 Candidatus Lambdaproteobacteria bacterium
GACCGGCGAGCGCGTGTTCGTTCCCAAGAAGGAACTGCCCTTCTTCCGCGCCGGCAAGGACCTGCGTCTGCAGGTCGACGACAATTCCAAGCCGTAGTTGATCGGGAATGCCCGACCGTCCGTCCGGCCATGCGCGGGGGCGTCGGGCACCGCGTCGCGCCACCACATGGGCCGCGATGCCGCGCCACGCGCGCGGCACGCCCGGACCGCGCCAACATGGGCGGGCGATGGCGCGCGGAGAATGGACGGCGCTGTGCTGGAAAGAGGGCGGATACGGCAAGGCGGCCCGCCGCCGCGGACCGTTCGCTGCGCGGCGACGCGAGCCCCCGCGCGCGGAAGCACCCGGGGCCGGCGCCGGACGCCAAAGCGGCGCTACAGCACCAGCTCGGCGAAGGTGCGCAGGGTCTGCTCGCTGGGCGGGCCGGCGATGTTCAGCGTGGACACCTTGATTTCCCGGTAGCGCGAGAGGCGATCCTTGATGCGGTCGCGGGGCCCCACCAGCGCCACCTCGTCGATCAGGGCCTTGGGCACGGCCGCCTCGGCCTGGGACTTCTTGCCGTCCAGGAACAGGTCCTGGATCTTTTTCGCTTCGGCCTCGTACCCGTAGCGGCAGGCCAGATCGTTGTAGAAATTCTGCCCGCGCGCCCCCATCCCGCCCACGTACAGCGCCAGGGACGGCCGCACATGGTCGTAGCAGGCCTCCAGATCGTCTCCCAACGCCACGTGCACCATGGGCGCCAGGTCGAACCTGGCAAAGCTCTTTTTGCCGGGGGCCTTGGCAAACCCTTCCTGCAGGGCGCCCTCGAAGTAGGGGTACTGGTCGGGCGAGAAGAACACGGGCAGCACGCCGTCGGCGATCTCGCCGGCCAGCGCCAGGTTCTTGGGCCCGATGGCCGCAATGTAGATGGGCATGTCCGCGCGCGCGTGCAGGATGCTCTTCAGCGGCTTGCCCAGGCCGCTGGCGTCGTCGCCGTGGTAGGGAATCTGGTAATATCGGCCGTCGAATTCCACCGGCGCCCGCCGGGCGAAGATCTGCCGCACCACCGCGACGAATTCGCGCGTGCGGGCCAGGGGCTTGCCATAGGCGTCGCCGTGCCAGCCTTCCACCACCTGCGGCCCGGACATGCCCAGGCCCAGCACCATGCGGCCGCCGGAGAGGCCGTCCAGCGTCATGGCCGTCATGGCCGTCATGGCCGGCGTGCGCGCGGGAATCTGCATGATGGCCGTGCCCAGCTTGATCTTGCTGGTGTGCGCGCCCATCCAGGCCAGCGGCACCACCGCATCGGAGCCATAGGCCTCGGCCGTCCAGACGACGTCGTAGCCCAGCCGTTCGGCTTCCTGCACCAGCCCCACGTCGATCCTGGCCTGTGCGCCCTGATAGCCCGCCATGTATCCCAATCGCATCGTCATTCTCCGGATGGTGCCTGAATTCGTCGGTTTCGCCCGCCCAGCCGCCGCGTGCCACACCGCGTGGGTCGACGCAGGGACACCCTCCCCGCGGCAGAGCGGTTCCCAGCACATATACACCATTTGCCGCGATCCCAAACGAAAAAGCGCGGCGTGAACGAGGCCCAGACCCCGGCGACGACCGGCGGGGGGCAGGCCCGACTCCCTGGTGCATGACTGCTGACGAACGATGCTGACGGTACGAGACGCGTGGACGCTAGAACGCTAGAAGTGCGGATGCCCCTTGATCCACTTGTCGATTTCGCGGCTGACCTTGGTGATCTCGGCCTTGAATTTCTGCTTGGTGTTCTTGGACGAAGCCATTTCGACGAGCTCGAACTTGAGTTGAGCTTTCTTGGCCAGCAATTCGGCAAAAATCTGCTTCACATTACGCCTTCCTGCAAGGTGATCGCTCATGGTTCGACGCCATTGCGCCGCTGATTGCTCCTTTTTCGCGAAAAGTTGAATATCTATACTATAAAAAAACAACTTATTTGTCAAGCCACTAAAATTATTGAATTTATTCGCCAAACGACCGTTTCGGCCAGCGCGCCGCAGGCGCCCGGGCGTAGGATTTCAGCACTGGGCAGGGTGTGCCGATGGCCGCTGGAGCAGGATCGCGGCGCAGAGAGCCGGTCGCGATCCGCTATGTGCGGCGCACGGCCGCGATTTTGACGCTGGCGGCGGCAATTGCCGCGCGCTGCGTGCGCGCACGTGTTCCCCGCCGCCGTGGGCGCCGACACGGGGCCGCGCAGGCCTTTTTCCTTTTCCGTGGCGAGCGGGCTGGAAAATCGCGATCTGGTCGTGTCTCCGCAAGTGGACATGCGCGGTCCACTTTTGTGCTCCCATGTGCGGCGGCGCGGGCGCGCCGCGGGCTGTGGCGTGCAGGGATGCGCGGGAACGCGCCGGACGAGCCGCGGCAACCCCGGCGGCCGGTTGTTCACGCTGGCGCAGGAATGGGATAGAATTCGCCACAGGGACGCACGACCACGTGCAGTAGATGATGTCACCGGCAGCCGCGCGCGTGCGACGAACGCGGCCGCCCGCCGTGCAGCCGCCAGGGGAGCCCCGCGGACATGATCGAACAGAGCACCATCGAATCCGCCAAGCAGTGGTGCCACACCGGCAGCGACTGGATCGGCAAGGGCGCGGTCAATCTGGGCATGAACTACCTGGACAAGGCCATTCCCGTGTTCCAGGAAGTCGACGCCCGGCCCTGGCTCACCTACGCCCTGCACCACAAGCTGCGCGGCTACAAGCTCAAGCGCCAGGATGACATGGTCGAAGCGCTGTTCGACGAGGTGCTGGCCGGCTACGTGCAGCAGGACGACATCTATGGTCAGGCGCTGCTGCTGAGCCAGCTTGCCGAATGCCTGGCGCGTCAGGGCCGGCAGGAGCGCGCGCTGGCCGTGCTGAACCTGGCCTGCGGCATGGCCGAAGCCGGGGGCCTGCGCGAGCTGGCCGCCTATGCGCTGCTGGTGGAGGCCGGCCTGTACGTGGCGCGCAAGAATCACCTGCGCGCGGTGCACCTGCTGCGCCGGGCCGAGCAGCATTACGAGGCGGCGCTGATGGAACGCGGCGTGATCGGCGCGCGGCAGTTGCTGGCCGAGGCGCTGATGGGCATGGGGGAAAAGGGCGAGGCCATTGCCCTGCTGGAGGATGTGCAGACGCGGCTGTGGGGCCGGGAAGCCTATCACGAGGCCATCCAGCCCCTGCGGCTGCTGAGCACGCTGTACGCCGAGACCGGCGTGGCGGCGGAAAAGGAGCGCATCACGCAGATGCTGCACTGGACCGGGCAGCACATGATCCGCGAGGAAAAAGCCGCGCCGCGCGCCTTTCCCGCGGAGCCGCCCATCGGTCCGCGCGATCCGGACAGCGCCGCCGCGGCGGCCTGAGCCCACCCGTGGGGCGGCGGCGGTGCGCGGGGGGCTGAAGCCGGGGAGCGACCCGGTTCAAGTTTGCGGAATGGATTCCGATAGCACAGGTAACTGTTCGTGCAGGCGCTGCCCCTTCCACACGCCCAGGCGCATGAGGGGGCCCGCGGCGGACGCAGGGTCCGCTCCGGGGACGGCGCCCCGCGCGGGGCATCGCGCGCCGGGCCAGTCACCCCGCGCCAGAACCCATCGGGACGATCCATGCAACCCACGCGACTATATATCGGCATCATGCTGGGGTTCCTCGCCGCGCTGTCGGTGGGGTGCTTCGTCTTCTTCAACGGCATGTCGGGCGCCTCGTACATGACATCCGACGGGCTGCGCCAACTGCTGAACTTCATCGACAAGCCCCGCTACGAATCCAACCTGATGGGGCTGATCTATTCGCTGACGTTCCTGGTGGCCGGCGGGCTGTTCCTGCTGCTGGTGCTGCTGCCCAACGAGAGCGCATTCGTGCAGACCGCGCCCTCGCCCGCGCCTCAGCCGCGGCGTCGTCCGCTGGTGGGAGCGCGCCGCGCCGCGCTGGACGTGCAGGCTCCGGCCGCCCCGGCCCCCGCCCCGGCCCCGGCGCC
>JACQHH010000129.1 GCA_016199125.1 Candidatus Lambdaproteobacteria bacterium
AGCTTGACCACCGGCACGGGGGCCTCGGGGGAGATGCGCTCCACCGTGCCCCACTGATAGCGGTCGAGCATCAGATCGCCCACGACCATGACCCGGGTGCGGCGCAGCCCGGCCAGCGCATCCTTCACGGTCCCTCCTCGGTCGTTGGCCTGTGGCGGCACATTGCGCCGCCCCCTGTGCAGTTATAGCATGGGCGTTCACCAGCGGCACCAGCAGCACCGGCCACTCCAGCGGCAGCGGGGCGCCAAGCGCGCGGCGCAGCGGCATGCCACCGCGCCGCGCGGTTACAGTCCATGGGCTTCTGCACGGCGCGCCTGCGCATTGCGGGGCAGCAGGGCGCCACGTACAATGAGTGTGCATTTGAACGGCGGGCGGCTGGACGGATTCTAATTTTCATGTGCGCAACAGCGCCCCGCCAGGGCCGGCGTGTCTACAACCCAGTGAGACCCTCCCACGGCGTATGCGGCTCCCAACTCGGCAGCCGGGCGGGTTGCCATGCCCGAGTTCAATTCCCAAGGAGTAGCGAATGAATGCCCTTCAACTTCACACGCGGCTGGGCCGCCTTGCGCTGACGGCGATCCTGCTGGCGTTTTCGGCGGGCGTTGCCCTGGCGGCCGAGCAGTCGCCGGGGCTGGAGATGCTGCTGGCCCAGTCCAAGGCCCGCGCCGCGGTGGTGAAAACCATCAGCCCGTCCGTGGTGCACATTGCCGTGGAAAAGACCGTGCAGGGCCAGGCCCACGGCGACGCGCCCGACATGTTCGACGACGAGTTCTTCCGGCGCTTCTTCCAGCCGCGCATGCCCTCGCAGCCGCGTGAATTCCACCAGCGCGGGCTGGGCTCCGGGTCCATCGTGGACCGCAAGGGCCTGATCCTGACCAACAACCACGTGGTGGAAAGCGCGGACAAGATCACCGTCAAGCTGCCGGACGGGCGTGAGTTGCCCGCCAAGCTGATCGGCGCCGATCCGGCGACGGACCTGGCCGTCGTCAAGGTGGACGGCGACAACCTGCCCGTGGCCACGCTGGGCAATTCGGACGATCTGGAGGTGGGCGAGTCGGTGATCGCCATCGGCAATCCGTTCGGTCTGGAACAGACGGTCACCGCCGGGATCGTCAGCGCCAAGGGCCGTTCCCAGGTGGGCCTGACGGACTACGAGGACTTCATCCAGACCGACGCCTCCATCAACCCCGGCAACTCCGGCGGTCCGCTGGTGAATCTCAAGGGCGAGATCGTCGGCGTGAACACGGCCATCTACAGCCGCTCCGGCGGCAACCAGGGCATCGGCTTCGCCATTCCCATCAACATGGCCCGCAGCATCATGAAAGACCTCATCGCCTCCGGGAAGGTCACGCGCGGATTCCTGGGCGTGGTGATCCAGGACGTGACGCAGGAGCTGGCCAGCGCCCTGGGCGTGGACGTCAACGGGGGCGTGCTGATTTCCAACGTGGGCCGCGACACACCGGCCGCGGAGGCGGGGGTTCGTCAGGGTGACCTGATTGTCTCGTTCAACAACCGCCCCACCAAGTCGTCCAATGCGCTGCGCAACGCCGTGGCCGCCATCAAGCCGGGCACGGCGGTGCCCGTGGAGGTGCTGCGCGAAGGCAAGAAGATGCAGTTCAAGGTGACGGTGCGCGAGCAGCCCGAGGACATGCGCGCGGCCATCGGCGGCAGCGGGGGAGAGCGGCCCGGACGCGGCACGCCCGTGCCGCCCCAGCCCGAATCCGTGCTGGGCATGGAGCTGCAGGCGCTCACCGACGACGTGGGCGAGCAGCTTGGCTACAAGGGCCTGACCGGCGTGCTGGTCTCCCAGGTGGCGCCCAATTCCCCGGCGGCCGATGCGGGACTGCAACGCGGGGCGCTGATCATGGAGGTCAATCAGCGGCCCGTGCGCACCGTGGCGGAGTTCCTGGCGGCGGTGAAGAACGTCAAACCCGGGCAGCACATCCTGCTGCTGGTGCGCCTGGGCGACTTCAACCGCTTCCTGGGCATCAAGAAGCCCTGAGGCCCTGCGCCATGCTTCATGCTCCGTACGCCTGGGCGGGTGCATTGCCCCCGCCCCCGGCGCCCGGTTTCCCCAGCCCGGCCCCATCGGCCCCGCCGGCGGTCGTCCGCATCTGCGGCAGCGTCCCAGGCCCGCATGCGGACGTTCCCGGCCCCGCCTGTTCCAGTGCCTGAGCGGCAACGACGGACGGCGTGGCGCCCCTCAACGGCCACGCCCCACTGGCCGCCGATCCGGCTGCCGGTCGCGCCGGCCTTGCTGGATGGTGCCGATCACATAGGCCACCACGCCCGCGGAGATCATGATGTCCGCGGCATTGTTGACGAAGAAGCTGGTCTCGTAGAAGCGGAAATGGAAGTAGTCCGTGACCGTGCCGAACACCAGCCGGTCGATGAGATTGCCCACCGCGCCGGGCAGGATCAGCGCAAAGGCAAGATTGGCGAAGGCGTTCATCCCCCTGGCGTTGCGCAGCCAGTACACGGCCAGTGCGGCGATGGCCAGGGCCGACATGCCCACCAGCAGCGGCACGCGCCACTGGTCACCCAGATTTTCCAGGATGCTGAAGCTCACGCCGCGGTTTTCCACGTGCGTCAGCTCCAGGAAATGCGGCAGCAGGGGCGTGATGCGATGCTCCGGCACCGCCAGCCGGATCCAGACCTTGAGGCCCTGATCCAGCGCCAGCAGCGCGGCCATGAGGACCAGCGCGAGCCGGCGTGAACGATGGGCGGGGACGGGGCTCATGAGCTCCTGTGAGCGGCGCGCGGGGGCGCGGAGATGGCCGGCCGCATACGCGGCACCCGGCTTGGCCGGCGCGTGCGCAGGGGCATTGTACCGGCGCAAGAGCGGATTGCAAGCGGCCCCTTGCCGCATTGCCAAGGCCGAGCCGATTCGCCTATCATCGTGGACGTATGGCCGCTTACTCCTCATTATTCCGCAGTTCCCGCCCCGGAGCCACCGCATGACCGCACACCCCAACAAGGCGGAACAGCGCCCGGCCCCGTCGGAGGCCAGCCCGCGCTTCCGCGTGGTCGAGGCGCGCCTGGAGGATGTGGAGCGGGGCATCTGCCGCATCAGCGAAAGCACCATGCTGCGCCTGGGCCTGCGGGCCGGCGACGTGCTGCGCATCGAGAGCGAGCGCGAATGCCTGGCGCGCGTGTGGCCCCTGCTGCCGGAGGACGACGCCACGGGCATCATCCAGATCGACGGGCTCACGCGCGAGAACGCCGCGCTGAGCCTGGACGACCGCATCCGCATCAATCCGCTGCAAGTGCCGCCCGCGGCCACGCTGCTGCTGGCCGCGCTGGCCCGGCAGAGCTTCGGGCCGGCGGAAATCCGCCGCATCCGCGAGGCCATGGTGGGCCGGGCCCTGGTCAAGGGCAACACGGTGTCCATTCCGTTGTTCTCGCGGCGGGGCACGCCGTTTCAGGTGGTTTCCTTCGAGCCCGAGGCGCCGGGCTGCATCAGCGGCCCCTACACCGACATCCGCATCCAGGAGCAGTCGCGCGGCACCGCGGCCCAGCCGGATGCGGTGAAATACGAGGACATCGGGGGCCTGGACGACGAGCTGACGCGCATCCGCGAGATGATCGAGCTGCCCATGAAGTTTCCGGAGCTGTTCGCGCAACTGCGCATCGAGCCGCCCAAGGGCATGCTGCTCTATGGTCCGCCCGGCACGGGCAAGACCACCATCGCCCGCGCCGTGGCCAGCGAGATCAAGGCCCACTTCATCCGCATCAACGGCCCGGAGGTGATCCATAAATTCTACGGGGAGAGCGAAGCCAAGCTGCGCGAGCTGTTCGACGAGGCCCAGCGCAAGGCGCCCAGCATCATCTTCATCGACGAGATCGACGCCATCGCCCCCAAGCGCA
>JACQHH010000130.1 GCA_016199125.1 Candidatus Lambdaproteobacteria bacterium
GCGCGGAAAGGGCGAGACATGAGCACATTGCGTGACCTGCTGGCCGGGGCGGAGCCGGTATGCGCGCCCCTGGTGCTCAACCCGTTGATGGCCAGGCTGGCCGAGAGCGCGGGCCACCGCGCGCTGTACCTGGGCGGCGGGGCCACCGGCTATGCCAAGGTGGTGCTGGAGGCCAATCTCAACGTGACGGACATGGTGCAGGCGGGCCTGGAAATCCGCGCGGTGTGCGACCTGCCGCTGATCCTCGACGCGGCGGCGGGCTGGGGCGACCCCATGCACATGCACCGCACCATCGGCATGGCCGAGGCCGCGGGCTTCGCGGCCATCGAGATCGAGGACCAGCTCCTGCCCAAGCGCGCGCATCACCACGTGGGCATCGAGCACATGGTGCCGGCGGAGCTGATGGCGCACAAGGTGCGCGAGGCGCTGGCCGCCCGCCGGGGCGACATGCTCATCATCGCGCGCACCAACGGCGTACGGGCCAGCAGCATGGACGACGCCTTGCGCCGTGCCGAAGCCTATCGCGCGGCCGGCGCCGACGTGGTGCTGATCTCGCCCCGCACCGCCGACGAGGCGCGGCACATCGGCGAGCGCCTGGCTCCGCCGCTGATGCATCTCTACGGCGCGGGCGCGCAGGCTACGTCCGGCATGGCCCCGCGGGAGTTGTTTGCCCTGGGCTTCCGCATCCTGGTGGATGCGGTGACGCCGCTGTTCGTCGCCTACGAGGCCATGGCCGCCTATTACCGTGCCCTGGCGCCCGGATTCGCCGTTCCGGGGCGGACGGCAGCCTCCTGGAAAGGCGTGGAAGAGGATCTGCACCGCACCATCGGACTGGCCCGGCTGCTGGCCATCGAAAAGGCCACCGTGGAGCGCGAGCCTTAGCCGCCGTCTCGGCGCAGCGTCGCGGAGCCCGACGTGCCGGCTCCGGCCCTACAGGGGTGCATCCAGCTCGGGATAGTGACGGAAGATGCCATACTCGTTGAACGGTAACCGGCGGGGCGAGGCCAAGTAGGCCGCGATGCGCGGGCGGGCCGCCACGGCGGCATGCAGCGCCAGCACGCGCGGGAATTGTGGCGCAAGCGCCGCCATGGCCCTGGGCAGGGCATGGGACAGCCCGGTCACGAGCTGGAACAACGCCAGATCCACATAGCTCAGCGCGCCGCCCACCAGCACCTTTTCCCCACCCGCCGCGTTGGCGCCCAGCACCCGCTCGAAGTACCCCAGCAGCTTGGGCAGGCGCTCCTTGATGAACAGGGGCGCCCGCCGCAGTGCCTCTTCCTGCTGATCCTGGTAGTAAAGCGACTTGGCGATGGGGTGGTGGATGTCGTGCGCCTCCACGACCATGTCCATCACCGTCAACATGAGCTGCTCCGCATGCAGGCGGTCGTGCTCGGCTGCCGGCAGCAGGCCCGCCGGGCCGGCCACGTGGCGGCAGATCAGCGCCGTCTGGGCCAGGCGCAGCGAGCCCATGCGCAGCACGGGCGGGGCGAAGGGCGGCGTGCCGGGGGCATGCTCCTCCAGCAGCTTCAGGATGGCCGCGCGGCCGCCCCCCTCCTGCTCCGGCAGGCGGCCCACATCGACATAGGGCACCCCGCCTTCCTCGAACACCAGGCGCACGAATTCGCCGCGGCCCTGGATGGTGGGCCAGTAGAACAACTCAAACGGGGGCGTTGCATTGGCCATGACCGCACTCGGCGATGAGGGGGTGCGTGCCGATGAGCCGGACGGCGCCCCTGGCCCGGAAATCGCGGGGGCGGGTCGGCACGGCTCGCTTACGAGGCGACGCGCCGGGTGTAGCGGGCGCCGGGCGCGGGCGGCGTCTCGGGCGGCCCGGCAAAGCACTGGGCGATCGCCATCCAGCGCGTCGCGTTGTCGCCCTTCACGTGCAGCCGCGTGTCGGCGATATTGCGCACCTGGGTCACCACCTGACAGAACTCCGTGGCGCGGCCTTCCACCAGGTGCGAAGTGCTGGGCTCGTTCCATTCCCAGATGGCCCCGGAGGGCGCGGTCAGGCGCACGTAGGGTGCCGGCTCGGGCGCAGCCAGGCCGCGATTGGCGAATGTCCAGCCGTAGGTGTTGACGCCCAGGTGGGCGATGTTCTGCAGCCGATCCGTGTCCTGGCGCACGATGCCCAGCAGGTCGAAGATCTCCTGGCCGTGGGCCCAGGTTTCCATCTGCCGCGCCGTGATGGACGAGCGCGCGCTCATGTCCGGACCGGCCCAGGCCACGCGCGCCTTGGGATCGCAGTGCAGGTAGTGCTCGGCGGTCTTGGCGTAGTACTCGCGCCACGTGTCATACAGCCGCCGGCCGCCCATCCCCTGCAAATAGTCGCTCTGGAACTCCAGCATGCCCTTGCCCGCCTCCCGAGCGGCCAGAAAGGTCTTGTGGAATGCCTTGAATTTTTCCGCGGACTCCAGCGTGAGGTCTGCGGCGTAGTTGAAGACATGCAGGTGGCGCAGCACGTCGTTGACCGTCCAGCCTTTGAACAGGGTCTTGCGCTCAAACTCCTGCTCGCCCAGCGGCGCCAGGATTTGCGACAGGGCGTCGCTTTCCTCCCTGAAATGATTGGCTTGCTCCAGCACGGCGGCTCCTCGCGTAAAGAGGGTTGTGCATCATCGTCGCTGGTTGCATGCATACCATTGCACCGCGCGGCCCGACAAGAAAGAGGAGTGTGCTCCCGGACGCCGCGTGTCCGCCGGCCTTCCCGGCGCAGCGGCTCTGTTCCGCCGGGCAAGGGTTGGGTAGGGTGAAGGCGCGGGCCGGGCCCCGCAGCAGGTGAAAAAGGGAGCGCACGCCAGGGACACACAGAGGGAGAGGCACGCGGCATGAACCTGTTCGACTTGAAGGGCCGGGTGGCCATCGTCACCGGCGGCAACGGCGGCATCGGGCTGGGCTGCGCGCGCGGACTGGCCGAGGCCGGCGCGGCGGTGGCCGTGGTGGGACGCAATGCCGAAAAGTCGGCAGCGGCAGTGGCCGAGCTCCAGGCGCTCGGAGTCGAGGCCGTGGCCGTGCAGGCGGACGTGTCGGTGGAGGCGGATGTGCGGAGCATGGTGCGCACGGTCGCCGGGCGCCTGGGCCGGGTCGATATCCTGGTCAACAATGCAGGCGGAAATATCCGCAAGATGCCCCAGGACCTGTCCCTGGCGGAGTGGCACACGGTGCTGGATACGAACCTGACCAGCGCCTTCCTGTGCAGCCAGGCGTGCTACGGAGAATTCGTCAAGGTGGGGGGCGGCAAGATTCTCAGCAACGGATCCATGATGTCCATCTTCGGGGCGCCCACGACGGTCGCCTATGCCGCCTCCAAGGGCGGCATGGTGCAGCTCACCAAGGCCCTGGCCACGGCCTGGGCGCGGGATAATGTGCAGGTGAACTGCTTTCTGCCGGGCTGGGTGGACACGGACCTCACGCGTCGGACGCGGGCGCAGTTTCCCACCCTGCACGACAGCGTGCTGGCGCGTACCCCCGCCGGGCGCTGGGGCGAGATCGACGATTTCAAGGGCATCGCCGTGTTCCTGGCCAGCGCCGCATCCAATTTCGTGACCGGCGCCGTCATCGCGGTGGACGGCGCCTATTCGTCGCTGGGCTGAGCGGGAGGTTGCTCGCCGCAGGCGCCGGGGATGCGCCGCGACCGGCCGCCTGCGGCCAACGGCGGCCGCACAGAGCCGCTTGTACCGCCGGCGACCGCCGCATCAGGCGTAGAACTGGGCGATTTCCGCTTTGTTGCGCAGCGTCAATTGCACCTTCTGCACCCCGGGCTTGGCGAACACGTCCGCCGGCACCACGTGCACTTCCGCCTTGAACGCGAGGGAGTTGCGCAGCTTGGTTTCCACGGCCTTGGAGAGCGCCTCGTCCTGGGACGCCGGGCGCTTGCGGCCGCGCTCCACCAGCACCTTGAGATTGCGCTGGGTGGTGTGCCCGTCGAAATCCGCCACCACACGCATGACGCCGTTGGTCTCGGGCATGGCGGCCACGATGTCCTGGATGGCCGAGGGGAACACGTTCACCCCCCGCACGATGAGCATGTCGTCGGTGCGCCCGAAGCAGCGGATCATGGGGCCCGTGCGGCCGCAGGCGCATTTCGTGCCGGTGATCTCGACATGATCGCCGGTGCGGAAGCGCAGCACCGGCGAGGCCCGCCGCCCCAGCGCCGTATAGACCAGCTCGCCCGTGGTGCCTGCTTGCCAGGGGATGACCTGGCCCGTGGCAGGGTCGATCAGCTCGGCCAGCACGTAGTCGGGACTGACCATGTGCATGCCGGCCTGGTGCTCGCATTCCGCCCAGTAGGCCACGCCGATGTCCGTGCCGCCCATCAGCTCGAGGCACCTGGCGTTCCAGCCCTCCTGCAGCGCCGCGCGGATGGCGGGAATGCCGCCGCCGGGCTCGCCCCCCACGCACAGCTTGCGCACGCCGATGTCCTGCGCCTTCACGCCGGTCATCTCCTGACAGACCTCGGCCAGGTAGCGCAAGAAATTGGGCGTGCCCACGATGCCCTGGGGATGGAGGTCGCGGGCCGCGATGAGCAGCCGGTCCGCCCCGCCGTCCGCGCCGATGGGCACATCGATGGCCCCCATGTACTGCACGCTCTGGAACACCGGGATGCCGCCCACGAAGCCCTTGCTGATGGAAAAAGCGTGCAGCACCAGGTCCCCCGGGCGAATGCCGTTGGCGAACAGGCAGCGCGCCGTGCACTCCTGCCACGATTCCAGGTCCGCCGCGGTGAGCCCCACATACGCCGGGCTGCCCGTGGTGCCCGATGAGGCCTGCATCTGCACGATGTCACGATGCTCCGCTGCGCCATGCAGCCCGAACGGCGGCGCCGCCTTGAGGCTGTCCCGCAGGTCCTGCTTGATTGTGAAGGGCACCTGCTGCAGGTCCTCCAGGGTGCGAATCTTTTCGAAGGACAGCTTCGCTGCGGCGAACTTCTGTTGATAGAACGGCGAGCGGGCCTTGAGATAGGCCAGTTGTTCCTGCAAGCGCCGCTCCTGCATCGCCCGCACCTCGCTTTCGGGTGCAATCTCGATGGGATCGAAGCTCTTGGCATTGCTCAGAGTGTAGACGTCTGGTTTGCGGACGGTCATGCCACGTTCCTCCAACGGCTGGTCAACGAGCCGCGCAACGGAGCGGGTCCGGCGCGGCGCATGTCAGGGCGTTTCCCCGGTCGGGTCCCGACTCCCCTGCTCCCTGCTCAACCTCTGTTCTTAGCACGGTCGCCAGGAAGAACAATGCCGTGCCGTCGATTTACCCCGGGGCGTGGAGCGGGCACCGAGCAGCGGCACGCGACGCCTGCGTCCCTCCTCCTGGCGAACCCCGCCGGTCGCGCCCGCCGGCCTGCCGGCCGGTCCACTCGCCGGGCAACGGGCCCCGGCCCTCCATCGAGCCGCGGGGCGGACAGGGGGTTTCCCTCCGGGGCGACAACCCGGTATGAGAATGGTGTCAGCCCCCATGGGCAGGCGCTTCAACGGCGCAATCGCGAGGGACCGCCATGAGCCACACCCGCAGCACCCCGGCCGAAACCATCGACGTGCCCGCACGGCACCGCTTCGATGCCGATGCGCTTTCGCGCTACATGCAGCAGCACGTGGACGATTTTGTCCCGCCTCTGCGCGTGCGCCAGTTCGCCGGCGGCGTCTCCAATCCCACGTACCTGGTGGAGACCGCCGCGCGGCGCTACGTGCTGCGCAAGAAGCCCGCCGGAGAGTTGCAGGCCTCCGCGCACGCGGTGGACCGCGAGTATCGCGTGATGACGGCGCTGGGGCGCACCGATGTGCCCGTGGCGCGCACCTATTGCCTCTGCGAGGACGACGCGGTGATCGGGCAAGCCTTCTACATCATGGAATACGTGGCGGGCAGGGTGATTCGCGACCCGGCCATCCCCGGCGCCACCCCCGCGGAGCGCACGGCCATCTACCGCAGCCTGGCCGAGACCCAGGCGCGGCTGCACCGCGTGGACCATATGGCCATCGGTCTGGCCGACTACGGGCGGCCGGGCAACTACTTCCAGCGGCAGATTGCGCGCTGGAGCCGCCAGTACGAGGATGCCAAGACACGGGACGTGCCGGAGCTGGCCAGGCTGAAGGAGTGGTTGCTGGCGCGCATCCCGGCCCGCGAGGAATCGGCCATTTCCCACGGGGATTTCCGCATCGAGAACATGATCATGCACCCGGTGGAGCCGCGCGTGGTGGCCATCCTGGACTGGGAGCTGTCCACCATCGGCCATCCGCTGGCCGACCTGGGGTCGAGCGTGGCGTTCTACTACCTGGCACCCGGTACGCCCACGGGATTCCGCGCGCCCATCGATCTGGCCGCGGCGGGCATCATCGGCGTGGACGAGTTCGTGAGCGAATATTGCCGGCATCGCGGCCTGGACGGCATTCCGAATTTCAACTTCTTCCTCATCTTCGCCCTGTTTCGCCTGGCCAGCAGCATGGCCGGCATCGCCAAGCGCGCGGCCACGGGCATCGCCAGCTCCCCCGACGCGGAGCGCTGGGGCGACTACATCGAGCCCACGGCTGAAGTGGCCTGGCGGCTGGCGCAGGCGGAGTAAGTCCCCGCGCCCCGCGCGATCCGCTGGACGCGGCCGCGAGAGAAACACGCCCCCCTTCACACGGCAACACGTTCATGACTCAGCCCCCACCGCGGGACAACGCACGGCGACGCACGCTGCTGGGCGTCGGCAGCATGTTGCTTTCCACCGCCACCCTCTCCGGCATGCAGGTGGGCATCCGCTCGGTGCCCGGCGGGATGCACCCCTACGAGATCGCCTTTTTCCGCAATTTTTTCAGCCTGCTGCTCATCATGGGCGCTCAGGGCCGGGGTGGCATTGGCGCGATGAAGACCACCAAGCTGCCGCTGCATGTGCTGCGCGGGGTGCTGAACGTGATCTCGATGCTGCTCTTTTTCGAGGGAGTGCTGCTGGCACCCCTGTCGCAAGTGGCGGCGCTGAGCTTTCTGGCGCCCTTGATGGCCTCACTGGTGGCCTTTGTGGTGTTTCGCGAGGGCAACCGCGCGCTGCGCTCCGCCACGATCGCCGCGGGCTTTGTAGGGGCGCTGATCATTCTGCGGCCCGGCCTGGAACCCATCGGCCGCGGCCAGACCCTGGTGCTGATGAACGTCTTCGCCTGGGCCCTGGCGCTGATCGTGATCAAACAGCTTGCGCGCACGGATTCCAGCGTCACCATCACCATCTACATGTCCCTGGTGATGACGCCCCTCTCCTTCGTCGCGGCGGTGCCGTTCTGGCGCTGGCCCGATGCGGAGCAGTTGCTATGGATGGCGCTGGTGGGGGCGCTGGGTACCGTGGGCCACCTGGCGATGGCCCAGGCCTTCCGCATGGCCGACGCCAGCGCGGTGCTGCCGCTGGAGTTCTTCAAGCTGATCTGGGGATCGCTGCTCGGCGTGGTGCTCTACGGCGAGCGCGCCGATGTCTGGACGTGGGTCGGCGGATCGATCATCTTCGCCAGCTCAATTTTTCTCACGCTGCGCGAGGCGCGCACGCGGGTGGCGGGAGGGGCCGGAGCACCGCATCAGGCCATTTCCCCCCCGGCGTTGCGCGACCCGACCGCTGCAGAGGCACCGGACCCGCCGCGCACATCGCCTTGAGGAACAACCATGAGCAGCCGCAGCGCCCGCATTCACAGAGGCTACGTGGACACGTCCGTGGGCCAGATCCACTTCCGCGAGGCCGGCAGAGGCGACGGGACGCCCATTGTGATGCTGCACCAGACCGCCAGTTGCGGCGTGATGTTCGAGCCGCTGATGGCGGAGCTGGAGGACGAATTCCGCATGGTCGCGCCCGACGTGCCGGGTTTCGGCATGTCCGACCGGCCGGCGGAGGCGGGGAACATGCCGCTCTATGCCCGGGCCATCCACGAGGCCCTGCAGGCCCTGGGCATCCGCTCGTGCTGGCTGTTCGGCGTGCATTCGGGGGCCGCCGTGGCCGTGGAGCTGGAGGCCCGGCATCCCGGCACGGCCCGCAGGCTGGTGCTCTCCGGCCCGCCTTTTGCCAACGACGACATGCGCGCGCTGGTCGCCGAGCAGGCCAAGCCGTTCGTGATCCGCGAGGATGGCGGCCACCTGCTGGAGATCTGGGCGCGCATCCGGGCCAAGGACCCCGGGGCGCCGCTGGAGTGGGCCCACACCGAGTGCGTGAACAATTTGCACGCCGGGCCGCGCTGGCACGAGGCCTATCTGGCGACGGTGCGGTGCGACTTCAACACGCTGCTGCCCGGCATCGCCTGCCCCACGCTGCTCATGGCCGGGGACACGGACAGTCTGCGCAGCAGCCTGGAGCCAGCCCATGCGGCCCTGCCCACGGCTCGCAAGATCGTGCTGCCGGACGCGACCACGTATCTCTGCGTGCGCCGGGCGGCCGCCGTGGCTGGCATTCTGCGCGGGTTCTTCCAGCCGGGCTGAGCCGCGCCGCCGCGTCAGGCCGGCCGGCGCACCGCCGCTCCACGCATGCAACGCTCGTCCCGCGGCGCGGGAGCGCCGTGTGCCGCGCCGGAGGGAATGGAGCGGCGCGGGAGGTCGCGGCGCCCCGGGCGCGGGCATTGCGAAAGCGCGGAGATTCTACTATGCCAGGGTCTACCATCGGGTCGTTGCGAGCGCGGCGGGGATGCGTCCATTGTTTCGCTGCGCGCAGCCTGCACCGCAGCGTGGGACGCAGGCACGCGTCACCGCGCCCCGATGCTCTATTACAGCCACTTGACCGTCGAACCGATGGGACCGGCCCGGCGCCGGTCGCGTTATGACGCCGTGAACGCACGCCCACGTGCAGGCCATGCCGGCCGGGCGTGCCGAGATTCAACATGCTTCATCGCGGGAAAGGAGCACGCATGCGCACGATGGCAAGAATCTTCGCCCTGACAGTGGCGGCGGTAGCGCTGTTGTGGGGCACCGCATTCGCCAAGACGAACTGGGATCTGTACTCGTTCGTGGGCATCACCCACCCCATTGGCGTGCACTTGAAGGAATTCACGGACGAGGTGCGCAAGCGCACGAATGGCGAGCTGAATATCACGTTCCGTCCCGCCGGCGAGCTGCCCTTCCGGGCCACGGAAGTGATCAAGGCGGTCGGCGATAATCAGGTGCAGTTGGGCCAGGCTTACATGGGCTTCATTTCCGGCACCGCGCCCCTGGCCGGGGTGACGGGATTGCCGTACCTGGTGCGCACCTACGAGGACCTGGACAAGGTCTATCCGATCATCGAAAAGGCCGCGAACAAGGAATTTGAAAAGTTCGGCGTGAAGGTTCTGTTCCACTTTTCCTGGCCAACGCAGAATCTGTACGGCGTGGGCAAGCCCATCAGCAACGCCGACGATTTCCGCGGGCGCAAGCTGCGCGTGACCGATCCCAAGCAGTCCGAGATGCTCAGCCGCCTGGGCGCGGCCAGCGTGACCCTCACCACGCCCGAAGTGCCCGTGGCGCTGGAGCGGCGCACGGTGGAGGGCGTCACCACGGCGGCCTTCAACGCCATAGGCGCCAAATGGGCCGAACTGCTGGAGTGGGCCTTCTTCTCCGAGATCAACATTGGCGGCCCGGACTATATCCTCATCAACAAGGGCGCCTACGATGCGCTGCCGGCCAACGTCAGGTCCACGCTGGACGAGGTGTCGGCGGAGTGGACCAAGCGCATGATTTCCGACGTGTCCTCCCGGGAAAAAGACGACCGGCAAACCCTCAACACGAAGTTCAAGATCAAGCTCATCACCCCCACCCAGGCGGATCTGAACGAGATCGTCGCCCGCGTACAACCCTACTGGGAAGAATGGGGCCAGCAGCAAGGGCCCGAAGGGGTGCAGTTGATCAAGGACATCCGCGCCAAGCTGGGCAAGTAGCCGCGGCGCTACCGGCTACGCACTCATGGATTCCATCGTCAAGCGCATCACCAGGGCGGTCGCACGCATCTCCGACTACGGGGGTTACGTCGCCGCCCTGGCGGTTTTTTTGATCCTGGTGCTGGTGTGCACCGAGGTGTTCCTGCGCACCTTTCTGCGTTCCTCCACCCTGATCGCCGATGAGATGAGCGGCTACCTGAACGCCGTAGTGCTGTTCCTGGGGCTGGCCTACACGCTCAAGGAGGGCGGCTTCATCCGCGTGGAGCTGGTGTATGTGCGCCTGCGCGGCTCGCTCGGCTTGGCCGTCAAGTGGCTCATCACGCTGTCCAGCCTGGCCTATGTGGGCATCGTGATCGTCTACATGTGGAAGCACATCGCGTATTCCTACGCGTTCAACGTCACGTCCACCGACGTTACCGAAACCCCGTTGTACATTCCGCAGTTCCTGATGTGGATGGGGGCCGTGATTCTCGGGCTGCAACTGCTGGTGTACGTGTTGAACCGCATGCGCAACCTGCCCTGAGGTCCGCGCATGCGCGTCGGCGTGCCTTCCGTCACGCCCGCGGTTCATCCACCTTCCATCGTTTGAGACGAGTGAGGGCCATGGGCTGGGAGAGCATGCTGTTCATCCTGCTGGCGACGCTGGGCCTGATGTTGGTGCTGGGCCAGTGGACAGCCTTCGCGCTGGGGTTCGTCGGCACGCTGATCCTGTATATCGCGCGGGGCACGGGCGGCTTCATTTCCATCAGCTCCGTCGTGTGGAACACGGCCAACAACTACATTCTCATCGCGGTGCCCCTGTTTCTGCTCATGGGCGAGGTGATCTTGCGCAGCGGGGTCAGCGAGCGCTTCTACCGCGGTGTGGCCACGCTGCTGGTGTGGGCCCCAGGCGGACTGCTGCACGCCAACGTGGTGGCCACGGCCATTTTCTCGGCCATCAGCGGCTCCAGTGTGGCCACGGCGGCCAGCGTGGGCACCGTGGCCATTCCCGAGCTGCGCGCCCGCGGCTACGACAACAAGATCGTCTTCGGCTCCCTGGCGGCCGGCGGCACGTTGGGCATCCTCATCCCGCCCAGCATCGTGATGATCCTTTACGGCGCGCTGGTGGAGGAGTCGATCCCCAAGCTGTTCATGGCCGGGCTTTTTCCGGGCATCGCCATGGCCGCGCTGTTCAGCGTCTACATCGGTCTGAGGGTGATGGCCAACCGGGCCTTGGCGCCGCGCGTGGAGGAGCAGCACCTCTCGCTGAAGACCCGGCTGGCCTACACGGCCCACATCCTGCCCGTGCTGGCCTTGATGGTGGTCGTACTGGGGGGCATCTACTGGGGCGTCACGACGCCCACCGAGGCCGCGGCCATCGGCGCCCTGGGCGCCATCGCGCTCAGCGTGGGCTACCGCACCTTCAACCTGCGCCTGTTCGGCGACGCGCTGCTCTCCTCCGTGCGTACGACGTGCATGGTGCTGTTCATCATCCTCAGCGCGCAGATTCTCTCCACCGCGCTCGCGTATGCCGGCATCACGCGGGAGATGAGCCAGTGGATCGTGGACATGCAGTTTTCCAAGTGGGCCCTGTTTCTGGCCATGGTGGTGCTGTACATCATCCTGGGCTTCTTCGTGGACGGCATTTCCATGATCTACATCACGCTGCCGGTGCTGTTTCCGGTGGTCGTGGCGGCGGGGTTCGATGTGATCTGGTTCGGCGTGGTGCTGACCATCCTCATCGAGCTGGGGCAGATCACGCCGCCGGTAGGGCTGAACCTGTTCACCATCCAAGGCATATCGGGGGGACGGCCCTTCGGCGAGGTCGTGCTGGGCTCCACGCCGTTCGTGTTCCTGATGCTGATCATCATCGCGCTGCTGGTGTTCTTCCCCGGCCTGGCCCTCTGGCTGCCCTCGCTGATGTAGGTGCGGCAGAATCCGCCGCCCCCACTCCGCTGCGACCGCGGCATCCCCAGCCGGGCCCTCCGCGCCGGGTGCCGCGCTACTTGATGGCGATGGCGTTGGCCGGGGAACCCACGCCCCCGCGCAGGTTGAGGGGGCTGGACGTGAGCATGCAGTCGTAGTGGCCGTCCTGGGCGCAATCGTCGGCCAGGGCCTCCAGGTAGAACAGCTCGCCCAAGGTCATGCCCAGGTGCGGCAGCGCCAGGTGCAGGCACGGTTTGCGGGGCGTGCGGGGAAACACCTCCACGGTCACGTTGTCCGTGGCCACCGCGGCGATGCGCTGGTCCCAGAGAAATTCCCACATGTCCTCCTGACCCGAGAGGCCGGAGCAGCGCCAACTGTGGAACAGCGCATCCCGCGCCGCGGCACCCGCGGTGGACAGGAACAGGGCGAGCCAACCCAGGCGCACCAGCAGCACGTCTCCCGGCCGCAACGTGACGCCCTGCTGCCGCAGGCAGGCCAACAGGTCGTCCGGAGTCACCACGTACTCGTTGACCGGATCGTACGCCTGCCCCCGGTCCGCGTAGTAGCGCACCATGTCGGCCAGCACGGCGCGCGTGACGATGCCGAATTCGGCCATGTTGTGAATCCCGTTGCGGCCGCCCGGCCCGTGCGTGATCTGCTCTTCCGTGACCCCGTTGTAGAAGCGGTGGTCGATGTCGCCGTAGTGGCACAGGCTGTCCCACTGCGTGGAGGCCTGGGGGAAGAAGTTGTCCAACTTGTCGTCGCGGGCGATCAGGTCGCCGTCGTCGCGGGTGAACAGCGTGGGCTCGTACACGCGCCGGCTCCTGAAGCCCATCTTGCCCGGCTCGGGCGGGGGCAGGATTTCGCCGTAGGGCACGTGCAGCGGCAGGTCGAGGTTGAAGCGCCGTCCCCGCCGCACCAGCGCCGCCGCCCGCAGGGCGGTCTCGTCGGTGATGTGGTTCAGCGAGCCCAGCTCGTCTGCGTCGCCCCAGACGCCCCAGGCCGACGGCATGCCGGTTTTGGGCGAGCGGGGGAGATCGGCATAGCGCGGATAATCGCCCATGGCGGCTCCAGATCGACAAGATGGGGAACGGGCACGCGCGCAGGCGCGCAATCAAGCCCGGATGGCTACAGCTTCGCCATGACCTGGCGCGAGAATTCCTCGGCAAAGCGCCACTTGGCCGTGTTGCCGGTGGCCCACATGAAATGCTGCAGGCCGTCCGCGGCGAGCTGGCGGATGCGCTCGGTAAGCTCCTCCGCGGTGCCCACCAGGCACGTGTCGCGAATAAGCTGCGGCGCGTTCTTGAGCAGCGCGCCCTCGCCGGGGTGCAACCGCCAGTAATGGTATTCCTGCGTGCGGAAGTGCCGGTGCTGCGGCGGCGTGTCGGAGATCAGCTCCAGGTAGCCCTTCCATACGTCCTTGAGGAACGGCGGCGGGTCGGCCTGGCGCTCCTTGGTGAAATTGTAGAAGTAGTACACGCTGGCCATGACATTGGGGCCGATGGCGGCGATGATGCGGTCGGAATTCACCTGCTCGCCGTGCTCCAGGAGAGCCACGTTGACCAGCGCGGCATTGCGGAAGCCCCGCATGCCGCGGCCGGCGCGGTCGGCACCCACCTTGGCATGAGCCAGGGCCTGTTGCACGGGCATGCCGCGTGGGGGGATGGCGAAGACCAGCCCGTCGCCGTACTCCCCGGCCACGGCCATGGCCTTGGGCCCGAACCCGGAGATGTACAGCGGAATCTTGGGCTCCAGGTTCATGTACTTCTCTTCGTGCACCAGCATCTTGATGGGATGGGTGCGGCCCTCGTAGGCATAGTCCACCACCTCGCCGCGCAACAGGGCGCTGACCACGCGCATGTACTCGGTGTAGTCCTGGATCTTCATGGGGGGCTGCGCCATGGTGCGCATGGCGGTGTTGCCCGTGCCGAAGCCCAGGAAGATGCGCCCCGGCGCCAGGCGATTGACCGAGGCGGCCGCGGCCACGTGGGCGGGCGGAATGCGGTTGCCGCAGACGGAGGTGCCGGTGCCGATCTTGAGCGTGCGGGTCTGCTGCGCGGCCAGCGCCATCACCACGTAGCAATCCGAGTGCATCATCTGGCTGTCCGTGATCCATACGGCGTCGTAGCCCAGGTTTTCCGCGTGACGGAAAAACCCGATGTCGTCCACGTCGGACATCATGCACACGCCAAATTCCATGGGCGGCCTTTCTCTGCTGATGGTGTGCGGCACCGCCCACGGCGCCTGGGGTTGCGCCGTCCGCGCGCCCGCGCCCAGATCCGCGGAGGCCGCGGCGGACGGCTTTGCGCCGCGGGGGATGGGATGCAGGGTGTTCATAGCACAGGCGCGCGCCCGAATCGAACCGGCGGTGTGGGGCGGCGCGCTTGTCTTAGGCCGCGAATTTTGCCACCGATGATGCGATGCAAAACCGGCAGAGACGAACGGGCCCACCAGTGGCCCGCGGCGCCCGGTTGTGACGTCGATCGGCGAAGGAGACCCATGAAAGCAATTGTGGTGCGGGAACCGGGCGGGCTGGACGTGCTGCGCATGGAGGAGGTGCCCGATCCCACGCCGGGGCCGCGCGATGTGAAGATCCAGGTGGCCCGCTGCGGCGTGTGCTTCCACGAGGTGGTGACGCGCAATGGGACGCTGCGCCGCGGCGTGCTGATGCCGCTGATCCTGGGCCATGAGATTGCCGGCACGGTGACGGCCGTGGGCCGGGACGTGCGCGAGTTCCGCCCGGGCGACCGTGTGGCCACCGCCCAGCGCTCCCATATCTGCGGCCAGTGCCGCTTCTGTCGCACGGGTATGGAGACCGTGTGCCCCGAGCACAAGTTCCTGGGCGACTACGGCATGAACGGCGGCTATGCCGAGTATGTGCTGGTGGAGGAGGACAACGTCGCGCTGGTGCCCGACGGCGTGACCCTCGACGCGGCCTCCATCACCGCCTGCGCCATCGGCACGGAGCTCAATGCCATCCGGGAGGTGGGCCGGGTGCAGCCGGGAGATCGCGTGCTGGTCACCGGGGCGGGCGGCGGGCTGGGCGTGCACGCCATCCAGCTCGCGCGGCTGGCCGGCGCTTTCGTGATCGCCGTCACGTCCTCGCCCGAGAAGGAGGCCCTGGTGCGGGAGATGGGCGCCCACGAAGTGGTGCTCTTCGAGCGCGGCGAGGATTTCTCCGACCGCGTGAAGGCCGCCAGCGGGGGCGACGGCGTGGACGTGGTGATCGACAACGTGGGCAGCCCGGTCTTCAACGCGGCACGCCGCAGCCTGGACCAGGGAGGGCGGCTGGTGCTGGTGGGCGAATTGACGGGCGATTTCGTGCCGCTTAATCCGGCTCAGTTGTTTCTCAAGGGACTCTCGCTGCTCAGCGCCAAGAGCACCACGCGCAAGCAGCTTCAGGACAGCCTGCAACTGATCGCGCGCGGCCAGGTGCGCGCAATCGTCACGGAAACCCTGCCGCTGACCCAGGTGGCCGCTGCCCATCGGCGCATGGAGCAGGGGCGCATCAGCGGCCGGCTGCTGCTGGACCCCACGCGCTGAGCGGAGGGACCTTGGCGGCGCAACCCGCCGCGGGCACCGGCGGCCGGGCCGGTGGGTGCGGCAGGCGTGTCGCGCTCTCCATCAGGGCAGCACGTAGAGCAGAATGGCGATGTAGAAACAGGCGCTGCCGCCCAGCACGAATAGCTGCCAGACCGCGTGATGAAAGCGCAGCCGGTCGAGCAGGAAGAAGATCACCCCCAGGCTGTAGATCACGCCCCCCGTCAGCAGCCAGGCCAGGCCATCCCAGGGCAGCTTGCCCATCAGGGGACCCGCGGCCATCGTGATCAGCCAGCCCATGGACAGGTAGAGAATCACCGACACCGACCCGTAGCGATCCCTGAAGACCACCTTGAGCAGATAGCCGACCAACGAAAGCCCCCAGATCACCCCGAAGATGCTCCAGCCCCAGCCGCCCTTGAGGGTCACCAGCATGAACGGCGTGTACGTTCCGGCGATCAGCAGGTGAATGTTGGCATGATCCAGCACCTTGAAGATGCGCTTGGGCTCGTTGCTCCAGGTGACATGGTAGATCGTCGAAGACAGATAGACGATGACCAGGGTGGCCCCGTAGATGCTGACGCTGACGATGTGCCACGCATCGCCCTCCAGCGCCGCCAGGGTGATGAGCACCGCGATCCCGGCAATGGCCAATCCCAGCCCGATGACCTGCACCAGGGCGCAGACCAGGTCTTCGAGATGCGTTTGTTGCGACACCGGGGAGGTGTCGAGCAGGGAACGGCGGGACGACATGCACGCTTTCATCGGCCAGGTGTCAGGACTCGGCGGCCCCGGCGCCGCACTTCACGCGCCGGGGAAAGGCCGGGGCACGACGCTGCCCATGAGCTCATCATAGCGTGGTTTGGCGCGCTGCACAGGATGCCCGCGCGAGGCGTGGAGCCCCGATGCGCGCAGTGAGGGCGGTACGGGTGCGGGCGGTTAGGATTGCCCATCATGCGCGGCGAGTGCGAACCAGGCGGCGAGCGCGCACTGCTGGTGCTCCCGGCTCCACGGGGAGCCGGCGATTTTGCCAGCGCGCGCAAGGCGCTCGGCGACAACGGTCGGCGAGAGGGCGGCGGCCCGTGCGACACCTTCGAGCAGGACGGCTGCGTCAATCTCCGTCGCGTCGGCGATGACCTTGGCGGCCTCAGAGAGCACGATGTCGCGGAACAAGGCCCCTTCGGCCGCATGCAGCAGCGGATGTGACGTCAGCACCTTTTCCAGGGGCGGGAGCGGTCGGCGGGGCCGGTCCACCACCCGCGCTGCAACGAGGCGGTAGCCGAGCCGCCCCAACTCGCCGGTCACGTGTTGAAGCGATTGGGCCGTGACACGCCTGCTCTCCAGCTCATCCTCGGCCAGCGCAGGCCCGACCGCCGCAAGCGGAAGCTGGGCGGCGCGATGATAGAAATGAGCCGCGCCACGCTGGGAAGGCTCCCAGAGCGCCATGCGCTCCTTGTAGACCACGCTCGGCGTGTCATTGTGCACGGCGACGGCCACCGCATGCGCC
This sequence comes from Candidatus Lambdaproteobacteria bacterium, assembly GCA_016199125.1. Lineage (GTDB taxonomy): Bacteria > SAR324 > SAR324 > SAR324 > JACQKK01 > JACQHH01. The sequence continues at coordinate 16,792 of JACQHH010000130.1, forward strand.
CAACCGGTATGCACGGATAATCCCAGCGCCGCCGGCCCATGGCCCGCCGCTTCGTTGAACTCGCCCCGACCCATTGTGATGAACGTCCCCCTCCCGGTGTTACCGATACTGCTCCCCACCCTTGGCAATAGAGATTACAGGAAAGTATGGAGGCGGCGGGAGTCGAACCTATCGTCAATGCGATAAGGTTTCCGTCGCTACACTTCTGGTATCAAATGACTTATTGACTCGGCACCTGCGCGATTTGTGGAGGTTGCGCCTCCGTTCATGCACAGCAGTTATGCACAATTTCGGAGGGAGAGGCAACTCGGCCGGCAGCCTGCGACCCGCTGAGTACGCGAGAAGCTTTCTGGAGGGACACAGCGTCATTTCGGCTTGGTTTTCCCCCGAGCCTGCTCTATCTCGTCCAACCGCAGGTCGCCGATCCGGCGCTCACCGGCGCGTCGCTCGGTCACCCGCCTTTCCTGTTCCGCATTCGTCAACTCACGGCCATAAGTGCGCCGCTCAAAAATGCGCCGCTCGTTCCGTCGGCGTTCTTCTGGCGACCGTGCCATGGATATTCCTCAAAAGGTGCGCGTCGATCCAGTTCCAGAAATGTTTGGAGCAATTGATATGCCGAATGACGCATCTGGACACGATATCCAACAGTGCTGCATGGGCGACGGGAGTGCCCCGCCGGCTGGACATGTGGTTTGCTTCCTGGATCTTGTACCCCGGACGCCGGGCGTCTGGAGACGTGCCGTGAACGAGGGTGGGCCTGCTGGACGACGTGGCCAGGGACGTTGCGGGCGTCACGATCCGGTTTCTCGGCTGGCTTGCCGCGCCCAGTGTGTTAAGGCTGAATTGGGCGCATCGCAATTGCGTGCGTTATGGGCGTTCAATCAAGTGGAGCGGTAAAATGTTCAAAATCACGTTCTGTCTGCACCGTCTGCCGCATATGTCACGGGAGGAGTTTCAGAAGTATTGGCGCGAAGTGCACGGCCCTATGGCTGTGAAGCATAAGGATGTGTTGGGCTTCAAGCGTTATGTCCAGACCCACGCTCTGGCCGAGGGCAGTGTGCCCGCCCTGGATCATCTCAAGGACGCTCCCGCCCAATTCGACGGCGTTGCGGAGATTTGGTACGAGAGCCAGCATGCCTATGAAACCAGAAGGGCCACGCCAGAAGGCAA
>JACQHH010000131.1 GCA_016199125.1 Candidatus Lambdaproteobacteria bacterium
CCACGTCCACCCGCGCCCCGCCCAGCAGCGGCAGGATGCGCTGCACCAGGGCTGGGGCGTTGACGAAGCCCAGCACGCGGTTGGCCAGCACCAGCGCGTCCATGAGCTGCGCGTGGCCCGCGATGCGCGGATTCACGGCCACGAAACCCAGACGCTCCCCGGCCAGCCCCAGGTCCTTGGAATAGGACGTGAGGATCAGCGCATGCGCGTAGAGCGTGGAGACCCACGGCACCTCCACCCCGTCGAAGACCAGGTGACGGTAGGGCTCGTCGGAGAGCAGGTAGATGGGCCGCCCGTAGCTTGCCGAGGCCTCGCGCAGCACGTCGGCCAGCGCCTGCAGCCGCGCCGCGGGATAGACCACGCCGGTGGGATTGTTGGGCGAGTTGACGATCAAGGCGCGCGTGCGCGGCGTGATGGCGGCCCGCAGCGCCTCGGCATCTGGCTGAAACGCCTCGTCGGTGGGCACGGTCACCAGCTTGCCGCCGTGGTTCTGGGCATAGAAGCCGTATTCCACGAAGTAGGGCGCCAGGGCGATCACCTCGTCGCCCGGATTGAGCACGGCCTTGAGCACGATGTTCAGCGCCCCCGCGGCACCACAGGTCATCACCACGTGCTCAGGGCCGTACGGCAGCCCCGTCGCCGCGGCCAGCTCGCCGGCCACGTGGGCCCGCGCCTCGGGCAAGCCGGCGTTGGGCAGGTAGCGGTGCAGCCCAGCACCCGCCTCGCGCAGCACCGCCTGCAGCGCCTCGTCCACGGCCGCCGGCGGAGGGGCGATGGGATTGCCCAGGGAAAAATCGAACACGTTCGCCTCGCCGTGCTGGGCCTTGAGGCGCGCGCCCTCCTCGAACATCTGGCGTATCCACGACGAGCGTGTGAGCGATGCCTCCACGGCGTCGGCGATCAGGTGCGACATGCGATGCGTCCTTGAAGTGATGCAAACGAAAGTGGGGCTGGCCACGCTGCCGCGGGGGCACGGGTGCCCGCGCCTGGCCCCGGCGCCGGCCGGGCCTGCCGCTCAGCTTGCGGCCAGGCGCTCGCGCACGCGAACGATGCGCTCGTTGCCCCAGAACAGCTCCCCGTCGACCATGTAGCTGGGCACGCCGAAGACGCCCTGGCGTTCCGCCTCGCCGCGGATGCGGTCGTGCTCGGCGCGGCCCTCGCCGGCCAGATACGCCGCAAAGCCGGCCGCCTCCACGCCCACCTCGGCCAGCAGCGCCTGCACCACCGCCGGCTGCTCGATGTCCTCCAGCTCCCGCTTCCAGAAACGCTCGTAGACCAGGTCGTGGTAGGGGCGGAAATCGCCGGCGCGCTTGGCGTAGAGCATGCCGATGTGGGCCACGGAGCTGTCGAAGATCTTGCGCGGGCCGCGGAGAACCAACCCCCGGCGCGTGGCCTCGCGGCGGCAGTCCATGTAGGAGTACTTCACGCGGCGCCACTGGTGCGGATTGCGCGCGTTCAGGATGTCCCGCCCCGCGGCGTCGAGCTGGGCCGCGCCCAGGTAGCTGGGAATATCCAGCGTATAAGGCAGCACGTCCAGCACGATGCCGAACTCGTCCGCCAGGGCGAAGGTCTCCTCCTGCGCCAGGTAGGCGTAGGGACTCTTGTAGTCGAAGTAGTGCGTGATGCGCGAGATGGCCATGCTGCTCCTGCCGTGGCGAAGGGACGTCGCTGACGGTGCGGGGATTGGATGCTCCGCTGGGGCCGCCCCGCGCGGCCAGCGCACGGCCGCCCCCGGCGCGGAATCGGATTCCGATCATGCCCGCAATCGGCCGCACCTTCAAGCGGCGGCGTGCGCTGTGCCTGGGGTGGCGGGGATGGTGTCGGGCGCGGCAGCAGGGTTTGCCGGCACGGCCCGGGGAGTGGACTCAGGGCGGGTCCACCCAGCGTCCCTGGGCCTTGATCAGCGCCACCAGACGCTCCACGGCCTGCGCCGTGGGCACGCCGCGGGCCACGCAGGTCTGGCCCTGGTACAGGTTCACCTTGCCCGGCGCGCCGCCCACGTAGCCGAAGTCCGCATCGGCCATCTCGCCCGGGCCGTTGACGATGCAGCCCATCACGCCGATCTTGAGCCCCACCAGGTGCGAGGTGCGGGCCTTGATGCGCTCGGTGGTTTCCTGCAAGTCGAACAGGGTACGTCCGCAACTGGGGCACGAGATGTATTCGGTCTTGAAGATGCGCAGCCGCGCTGCCTGGAGCAGCGTCTGGCAGTAGTTGGCGATGGGCGCCAGCGCATCGTCGCTGGGGCAGACCAGCGCATCCAGCAGGCCATCGGCGGCCAGGGAGCCGATCTCCCCCGCTGGGGCCAGACCGGGCGGCGTATCCGCCTCGCCCGGCACCAGCAGGGCCAGCGGCCAGCTCAGGCCGTGCGCGGCCAGCAGCGCCGCCAGCCGCCGCACCGCGAACAGCGGGTGCGGCCCCGCGATCACAGGCAGCAGCGGCCGCTCATGCGCCGCGGGCAGCGCCAGCAGCCTGGCCATGGCCGGCCCGTCCACCTGCGCCGCCGGCACCAGCAGCGCAAAGCCCGCCGAGCCGTGCGCGCTGCGGGCCGCAGCCCGGTCCAGCGGAACCAGCGGCGCTGTGCCGCCTGCGGTGTCCGCCTGTCCATTGCCGTGGGGAATGGATTCCGAGGGCCGCAGCAGCAAGCCGTCGAAGGGTTGCGAGGTGCCGGCTGGCGCAGCGGCGGCCAGAGCCAGGAAGCGCACGGGCTGTCCGCCGCCGATGGTCAGGCCGTTGAGATCAAGCGCGGCGCTGGGACGGCGCGCGAAGTCGATGGGCGCGCTGAAGCCCGTCTCCGGCCAAGCCGGGGCATCGCGCAGGGTCTGCACCGCCTGCACCAGCTCCCGCGCGGCGGGAATCTCGTTGGCCGAGGGTTCCGTAAGCGACACGCGCACGGTGTCTCCCAGGCCGTCACAGAGCAGCGCGCCGATGCCGATGGCGCTCTTCAGCCGCCCGTCCAGGCCGTCCCCCGCCTCGGTCACGCCCAGGTGCAGGGGATAGTCCATGCCCTCGGCCTCCATGCGCAGCACCAGCAGGCGGTAGGCCTGGATCACCACGTGGGGATTGGACGACTTCATGGAGAGGATGGTCTCCTCGAAGCCGTGCCGGCGCAGGATGCGCAGGTATTCCATGGCGCATTCCACCATGCCCTCCGGCGTGTCCCCGTAGCGGTTCATGATGCGATCGGAGAGCGAGCCGTGGTTCACACCCACGCGCAGCGCCCGCCCGTGGGCCTTGAGCGCGGCGATCAGGGGCAGCAGCGCCTCCTCGATGCGGGCCAGCTCCGCCGCGTATTGGGCGGCGCTGTACTCGCGCACTAGGAACTTCTTCTGATCCACGTAGTTGCCCGGGTTGATGCGCACCTTCTCCACGTAGGGCACCGCGCCCAGCGCCAGCCGCGGGTTGAAGTGGATGTCCGCCACCAGCGGCACGCCCAGACCCACGGCGGCCATGCGCCGGCGGATCTCCGGCAGGGCGGCAAGGTCGCGCTGCGTGGGCACGGTGAGGCGCACCAGCTCGCAGCCGGCATCCACCAGCGTGCGCATTTCGGCCAGCACGGCCTCCACGTCCCAGGTGTTGCAGGTGAGCATGGATTGCAGGCGGATGGGCGCGTCCCCGCCCACGGTCAGCGGACCCACGTGCACCATGCGCGTGGGCCGGCGCCGATAGGCCAGTTGCGTGCGAAATGCGTCCATGCCGGCTCTGCGGAAGGGAGAAGGTGACGGCGTGCGGGGCGCGGGTGCACGGGGCCACGGCGGGCGGCGCACCGCTGCGGAGGCTTGCCCCCGGCGGGCCCGGCTCTGCAAAATGTACCATGTCGCTTTCGGCTTCAACAAGCGCGGCCGCCGCGGATGGAACCGCGCAAGGACTGGAGCACCGGAAGTCGTGCCGGACCGCGGCTTGCTCCCACTGATCGCGCGCGAGCTGAATTTTCATGGAACCGGTATTTTCCCGGCGGGAAAGGCCCGTCCGGCGCGGCTGCGCGCAAAAACTCATGCGGATTCCCTTGCCCAAAGTCGATTCTGGTGGTAACCAGGAACTTGTAAGATAAATGCGGGATTTTATTATGATTTTTCTTCCAAGGAGCTTCATGAGCCAGCAAGGTGACGCGCAAGCGGTTTCCGGCCTGCATGCCGCGGGCTCGACGCCCGTGCTCTCCGCCGCGGGCGCAGAGGTGGGCAAGATCCTGGACAAGGCGCTGGCCGGCGGCAAGGTGAGCATCGCGGAAGGCGCGCGGCTGTTGCAGGCCAGCGGGCCGGAGCTGCTGCCGCTGATGGCCGCGGCCGACCACCTGCGCCGGGAGACCGTGGGCGAGGTGGTGACCTATGTGGTCAATCGCAACATCAACTTCACCAATGTCTGCACGCGCAAGTGCGGATTCTGCGCGTTCAGCCGGGGCCATGCGGCCCAGGAGGGCTACTTCCTGCCCATGGAGGAGGTGCTGCGGCGGGCCCGCGAGGCGGCGGAGCTGGGGGCCACGGAGGTGTGCGTGCAGGCGGGGTTGGCGCCGGGCATGGACGGCATGCACTATGTCAACGTGTGCCGCGCCATCAAGCAGGCGCTGCCCGAAATGCACATTCACGGCTTCTCGCCGGAGGAGGTGCTCTACGGC
>JACQHH010000032.1 GCA_016199125.1 Candidatus Lambdaproteobacteria bacterium
GCACCGTCGGCGGCAGCAATCCCTTCCCCAACACCTCGCCCAATACGGACCGCTATTCCAGCGGCATCCCCACCAGCAATGTCACTTCGGGCAATATTAATGGCCTGCTTGGAACGTTGGCGGACGGTAGCAGCGGTACCGCATTCATTGCACAAACAGGCTATAATGGTGGCTACTGGTTCATCTTCTCGGTCGCAACCCCGCTGAATCTCAGCATATACACCGCCGAAACGTCTCTGCCCGAGGGGCAGTCGCTGCGGGGCGAAATCTACTTTGACGATGGCGGTACGCTGACGCACTGGGACAGCGACTACTCCGCCTCCGCAGGCAAGGGCAATTTCCTCATGTCCATCGACAAGGACTACTTCGACTCTCTACCCACTCCGCCCGTGACGTTCTACGTGATGATCGAGCCCAACGCCGGGCCCGTCGACCTCCACTTCGGGACCCAGTCGGCCGACGCCGTGACCTTCCCCGTGTTTCTCAAGGGTGGCGGCGGCCGCAGTTTCACCACGTCCCTCTACAAGACCACTCTTTCGGTGGATTTTGCGCACCTGATCGACTTCGCGGGCGGTTTCTGGGACACCATCGACCGCCCGAACCTGGTGCTGGACGACGAGAGCACACCGCTCATCGACGAGTCGGTCGTGAACCTGGACTACGCTGACCTGGAGAGCAACGTTACAGCGCTGCTTGACGGTACCACCTTGAGCGTCACCAACCCGGAAGGCGGTTCGATTGCCAGCGGCCCCGTGAATCTGACGGGGGACAATATTGAGCCGCAGAACAGCGCTGTGGGCAACCCGACCCTGGCCAGTACGGGCGCGGGCGATCCCGCCATTCCGTCGTCCATCGCATCCGTCTGCGCCTACCCGTTTGAGTTCAGCAACATGGAAGACCTGGCGGGAGGCTACTACCGCATCGAATGATGACCGGTACGCACGAGGCAGCGCGGGCGCGGCGCCCCTGGCCGCGCAGGGTGTTGATCGTGGGCCTGCTGCTGCTGGCCCTGCTGGTCTGGGCCCATGTGCAGCCGCGCCTTCCGCCCGGCTGGTTCACCCTGGGGCGCTGGGCCATGGACGATGCGCCGCCGCAGCGGCGGCCCGACCGCTCCTGGCTGGTCGGGCTGAACGGCGTGCAGCGCATCGAGCACCGCGAATACGCCCGGAACCGGCTGAAGTGGGAGTTGCGCGCGCCCAGCGCCAACGTGCGCACCAAGCGCTACGCCTACGGCTATCTGCGCGGGCATCTGCTGCTGCACCTGGTGCAGCCCGTGGCGCGGCTGCACCTCTCCGGGGCGCCCGTGGACATCCGGGCCAGCCGCGCCTACTACGATCCCCTGCGCAGCGAATGGGTGTTCGTGCAGGGCGAGCTGTCTCAGGCGCGGCGCCGTAGCCGTTTTCAGCGGCTGTACTGGTATCCGGATGAGAACCGTCTGCAGGGGCCCGCTGCCCTGGAGCGTCATCCGCTGTTCCGCTACTGGTATCCGCAGTATTGACCGCCCCCCGCCGCGCGGCGTCTCCCAGCCCCTCGTTTTTCCTCCCCCACTGCGACGTACCCGTGTCGTCGCCGGCAATGCTGTCCCCCGAGTGTCGCGGATCCTCGCCCCGCGCGCCGCGCCGCGCGGAGAGCGTGTTTGCATGCGGCGCCGCGTCTGCTATGACTGCGGGACAAACGATGGACAGCGCCAACTTCGACCATAGCGGGGGGCCGCATGAAATTCGGGATTTTCTACGAGCACCAGTTGCCGCGACCCTGGCGGCAGGACAGCGAATACCGGCTGCTGCAGGAGTCGCTGGAGCAGATCGAGCTGGCCGACACGCTGGGCTACGACTACGCGTGGGAGGTGGAGCACCACTTCCTGGAGGAGTATTCCCATTCCTCGGCGCCGGAGGTGTTCCTGGGCGCGGCCAGCCAGCGCACCAGGAACATCCGCCTGGGCCATGGGGTGATCCAGCTCACCACCAACCATCCGGCGCGCGTGGCCGAGCGCGTGGCCACGCTGGACCTGCTCAGCAAGGGGCGCGTGGAATTCGGCATGGGCGAGGCGGCCGGGCCTGTCGAGCTGCATCCCTTCCACGTGCGCGTGCGCGACAAGCGCGACGTGTGGGAAGAGGCGGTCAAGGCCATCATTCCCATGTTCACCCACGAGGCGTGGGAATGGCACGGCACATACTTCGACCTGCCGCCGCGCAACGTGCTGCCCAAGCCGTACCAGAAGCCGCACCCGCCGCTGTGGGTGGCCTGCTCCAACATCGCCACCATCGCCAAGGCCGGCGAGTGGGGCCTGGGGGCGCTGGGCTTCCAATTCGTCTCGCCCGATGCGGCGCGGGCCTGGGTCAACAAGTATTACCTCAACCTCACGCACAACCTGCACAAGCTCACCGACTATCCCACCAACGCCAACATCGCCATGGTGAGCGGATTCATGTGCGCCGAGACCGACGAGCTGGCCCGCGAGCAGGCCGCCGGCTGGACCTTCTTCATCTTCTGCCTCAGCCACTACGGGCGCCACGGCATGCTGCGCCCGGGCGAGGGCAGCATGTGGGAGCTGTATCAGGACTGGCGCACCTCGGAGCAGGCCCAGCAGGCCCTGCACAGCGGCCTGATCGGCTCGCCGGAGACGCTGCGCCGCACTCTGCGCGAGTTCCAGGCGGCCCACGTGGACCAGGTGATCCTGCTCAACCAGGCCGGCCACGCCACGCACCCCCAGATCTGCGAGAGCCTCTCGCTGTTCGCGCGCGAGGTGATGCCCGAGTTCCAGGCCGCCGACACGCAGCAGATGCAATGGAAGCAGGAGGTGCTGGCCGGGCGCATCGTGCTGGAAGACCTGGACGTCAGCACGCACAAGGTCTACACCCACCAGAACGAGGACATCGTGCGCCTCACGCCCGAGGAGCTGAAGCGCAAGATGGCCGACAAGGAATCCCAGGCCAGGCAGGGCGGCGCGGCCTCGCGCTAGGCGTTGCCCAACCCCCCCGGAGCATACGCCATGATCGCCAGCACCGAGCGCATTCTGACCACCCACACGGGCAGCCTGCCGCGTGCGCCCGAGCTGGTGGAGCTGCTGCTGGCCCAGGAACAGGGCCGGCCGGTGGACGCCGCGGAGCTGTCGCGGCTGATGGAGGCGGGCATCGAGCGCGTGGTGACGCGGCAGATCGAGGCGGGCATCGACATCGGCAACGATGGCGAGCAGCCCCGCGTAGGCTTCCAGACCTACGTGCCCCAGCGCATGAGCGGCTTCGGCGGCACGTCCAACCGGGGCGCTTTCAGCGACATGACGCGCTTTCCAGGCTACGCGGCGATCCTGCAGGGGCGCGCCAACCGCCGGGCGCGCATCGCCACGGCGCCGCAGGCGCTCTCCGCGGTGCGCTACGAGGATTTCTCAGGCATCCAAGCCGAATGCGCCGGGTTCGCCGCGGCGCTGCGGCGGCACCCCGGAGGCTTCGCCGAGCCGTTCATGACCTCGGCCTCGCCGGGCATCGTCACCACCACCATGCTCAACGCCCACTACGATTCCCACGAGGCCTACGTGATGGCCGTGGCGCGGGAGATGCGCAAGGAATGGGAGCACATCGTGGCGCAGGGCCACCTGCTGCAGATCGACGCCCCCGACCTGGCGCTGGAACGCCACTGGTTCTGCCAGGACGAGCCCCTCGCCACGTTCCAGGCCATGGTGGAGCTGCACATCGAGGCCATCAACGTGGCGCTGGAAAACATCCCGCCGGAGCGCGCGCGCCTGCACGTGTGCTGGGGCAACTACGACGGCCCGCACGTGGACGACGTGGCCCTGGCCGACGTGCTGGGCCTCATCACCCGGGCCCGCGTGGGGGCGCTGAGCGTGCCCTTCGCCAATCCGCGCCACGCCCACGAGATGGACGTGCTGCGCAGGATGCCCCTGCCCGGCGGGATGCTGCTCATTCCGGGCGTGATCGACTCCACCACCAACTACGTGGAGCACCCGGAGCTGGTGGCCCAGCGCATCGCAAAGGCGGTGGAGATGGTGGGCGACCGCGAGCGCATCATCGCCGGGGTGGACTGCGGCTTCAGCACCTTTGCCGGGGCCAACGTCGTGGCCGAGGACGTGGTCTGGGAGAAGCTGAGGACCCTGCGCGCCGGGGCCGACATCGCCTCGTCGCGGCTGTGGTAGGCGCCGCCTGGGACCCGCTCAACGCGGGCCGCCGCGTTAGTCTCCGCGCCTGTGCAGGGGATAGGCGGGTGGAATGACCTGGTCCACCGTGGCGCCGGCCCAGTGCCAGTCCGGCACATGCTGCCAGAAGCGGCCAATGGCGTCGCGGGCATGGGCATAGACCTGCGCCTCGTCCAGGGCCACGGCGTGCCCTCCGGCGATGACCGTGCGCCCCTCCACGATCGCCGTGTCCACGTCGCGCCCGGAGCCGAAGTCCACCAGCGCCTTGATGGGGTCGCGGTAGGGCGCCGAGTGCAGGTGATCCAGCCGCACCAGGATGATGTCCGCCCGCGCGCCCGGAGCCAGCCGCCCCAGGTCGTCCCGCCCCAGGAACACGCAGCCGCCCAGGGTGGCCGCGTTGAAGGTGTCGCGCGGCTGCCCCGCCTGATAGTTCTCGTCGGCCACCTTGGCCAGGATGCCCGCCCAGCGCAGCTCCGAGACCATGTCCATGGGAAAGGTGTCGGTGCCCAGGGCCAGGGTCACGCCCGCCTCCAGGTAGCGCTGGAAAGAGCGCAGCACGATGGCCATCTTGGCGTACTTGTAGGGACAGTGACCCACCGTGGCACCCGTCTCGGCCAGCACGCGCAGGTCGTCGCCGAAGGGATAGTGGGACCAGGGGTGCGCGGTGGTGAACACGCCGTGGCCGATCAGCGTGCGCGCGTCCAGGAAGCCGATGTCCGCCAGGTACTGGATGGGCGTGCGGCGCTGCTCGCGCAGGATCTCGGCGAACTCCAGCAGGTTGCCCCCGGCGTGGGTGTGCACGGGCACGTTCAGCTCGCGGGCGGCGGCCTTGGTGTCGCGCAGCAGCGCCTCGCCGCAGGTCTCCACCTGGGCCGGGTTGAGCATCCCGCGCAGGCGCCCGCCTGCGGCCCCGTTGAAGGCGCGGATGTAGTCCACGGCCGCGGCCAGACCCTTGCGGCCCGCCTCGGTGTCAGAGTCGTAATAGATGCGCCCCTGGGGATCGGTGAAGGTGTTGCGCTCGCGGAAGGAGGGGCCGGCATAGACCCGCGCCCCCAGGGACTCGATCAGCTCGGCGTAGCGCTCCCAGTCCCCGCGCAGCCCGCCCACGTCGATGATGGTGGTGGCGCCGCCCTTCATGGCGTGCAGCAGCACGAAGCGGCGGATGGCGGCCATGTCCTCGCCGGCCGGGGGCACCTGCCTGCCCTTGATGGGCGCGGCGAATGACATGTAGTTGGTCGTACGGTAGTCGTTCTTCAGCATGTCCATGAGCATGGTGTCGCCCCCGTTGCCGGAGGTGTGCACATGGGTGTTGATGAAGCCCGGCGCCACCAGCATGCCCGTGGCGTCGATGCGCTCGTCCACCGGCCCGGCGTAAGCCCCGCCCGCGTGCACGACGGCCCCGTTCTCGTAGACCACCTCGCCGCCCTCGAACACCTCGTGGCCGCCGTTGCGGAAGGCCACCACCCAGCCGCCCGTGATGCATGTCTTCATGGCCCGAGCCTCCGTTGTGCGTTCCCCGCTGTGTGCCGACTGCCGCTGCCTGCCGGGCCGGAATACCGCCTGGGCGGCCATAAGTCAACCGGCTGGGCGGCGTCGTCGGCGGGCCGCGATGAGCCTCGGGCGCTCCTGCCAACACTACTGACACGATGCTGTCAGGAGCCCCGGATTAGCATGGCGTCGAAGCATCGGAGGGCAAGGCCGCGCACCGACGCCCGGCCGCTTCCACCGACACGCCAACCATCAGGGGAGAACACCATGGGAAATCCATTCGTTCACGTCGAATTGCACGCCTCGGACGTCGCCAAGGCCAAACGCTTCTATGGCGAGCTGCTGAGCTGGGAGCTGCATGACATGCCGGGCGACATGCCCTACACCACCATCAGCGTGGGCGAGGGCACCGGCGGGGGCATGCTGACCAACCCGGCACCGGGCGCGCCCTCGCACTGGATGCCCTACATCCAGGTGGCCAACCTGGCCGCCAGCACCAGCCGCGCCAGGAAGCTGGGCGCCAAGGTGGTGCAGGAGAAGACCGAGGTGCCCGAGATGGGCGCCTTCACCATCATCGCCGACCCGGTGGGCGCCGTGGTGGGCCTGTGGGAACCCGCCGCCCAGTCCTAGGCGCGGGAGAATGGGCGCCCCGCGGTCGGTCGGCCAGGACGCGGCCGGACGGCCATGGGGCCGCTCTGCACGCCGCGCCGCAGGTGCAACTGCCGGGCGTGCCGGGCGGCAGCGCCGCCCCCCGGGCGGTGCAAGGCCGCCGCATGGTAAGCCCGCGCACGACAGGGGCGGGCCGGCTGTGCTAACCATACGCCACGGCTCGCGCCGCGACGGCGGGCCGCGCCCCAGGGAGGAGAACGCCATGCGCCGTGCCGACCGGCTGTTCCAGATCGTGCAGTTGCTGCGCCGCCGCCGCATCACCACCGCCGCCCGCCTGGCCGACGAGCTGGAAGTCTCCGAGCGCACCATCTACCGCGACGTGCGCGACCTGTCGCTTTCCGGCGTGCCCATCCAGGGCGAGGCCGGGGTGGGCTATTATCTGCCGCCGGGCTTCGACCTGCCCGCGCTGATGTTCACGCCGGAGGAGATCGCCGCGCTGGTGCTGGGGGCGCGCCTGGTGCGCACCTGGGCCGACGTGGAGTTGGCCCGGGCCGCAGGCAGCGCCCTGGGCAAGGTGGAGTCGGCCCTGCCCGAGCGGCTCAAGGCCCACGTGGCCGAGGCGGCCCTGTTCGCCCCCGACCTGCACCGCAACGAGCCCGCCAAGGGCCACCTGGCCCTGCTGCGCGCGGCCCTTACGGCCCGGCGCAAGGTACACTGCGCCTATACGCGCGAGGACGGCGTGCGCAGCAGCCGCGTGATCCAGCCCCTGGGCCTGTTCTTCTGGGGCGCCAAGTGGACGCTGGTGGGCTGGTGCGAACTGCGCGACGCCTTCCGCCATTTCCGGCTGGACCGCATGCGGCGTCTGCAACTGCTGGACGATACGTTCGCGGACGTGCCGGGGCGCACGTTGCAGGACTTCTTCAATTCCATGGGCGCCGCGGCGGCCGATGCGGCGCAGCCCCGGCCCACGGTGCACGGCGCGCCGCCCCTGGGCATCCACCGCAAGGCATCGAGGAGTGCATGATGGCCAAGCAAGCGTATTTCAAGCCGGCCCTGTTCCGCTTCCTGCGCGAGCTGGCCGACAACAACGAACGGGAATGGTTCCAGGCCCACAAGGCGCGCTACGAGGACGACGTGCGCCAGCCCATGCTGCGTTTCATTGCCGACTTCGGGCCGCATCTGAAGAAGATCAGCCCGGCCTACGTGGCCGATCCGTCTCCCAACGGCGGCTCCCTGTTCCGCATCTATCGCGACGTGCGCTTCTCCAAGGACAAGAGCCCCTACAAGACGGCGGCCGGCGCGCATTTCCGCCACGAGGCGGGCAAGGACGTGCATGCGCCCGGCTTCTACCTGAACATGGAGCCTGGCAGGGTGTTTGCAGGGGTCGGCATCTGGCAGCCGGATGCCAGGGCCCTGGGGCGCATCCGCGACGCCCTGGTGCGCGAGGGGGCGCGCTGGCAGCGCATCAAGGCCTCCAAGGCCCTGCAGACCACCCACGAGCTGACCGGCGACAAGCTCTCCCGCCCGCCCAAGGGCTACGACCCGGCGCACCCACTGATCGAGGACCTCAAGTTCAAGGATTTCACTACGGTCACCAAACTCAAGGAGCAGGACGCCTGCGCCGACGATTTCATGGCGCGCTTCACCGAGATCTGCCGCGCGGGGGCGCCCTTCAACCAGTTCCTCACCGAGGCCCTGGGCCTGCGCTGGTAGCTCCTATTGATGCCCCGAGGCCAGGCCGAAGCGCTTCTCGAAGTAGCGCTGGTGATAGTCCTCGGCGCGGTAAAAGGGCTTGGCGGGGGCGATCTCCGTGACGATGCGGCCGCGGAACCTGCCTGAGGCGTCGGCGGCGGCCTTGGATTTTTTCGCCGCGGCCTCCTGCGCGGGCGTTGTGGCGAACACGGCGGAGCGGTACTGCGTGCCCACGTCCGGCCCTTGCCGGTTGAGTGTGGTGGGGTCGTGCAGGCCCCAGAAGGCTTCCAGCAGCTTCTCGTAGCTCACCTGGGCCGGGTCGTATTCCACCAGCACCGCCTCGGCATGGCCCGTGCGGCCCGAGCACACCTGCTCGTAGCTGGGCTGTTCCGTCTTGCCCCCGCTGTAGCCCACCTCGGCCGATTTGACTCCCTCGATCTTGCGGAACGCGGCTTCCACACCCCAGAAACACCCCGCGGCGAATATGGCTTTTTCCATGGACGA
>JACQHH010000125.1 GCA_016199125.1 Candidatus Lambdaproteobacteria bacterium
GCCTCATCCACGGCGCCGGCGGAACGCTGCTCAAGCACCTCGAGGAGCACCTGCTGCAGGTGGACCTGAAGCCTGCCGATGTCTTCTTTTACTTCACCACCTGCGGCTGGATGATGTGGAACTGGCTGGCCAGCGGTCTGGCCCAGGGGGCCACGATCCTGCTCTACGACGGCAGCCCGGGCTGGCCGGGCCCCGAGCGCATGTTCAAGCTGGCTGCGGACACGGGCGTGACCATCTACGGCACCAGCCCCAAGTTTCTGGGCACCTGTCAGAAGGCCGGGCTGATTCCCCGCGAGGTGGCCGACCTGCGCCGCGTGCGCACGATGCTCTCCACGGGCGCGCCCCTGGAACGCAACCAGTTCCAGTGGGTCTACGAGGCGGTCAAGTCCGATCTGCACCTGGCCTCCATCTGCGGCGGCACGGACATCATTGGCTCCTTCATGGGCGGCAATCCCTTCGTGCCGGTGTACGCGGGGGAAATCCAGGGTCCGACCCTGGGCTCGGACATGGCCGCCTTCGACGAGGATGGCCGCCCCGTCATCGGCGCCAAGGGCGAGCTGGTGTGCCGCAAGCCCTTCCCGTCCATGCCCATCTATTTCTGGCACGACCCGGACGGCGCCAAGTACAAGGGCGCCTATTTCGAGACCTATCCGGGCATCTGGCGCCACGGCGACTACATCAGCATCAACGAGCACGGGGGCATCGTGGTCTACGGGCGCAGCGACGCCACGCTCAATCCCGGCGGGGTGCGCATCGGCACGGCGGAAATCTACCGCATCGTGGAGGACCTGCCCTATGTGCAGGACAGCCTGGTGGTGGGGCACCAGACGGAGGGCGACGTGCAGGTGGTGCTGTTCGTTGTCATGCAGCCCGGCCAGACGCTGGACGCGGCCCGGGAACAGGACATCCGCAAGGCCATCCGCGCCCGGGCCACCCCGCGGCACGTGCCGGCGGTGATCCGCGCCATCCGCGAGGTGCCGGTGACCATCAACGGCAAGAAGGTGGAGCTGGCGGTGACGTCGCTGCTGCGCAATGAGCCGGTGAAGAACCGCGACGCCCTGGCCAATCCGGACGCCCTGAAACAGTTCGAGGGCCTGCGGCTGTGATACAATTTCGTATTCAAAATGATGCTAATTCTCCGTGTCCTTCGAGACAGTCCCCTGCGGGGACTTCCTCAGGAGCACGGAGAATTGCCGCCGCCCTGAGGAGCGCCCGACAGGGCGCGTCTCGAAGGGTGCGGCAATCCGTCGCGTCTTGAATGCAAATTGGTACGAAACCATCCCGGGTTCAGCAGCCGGGCAGGGTTTTCAGCCCGGATTTCTTCTGGACGGCCTTCTTCATCTCGTCGGCGATGGACAGCGTGCGCTCCATGGCGGCCCGCGCGGCGCTCACGTCGGCGTCGTTCTTGAGCAACTGTTCCAGCCCCTGGCAGCCCAGCTCGTGGTGGTGCGTCTCGTCCGGCTGAATCTGGTCGCGGTAGATGCGCGCCATGTCCATGTGCCCGTGCTTTTCCAGGTAGCGGATGAACATCTCGTTGCGCCGGATGGCGATGGCCTCGCGGGTGAACTGCCCGGCCGCCAGGCGCTCGACGGTGCGCGACATGCCCTGCAGCGCGGCGAAGAGGGGCGAATGGCCCTCGGCCAGGGGATTGAAGTCCTCCAGCGACACGCCGCGCTTTTCCAGAAACTCGCAGATCAGGCGATAGTGCCGCGCCTCGTCGCCCACCTGCCGGGCGAAGCCGAGCTTGATGTCGATCTCGCTGGTGGTGGGGAGCCAATAGGCGGCGATCTCGCTGGCCTCCACCTCGTTTTTCAGCGCGATCTTGAGCAGCGCGGTGAGATTGCCTTCCCGGGCCAGCTCCTGCTCGATGGGATACTGCTCCAGCACGTCCAGCCGGCGCTGCAACTCCTGCTTGAGCGTGTTCACGGTCTTCACGCCGAAGGATAGGGTCATCGGATAGCCTCGCTGCATGGTGTCCCCCGCCCGCGCGGGGCGACGGCGGTCCCCCGGCGGGGGACCTGGGCTTCAGGGCGAAAAGTACGTTTTGCGATGCTCCTTCAGGAAGGCCCGCACCGTCTTGTGCACGGCCGTGGCATCGGCCAGGGCCTTGCGCCCGCTCTCCATCCCGCCGGGCGCGTGCGGGCCCCGGAAGGGGTCCTGCTCCTGCACCGTTTCCAGCGCCGCCACGGCATCGCCCAGGGACGCGAAGCGCGCGTCGGCCTCGCGGCACAGGGCCAGCATCTGCGCCGGACTGTGATTGGGCAACTGCACGTGCCCGTACAGCCGCGACACCGCGGCCAGGGCGTTCAGCGCGGCCTGCAGGCTGAAGAAGCTGCTCTCCAGCCCCGCCCCGTCGCGCAGCCGGGCCTGGGCATCGCGCAGGTCCGCCGCGCTCTGCTCCCAGGCCACCTTGGCCCGGCGCAGTCCTTCGGGCGAAGGTGGCGTGCGTGCGTTCATGGGCGATGCGTCTTATCCATCCGGGGGGCCACCGAGCGACCCTTGCGGGCACGCGGGCGGCGGGGCCGGCCGGCTCCGCTCGCGCTGGGCTCAGTGTGCTGACGAACTACCATATCGCGCACGGTACTGTCGAATGCCCGCCAGCACCTGGGCCACCGGCGGCGCGCCGGGCCCCAGCTCGCGCAGCATCCCCCCGGCCAACGCGGCCTCCAGCTCCGCCAGGGAGACGATGGCCTGCACGGGGATGCCCGTGGCGCGTTCGAACTCGTGCAGCGCATCGCGCCCTGCGGCGTCCTGCTCCATGCGGTTGAAGGCGATCACCAGCGCGTCGATGGGCGTGTCGAAGGTCGCCCGCAGCGCCGCGACGGCCTCCAGCTTGGTCTGCCCGTCGGTGATCACATCGTCCACGATCACCAGGCGATCGTCCGGGCCGGGCGTCTTGCCCACGAATAAGCCGGCATCCCCATGGGTCTTGGCCTCCTTGCGGTTGAACAGGTAGCCCACCTCGCGGCCCGTGGCCGTGCTGAGCGCCGCGGCCGTGGCCACGGCCAGGGGAATGCCCTTGTAGGCCGGGCCGAAGACGATGGTGGCCCGCGGGGCGTGGGCCTGCACCGTGCGCGCGAAGTGCTGCGCCAGCCGCATCAGCCGCGGGCCGGTGTGAAAGCGCGCCGAGTTGAAGAAATAGGGGGACACGCGCCCGCTCTTCAGCGTAAACGAGCCGAACTGCAGTGCCTGCGCCTGCACCAGGAACGCAATGAACTCGGAATCGGCCAGCAATCGACCTCCCGTGGCGTGCCGCCGGGCCCCGCGGGGCGCCCGGTGGGCGGCGGCCCGTGGGTTCACGCGGATTCAGTTGACAAAGCCCCCACGTCCCCCATAGAACTTCGTGCTATAGACTGCTAACATACCTTGAATTCCGGCGCGCTTGAAACCGGCGCTGCCGATTCCGGATTGCCCCGGAAACAAATCGTCCGTGCTTCCACTTCGCCGCAGGGGCGGTCTCACCGAGCGGTACCTTTGCAGGAGCGTGTAGTCATGACCGAACACACTTGGCGCCTTCCCGAGCGGGGCCCCGGCCGGCTGTACCAGAACTCCGAGGAATTGACCATCAAGTACGACGATTCCGAGGAACTCATCGCCCGCATCGTCACCGACCTGAACAGCTTCATCCAGATCGAGAACTGCGTGCGGCTGCTGCTCGACGGGAAGGACGTGCACCCCGCCTGCACGAACATCACCGTGCCCTTCGAAGGCGAAAAGGACCGCATCATCCAGAACCTGGCCCAGCTCATCTACCAGCAGCTCTGGGGCTATTACCTCTCCGCCGATCCCAAGGCCACGCACCACGGGCTCACCAACCTGGTGTACGAGGGCAACCAGACCAGCCTGATCCGCCGGGAAACGGAGAAGTTCCTCTCCATGGTCAACGTGCGCCACGACATCGCCGGGCGCGTGATGCGCGACTTCCACATGGCCTCCGAGGTGCCGCCCTTCGAGCGCGACGTGTACATGCGCGACGTGTGCAGCAAGTCCCTGGACATCACCCTGGGCGTGCGCATCTACACCTACGGCGAGGCGGTGAACCGCGTGACCACGTTCATCCCCATCGGCGGCGGGGAAAACGCCATTTCGCGCATCTACTACAACCTCGAACACATCATTCATCAGAACCTGGTGGCCTACGACGAGCTGCACGACCATTACCTGCCGGTCTCCGAAGAGCTGATCGGGCGGGAGCTGGAAGCGACCATCATCCGCGCGCGCAACAAGGGCAACACGCGCAAGAAGATCATCAACGGCCTCAAGTTCCACACGGTGCTGATGGACGATCCACGCAAGATCAAGCACGCCAGCCTGGCCGACATGTACTACGACAAGCTGAACCGCATCGACCTGCTGGAAGAAGCGGCCCAGCGCTCGCGCGACCTGCTGGCCACGGCCCTGATCCGCTCCTCCGAACTGACGGCGGACGCGGGCGTGAAGATCGACAAGCTCAAGCTGGAAGAGCGCGTGTACATCGAACGGCCGGTGGCCCGCGAAACGGTGGCCGCCGCGCCGCCCAAGCGCGGACGTCAGGCCGCAAAACCGGCTGCCGCGGCCGCCCGCCCGCCCGCGGGCGATGGCCTGACCGAGCTGTAGACTGCAACGCGCGGCAGCGCGGAATTGGATTTGCTTCGACCTGCAAGGGGCGCCTCGAGCGCCCCTTTTTGTTTCGTACCGTTTGTATCGCGCTGTGCGGCGGGGAGCATGGCGGGACTTGGTGCCAACGCGTTTGGCCGTTCCGCGCCGCGGCGGGAGGGTTACGCAACGCCCGGCCCGTCACCGCTGGACGGGGCGCTCAGAAGTATTGCAGACCCTTGCGGAACAGCCAGGCGGTGGCATAGCCCGCCACGATGGGCATCATCAGGGCTACGGCGATGCGCGTCAGCACAAAGCGCCAGCCCAGGATGGGCCCCTCGTAGACCAGGATGCGTTGGAAACCCAGCAGCGACCAGGCGCTGACATAGGCCGTGATGGGCCCGATCCCCGTGCCGGCCTTCCACAGCGACGCCACCACGGGAAACTGCACGAAGGGTCCGCCGGGCGTGATGGCCCCGGCCACGGTGGCGATGGCCAGCCCGCGCAGGCCCGACTCCTCGCCCGCCCAGTGGGCCACCAGCTCCCGCGGCAGCAGCACCTGGATCATTCCGCCCAGGATCAGCCCCACCACCAGGTTGGGCATGATGAACCAGAACAGCCCCCAGGCGGCGCTGAACCCTTCGCGCGCCACGGACGGGCCCCGGTACCAGGCCAGCACCGTCATCGCGGCGGCCAGCACGAACATCACCAGAAACGATGGCGTCAACATTCCCTTGCGCATGAATGGGAAGCCGTTGCAGGTTGCGCCGGGGACGGCGGACAGACCACCGGGCGCGTCTCCCCGTGGCCCCTGCCCCGCCGCCGCCGGCGATGGGGGCGTATCAGAGCCGCGTCTTCTTGGCGGAAATCACGCCGGTGCGCAGGCCCGTGACGTTCATGCCCCCGTGATAGCGGGCGTGCTCGATCTTCATGCAGCGGTCCATGACCACCTTCAGGCCCGCGTCCAGGGCCGTCTGGCGCGCTGCCAGGTTCACCACGCCCAACTGCATCCAGATCACCTTGGCCCCCAGCCGGATGGCATCGGCCACGATGCCCGGCACATCCTCGGGCTTGCGGAAGATGTCCACCACCTCCAGCGCACCCGGCACCGAGTCCAGGTCGGGGTAGCACTTGAGGCCCATCACTTCCTGGTAGGCCGGGTTCACCGGCGTGATCTCGAAGCCATAGTCCTTGAGATAGGTCGCCGCGAAAAAGCTGGGCCGGTTGGGATTGGCCGAAAGACCCACCATGGCCACTTTCTTGTGCGACTGCAGGATCCCCCGAATCAGTTCCGCATTCTGCCCGGGGAATTGCTGCGACCCGGGTTTGGGTGCTTCATAGTCCGGCATGTTGCGTCTCCATACGACACGTCAAGATGTGCGTGCGTCGCGGGCCCCAGGGCTTGGGCGCCCGGCCGTCATTCTTTCGGCAGGGCCTGCTCCAGGTCCCAGATCAGGTCGTTCACGTCCTCGATGCCCACCGACATGCGGATCATGTCCGGCGTGATGTTGCCCGCTTTCATGTCTTCCTCGGTCAACTGCGAGTGCGTCGTGGACGCCGGATGGATGACCAGGCTCTTGGCATCGCCCACGTTGGCCAGATGGGAAAAGAGTTGCACGCTGTTGATGAAGTTGCGTCCTGCATCGAAGCCGCCCTTGACCCCGAAGGTCATGATGGCCCCCGGACCCTTGGGCAGGTATTTCCTGCTCAGGGCGTGGTACTTGCTGCGCTTCAGGCCCGGGAAGTTGACCCAGGAGACGGCGGGGTGCTGCTCCAGGAATTCCGCCACGGTCAGCGCGTTGGCCACGTGCCGTTCCATGCGCACGCTCAGGGTCTCCAGACCGGTGAGGAACAGGAACGCGTTGAATGGGCTCATCGCGGGACCCAGGTCGCGCAATGCTTCCACCCTGCATTTCAGGATATACGCCATGTCGCCAAAGGTCTCGAAATAGCGCATGCCGTGGTAGCCGGGCGAAGGTTCGGTGAGCCCCGGAAAATTGCCGTTGTCCCAGGGAAACTTGCCCGAGTCCACGATCAGCCCTCCGATGGAGTTGCCGTGGCCGCCGATGAACTTGGTGGCGGAGTGCACCACGATGTCCGCGCCGTGCTCGATGGGCCGGCACAGGTAGGGCGAGGCGAAGGTGTTGTCGACCATCAGCGGTACGCCGGCCTCGTGCGCGATCCTGGCGACCGCCGCGATGTCCAGCACGTTGATCAGCGGATTGCCGATGGTCTCGGCATAGAGCAGCTTGGTGCGGGGCGTGAGCGCCCTGCGGAAGTTTTCCGGGTCGTCCGGGTTCACGAAGATGGTGTTGATGCCCAACTTGCGGAACGTGGTGTCGAACTGGGTGTAGGTGCCCCCGTAGAGCGTGGCCGCCGAGATGATGTCGTCGCCGGAGTTGGCCAGCGAGAAGATGGCCATGGCCTGCGCCGCCTGTCCCGAGGCCGTGGCCAATCCGCCCACGCCTCCTTCCAGCGCCGCGATGCGCTCTTCCAGCACGCCCGTGGTGGGGTTGCCGATGCGGGTGTAGATGTTGCCGAATTTCTGCAGGGCAAACAGCGCCGCCGCGTCCTCGGTGTCGTCGAAGACAAAGCTGGTGGTCTGGTAGATGGGCACGGCGCGGGCGCCCGTGGTGGGGTCGGGTTGCTGTCCCGCGTGCTGCAGGAGCGTATCGAAGCCGAAGACGTGATCTGTGGACATGATGCTTCCCTCTCGGTGCCTGGGGGTGGTCAGCGGAAATATTCCAGGGAGTTTCTGCGATGGTGCTGCATGGCGCCGGCGGCGCCCCGGCTCCGGATCGTTCCCCGGTCGGGCGGCAGCGCCGGCTCATGGTGTCGGAACGCAGCGAGACCGCGTTGCGTTGCCCTCGTTCATACCCCATTTGGCCGGTGAAAAAAATCGCCGGGCGTCCCCGGTGCGCGCAGCCGGCTGGTGCGCGTCAATCCTGTGCCGTGAAGTCGCGTTGCAGCGCCTGCCGGCGCGCATGACGGGCCAGGGCCAGGTCCACCAGCCGCGAAAGCAGCTCCGGGTAGGGCAGGCCCGATGCCGCCCAGAGCTTGGGGTACATGCTGATGCGCGTGAAGCCGGGCAGGGTGTTGATCTCGTTGACCACGAGCTGCCCGTCCGGCATGAGGAAGAAATCCACGCGCCCCATGCCGTCGCATTCCAGCACCTCGAACACGCGCACGGCCAGGGCCTGCACGCGCGCCACGGTGCCCGCATCCAGCTTGGCCGGCACATGCAGCTCGGCGCCGTCGGCCTCCAGGTACTTGGCCGCGTAGGAATAGAATCCGCCGCGGGGCACCACCTCCCCCGGCAGCGAGGCGCGGGGCGGCACGTCGCCGCCGGGCCCCGAGCCCAGCACGGAACATTCGATCTCGCGCCCGGCGATGGCCTGCTCCACCAGCACCTTGTTGTCGTAGCGGAAGGCCGCCTTGAGGGCGGCGTCCAGGGCCGGGGCGTCGGCGACGCGGCTCACGCCCACCGACGAGCCCAGCGTGGCCGGCTTGACGAACAGGGGCAGGCCCAGTGTTTCGCTCAGGCGCGCGAAGGCCGCCTCCTCGCGCGTGTTGCGGTTGAGGGTCACCCAGCGCGCCACGGGCAGCCCGGCATGGGCCAGCAGGCGCTTCGTCACGTCCTTGTCCATGCCCAGCGCCGAGCCCAGCACGTCGGCGCCCACGAAGGGCAGATCCCACATGCGCAGCAGGCCCTGCAGCGCGCCGTCCTCGCCGTCGGTGCCGTGGATGATGGGAAAGAACAGCTCCACCTCGAGCTGTACCGATTCGTCGTCCCACCCCGGCAGCAGGCACACGCCCTCCTCGGCCATGGGCACCACGCGCGGAGCGGCCGGGTTGAGCGCGATGCGCGCGGCGTCGTCGGCGTGCAGCAGCAGGGTCTGGGGTGTGCCCGCGCGCCAGTGCCCCTGCTTGTCGATGGCCACCAGCAGCGGCGCGAAGCGCTTGCGGTCCAGCGCGTCGTAGATGCTGCGCGCGGAGAGCAGGGACACCTCGTGCTCGCCGCTGCGTCCGCCGCACAGGATGCCGATCTTGATGGTCATGGAAGCTCCACCGCAGGATGAGGCCGGGGTCGCGCCTGGCGCTGGGCCCCGGGCATGCCGTCCAGGTGCGCCAGCACCTTGTGCCCCACGCGGCTGAGGGGCAGCCGCGCCAGCTCGCGCGGCGTCACCCACAGCAGCGCCCCGGCGCGGCCGGTCGGCCCGTTGCGCGCGGGGATCGTATACAACCGGCACTCCAGCTCCAGCGCCAGGTGCGTCAGCTCGTGCCGCAGGGCCCAGGTGTCGCCGGGGGCGGCCTGCGCTTCGCCCAGGCTGCCCAGCAGGCGCGCGGCCGCGGCCTGGGGCGTCTCGCCGTCCGCGCGGGCCAGCCAGGGAAACTCGTACAACCCGCCCCACAGGCCATCCTCGGGGCAGCGCCGCAGCAGCAGCGACCCACGGGCCCGCAGCACGGCCAGCACGCCGCGCACCGCGCGCCGGGGCCGGCGGGACTCGCGCAGGGGCCAGGCCAGCGGCTCGCCCGCCGCAAAGGCGGCGCAGTGGGAACGCAGGGGGCAGCGCCCGCAGGCCGGCGCCTTGTCGCGGCACACCAGCGCGCCCAGCTCCATCAGCCCCTGGTTGAACAGCCGCGCGCCGCGCGGAGGCACCAGCCCCGCGGCCAGGGCCCACAGCGCCGCCTGTCCCTCGCGGCCGCGCCAGGGCCAGGGCAGCGCCACCAGCCGCGACAGCACCCGCCCGACGTTGCCGTCCACGGCCGGGACCGGCCGGTTGAAGGCGATACTGGCAATGGCGCCGGCGCTGTAGGCGCCGATGCCCGGCAGCGCGCGCAGCGGCGCCACGTCGTCCGGCAGGCGCCCGGCGTGGCGCTGCAGCACCAGCGCCGCGGCCCGCTGCAGGTTGCGCGCGCGGGCGTAGTAGCCCAGTCCCTCCCAGGCCTTCAGCACGTCTTCCAGGGGCGCCTCGGCCAGCGCCCGCACGTGAGGAAAGCGCGCCATCCAGCGGGCGAAGTAGGGCAGCACCGTGGCCACCTGGGTCTGCTGGAGCATCATCTCCGAGATCCACACGGCATAGGGA
>JACQHH010000126.1 GCA_016199125.1 Candidatus Lambdaproteobacteria bacterium
GGCTCGACCTGCACCGCCCGGCGGTGGACGAGATCACCTTCATGCATCCGGTGACCGGGCGCGAGATGCGCCGCGTGCCGGAGGTGATCGACTGCTGGTTCGATTCCGGGGCCATGTCCTACGCCCAGTGGCACTATCCTTTCGAGAACCAGGAGATCTTCGAGCGGCATTTTCCGGCCGACTACATCTGCGAGGCCATCGACCAGACGCGGGGCTGGTTCTACACCCTGCACGCCATCGCCGTGCTGGTCTCCGACTCGGTGGCCTTCCGCAACGTGGTCTGCCTGAGCCACATCGTGGATGCGGACGGGCGCAAGATGTCCAAGTCGCTGGGCAACATTGTCAACCCCTACGATGTGTTCGACACCACGGGCGCCGATCCGCTGCGCTGGTATTTCCTGGCGCGCGTGCCCCCCGAGGGTCAGAAGCGCATCTCGGTGGACATCGTGGCCGACGTGGCCGGCTCCATCCTCAACACGCTGTGGAACACCTACGCCTTCTTCGTGATGTACGCGCGGCTGGATGCGGTGGAACTGACCCGGACCGTGCCGGAAGCGCAGCGCCCGGAGATCGACCGCTGGGCGCTGGCCCTGCTGCGCGACACGGTGCAGCGGGCCACCGTGGCCCTGGACGCCTACGACCCCCGCACCGCCGGCGAGGCCATCGAGCGCCTGGTGGACCAGCTCAGCAACTGGTACGTGCGCCGCAACCGGCGCCGCTTCTGGAAGGCCGAGGCGGGCGCGGACAAGCAATCGGCCTATCTGACCCTCTACGAGTGCCTGTGCACCGTGGCGCGGCTCATCGCGCCCTTCATGCCCTTCCTGGCCGAGGCCCTGTACCAGAACCTGGAGCGCAGCCAGAATGCCCAGGCATCCCTCAGCGTGCACATGACCGACTGGCCCCAGGTCCAGGCCAGCGCGGCCGATGCGGCGCTGATCCGCCAACTGGATATGGTGCAGGCCATCGTGCGGCTGGGGCGCACCGCCCGCGCGGCTTCGGGTCATCGTGTGCGCCAGCCCCTCTCGCGCATTCTCGTGCGGGTGCCCGACGCGGCCGCGCGGGCCGCGGCCGAGGCGCACCTGGAGCAGATCGAAGACGAGCTCAACGTCAAGGCCGTGGAGTTCATCGCCCAGGACGCGACCCTGGTCACCTACCGCATCAAGCCCAACCTGCCGCGGCTGGGCAAGCGCCACGGCAAGCTCATTCCGGCCATCCGCCAGGCGCTGCAAGCCGCGGACGGCGCGGCCATTGCCGCCGCGGTCGCGCGCGGCGAGCCGGTCACTCTGCCCGTGGCCGATACGCACATCACGTTCGAGCCGGAGGATGTGCTCATTGAAACCAGCTCGGCCGAGGGCTATCAGTCCGCGGAGGACGAGGGCTTTCTGGTGGCCCTGGATACGCGCCTGGACAAGGGGCTGTTGCGCGAAGGGCTGGCCCGCGAGCTGGTGCGCACCGTGCAGGACGCGCGCAAGCAGGCCAACCTGGAGATTTCCGATCGCATCCGCCTGCGCATCACGGGCTCCGCGGGCGTGTTGGACGCGCTGCAGGCGCACCGCCCGTTCATCATGGGCGAAACGCTCACCGCCGAGTGGGCCGATGGCGACTTTGCCGCACAGTTCGAATGCGAGCAATCGATGGAGGGCGAATCGTGGCACATCGCGCTGGCGCCTTTGCCCACTCCCAACGCGAGTTGAGTAGAATCCTCCCAACCTGGCGAGCGGGATGGATGCGAGCGCATCCGTTTCACCAATCGCAACAAGTCTTTCGCCTCATACCGCCCGCCGGCCCGCTCGCCGCGGGCGCGACGACCAGCCGGAGGTGCAAGGTCGGCATGCCGGGCCGGGTTTCATCAAAATAGATTCAATGTTATGCTGGAACCTGAACCGGGCGCGGACCACTGTCGCAAAATGGTGGGCATTCTGCATGCGTGGTCAGTAGACAGGGCCGCGGCGCAAGATGTACCCCTTTTGGCGCAGCGCAGCGTTATTCCGGTATGGCCGCCCGGCAGAATTGAATTAGACGCGGCACCGCGAACCCACGGATTGAACATGCCATTGCCGCTCCAGCACAAGCCAACGAGCGCAGTGCGCCGCTCGCCGCGGCGCGGCTGGCGCTGGCCAGCACTCGGCGCGGCCGGGCTGGTACTCGGCGTGCTGGCGGTAAGTCTGCCGGGTCCTCGCACGGCGCTGGCCATCTCGGCCCAGTTTGCGGTGCAACTGACCATCCAGGGCGGCGCCATGATGGACATCGACCCCGTCACCGAACCGGGCGTGATGCAGCAAATGATGGAGGATTTCGGCGATGCGCTGCCCGCCGAGCTGGCCACTCACCCGTCCTTTGTGGCACTGCTCACGTTCGGCCGTCACCAGGGCCTGCCGCCCAGGGTGACGTTCATGCAGAGCGAACTCACTGCTTCGGCCGCCGGTGTGCCCCCGCTGGCCGCGCGCACGTTTGCCGTGCCGCAAATTCACAATGGCGTCGCGCAGGCCATGGTGGGCGCCTACCTGCAGGGCAATGAGGCGCCGCCCGGCACCTACCACGCCAGCGCCACGGTGCAGGTGCTCTTCGAGTAATCGCCACGGCCGCGCCGGGCCATCCCCCGCCGGTCGCGCGCGGTGCCGCTGGCCCACAGCTTCACGACTTCTTGCCGAACAGCTCGCCCAGCTTGCGCCGGGCGGCGTCGGCTTCGCTTTCTCCTTCTCGCCGTGCGCCGGCCGTATCCTGGCCGAACATGCGCGTCAGCTTGTCGCGTGCTGCGCCAGCCGCGTCCGCCGCGGCGCCGGCAGCCCCGCCGCCGGGGCGAAAGAAGTCGCAGGTGTTGGCGCGGGTCTTTTCCACCACCGCATCGGCCACCGGCTCGCGGCACTCCCGCGCATAGCCCGGGTCGTAGAACGCGCACCCCCGGCAACAGCGCAGATCGGCGTCGCAGTGGTCACAGGATTCGCGCCGGCCCACCGGCAGGGGCACGTCCAGCTCCCGTCCACAATTCCAGCACCGCACCACGGCCATCGCACCGCTCCCGCAATGTTCCTGTGCTTCTGCCCCCCGGCGCCCTGGCGGCTGAGCCGAGCGCCGAGACTCCGCGCGGGGCCGATCCGCCGGACTAATTAATGCGCTCGGCGGACAGCAACACCACCACGCTGTGGCGCGGAACGGTGACGCCGGCGCCGCGCCGGGCCAGGGCCTGGCGCACGTCGTTGGCATCGTCGCCCAGTGCCCTTGCCAGACGCGAGGGCTGCCCGGGAGCGCCGAACCAGTGGGCCAGCGTCTCGGGCGTCAGGGTCACGGCCGTCCGTTGTACAACAAGCTCCTGGCGACGTACAGTCAGCCCCGCCCCGGCGAGCCAGACCGCGGGCGCCTGCTCGTCCCAGTTCACCGCCACATCGTGCGGATCGGTGTAGAGGGCCTCCTCCGCGGCGCGGATGCGCGCCACCTGCGCGGCCGGCAGGCCCGGCCAATCCAGTGCGCTGAGCACGCGGCCCCCGGCCCGCGGCACCACCTCGGCCAGCACCAGCCGCCCAGCGGGAGCCAGCAGGCCGGCCAGCAGCGCCATGGCTGCGGGCTTGTCCGCGCGCCGGCCCAGCAGGTTGCGCGCCAGGATCACGTCGAAGCGCACCGGCGCCCCGGCGGCGGCCTGGGCCAGCGCGGGAAAATCCTCCAGGGGACAGGCCAGCAGCTCCGGGGCGACCACACGGGGCAGCAGCGCCGCCTGCTCGCGCAGCAAGGACGCCTGCTCCGGCGTGTCGGTGCGGCCCCACACGCCGCTCTCCGTGGCACGCCGCGCCGCCTCCAGCAGCAGCAACCCCCCCGCCGCATGGGCATCCAGCACCAGCGAGTGGCGCTGCACGGTGGCCAGCTCGAAGATGCGCGCGCGCAAGCGCTGCAGGTGAGCGGCCGTCTCGCCCTGGCTGCGGCGGCGCCATTCCTCCCGTCCCGCGGCACCCCGCGCACCGGACACGCCACCGGCCGCCACAATCTCCCCGGGCGCGCTCAGCTCCAGCGCCTCCGGCGCGGGCTCGGCCAGGGCGGCCAATTGCACCTCCCGCCGCTGGGCCACCGTTTCCGCCAGGTCGGATTCGAAGCCCTGCTCCGAGGGCTGGTAGAACACGCGTCCCACCATGGCATCCGGCAGGTACTGCTGGGCCACCCAGTGGTCGCGATAGGCGTGGGGATAGGCGTAGCCCTGCCCGTGGCCCAGGCCCTCGGCGTCGCGATTGGCATCCTTGAGATGATCCGGCACCTCACCGACCCGCTCGCGCTCCACCGCCGCCAGTGCGTCGAAGAAGCCCATGGTGGAATTGCTCTTGGGCGCGGTGGCCAGGTACAGGCAGGCCTCGGAAAGATGGAAGCGGCCCTCGGGCAGGCCCACGTAGTCGAAGGCCTGGGCCGCGCCGGCGACCACCGAGATGGCCCGCGGGTCGGCCAGTCCCACGTCCTCGGCGGCAAAGATGAGCATGCGCCGCAGGATGAAGCGCGGATCCTCGCCCGCGTAGAGCATGCGCGCCATCCAGTACAGCGCCGCATCGGCGTCCGAGCCGCGCAGGGACTTGATGAAGGCCGAGGCGGCATCGAAGTGCGCGTCGCCGTCCTTGTCGTAGAGCACGGCCTTGCGCTGGATGGATTCCTCGGCCACGGGCAGGGTGATGTGCACGATGCCCTGCTCGTCGGGGAGCGTGGTTTCCACGGCCAGTTCTAGGGCGTTCAGCGCCGCCCGCGCATCGCCGTTGGCCACGTCGGCCAGGTGCGCCAGCGCATCGTCGTGCAGCTCCACCCGCAGCTTGCCGTAGCCGCGCTCCGGGTCCGCCAGCGCCTGGCGCAGCACGGCCGCCAGCTCCCCCGGCTCCAGCGGCTTGAGCTCGAAGATGCGCGAGCGGCTGATGATGGCCTTGTTGACCTCGAAGTAGGGATTTTCCGTGGTGGCCCCGATGAGCACCACGGTGCCGTTTTCCACGTGGGGCAGCAGCGCGTCCTGCTGGGCCTTGTTGAAGCGGTGCACCTCGTCCACGAACAGGATGGTGCGCCGCCCGAACTGGGCCAGGCGCGTCTGGGCCTCGGCCACGGCCGCACGGATGTCGGCCACGCCGGCCAGCACCGCGTTGATGGCCGTGAAGTGGGCGCGCGTGGAGCCAGCGATGATCTGCGCCAGGGTGGTCTTGCCCGTGCCCGGCGGGCCGTAGAAGATCAGGCTGGAAAGCTGGTCCGCCTGGATGGCCCGCCGCAGCAGCCGCCCTGGGCCCAGGATGCGCCCCTGGCCCACGAATTCCTCCAGGGTGCGGGGACGCATGCGCGCAGCGAGCGGCGCCTTCTCGCTGAGCACGCGCTCACGGGCATGATCGAAGAGGTCCATGGGACGCATGTCACGGCTGGGGCGGCCCGCTGCGTTGGGGGCGGCTCCGCACGGATGCCGGCCACGACGGGGCATGGGCGTGATACGACGGTGCTGTCTGCGGCCGGACGGCAGCCTGCTAGGGGAAGAGCTTGATGATCGCCACGGCGATGCCAAGCAGAGCGGCCTGCATGCTGAAAAACCAGATCATCTGCGCCCGCAGGCGTTCCGCGATGCGCAACTCCAGGTCCTTGATCTGCACCTGGAATTCGGTACGCAGCTCCGAGCGGATACGCTCCAGTTCCAAACGGATCCGTTCTCCCTCCCGCGCGAGAGCTTCCAGGGTCGCCAGATGGGACAGATCGGGCTGCGAGTCGCGTATCGCGTCCGCGATCGCCTCGGACACGGCGCGGGCCTGCTCGGTGGGAAATCCCGCCTGTTCCAAGCGGCGGGCGGTGGCCAGCGTGTCGATCTGAGGCATAGCTTCCTCCTCCCATGACGATAACGGGATCGGCATGGAATGCAAAGTACCGCACCCCGCACGGGGTCGGGCCGTTCTGGCTGCATTGCGGCGGAAATGCAAACCGTGCTGGACACGGAAAACATCGCCGGTGGCGTTTCCTCGCCGAGCGCGCACTCACGGGCATGATCGAAGAGGTCCATGGGGTGCGCCGGTTCCCAGACGGAAAACATCGCCGGTGGCGTTTCCTCGCCGAGCGCGCGCTCACGGGCATGATCGAAGAGGTCCATGGGGTGCGCCGGTTCCCGGACGATGGGTTGTGTGGGCGACGGCCCTACAGCGTCGGGCGGTGCTGGGCCCAGGGACGGGCCTGCTCGAAGGCCGCGGCGGCCTGCAGTACGCGCAAGTCGCCCAGGCGCGGGCCTACGATCTGCAGCGCCACGGGCAGACCCTCCCGCGACATGCCGGCCGGCACGCTGGCCGCGGGATTTGGCGCCAGGTTGAACGGATAGGTGAAGGGGGTCCAGGTGATCCAGTCCAGCGCCCGGCCATTGACCTCCGCGGGTGCCGGCGCGCCGGCCTGGAAGGGCAGCACGGCCAGACCCGGCGTGAGCAGCAGGTCGTAGCGCTGGAAGAAGCGGCGCACCTTGTCGCAATACTGGTGCCGGGCGAGCTGGGCCTGGGCGAATTCCAAGGCCGGCGTGCTCAGCCCCGCCACGACCACTTCCACCAGGCCCTGATCCATGCGCCCGGCCCACCGGGCCAGGTAGCTGCCGAGCATGCCGGCGGCCCCCACTTTCCAGAACACCATGAAGATGGGCGTGGGGTCGCCCCAGCCCGGATTGACCTCTTCCACGTGGGCGCCCAACTCGCCGAAGGCCTGGGCCGCCCGGGCCGTGATGGCGGCCACCTGCTGATCCACCGCCGCGTAGCCCAGGTCCGGGCTCCAGGCCACCTTGAGGCCCTGGATGCCCTCGTGCAGCCGCTCCAAGTAATCTCCGGGCGGGGCATCCAGCGAGAAGCGGTCGGCGGGGTGCGCGCCGGCCAGCACCGAGAGCATCAGCGCCGCGTCGGCCACCGTGCGGCTCATGGGCCCCACGTGGGACAGGGCATCGAAGGCCGAGGGCGGATACACCGGCACACGGCCATAGGTGGGCTTGATACCGAAGATGCCCGCGAATCCGGAGGGGATGCGGATGGAGCCGCCACCGTCCGTGCCGATGGCCAGGGGGCCCAGACCCGCGGCCACCTGGGCGGAGGCCCCGCCGCTGGAGCCTCCGGGCGTGCGGTCAAGGTCCCATGGATTGCGCGTGATGCCCGTGAGTGGCGAATCGGTCATGCCCTTCCAGCCGAATTCCGGCGTGCAGGTCTTGCCCAACATCACCCCGCCGGCGGCCCGGAGCCGCTCCACGGTGGGCGCATCCTCGTCGGGGACGAATTGCTCGTAGATGGCCGAGCCGCGCATGGTGCGCACGCCCTGGGTCACGATCAGGTCCTTCACGGAATAGGGCACCCCGTGCAACGGTCCCAGAGGGCCGCCCTGCATCACGGCGGCCTCGGCCCGCCGGGCCTCGTCCAGCGCGTGCTCGGCCGTCACGGTGCAATAGGCGTTGAGCTTGGGATTGACCGCCTGGATGCGCTGCAGCAGCGCCTGGGTGATCTCCACCGGCGACAGCCGCTTCTCACGGATGGCCTTGGCCATCTCCACGGCGGGTAGGTAGCACAGGTCTTGCTCGTTCATGGGTCTCCCCCAGGGGCGGCGGTGGATGCGGGCGCCTCTGCGGCATGGCGCACGGCGCGGGTTCAGGTGGCGACGCGGGTCTCCTCGTCGTCCCGCGCGGACTTGCGCAGCAGCGCCTGCAGGTTGGCGCGAAAGAAGCGCACCATCTTGGGGGGCTTGTTGAAGCGGGCCATGGCCACCCAGCGCTCGAAGTCGCCCTGCCCCCCCAGCTCCGGCCATTTGCGCAGGCGACGCGCTTCCAGCGCGTAGCCCAGGCGTTCGGCGGCCTGAGCGCCGATCCAGTGGCACCAGCCGCGCGCGAAGGAGCGGGCCTCGTTGCGCCCCGCCAAGTGCGGATGCCCCATCTCCGCGGCGATTTCCGCCGAGGCCAACGCAATCAGCCCGTAGACCACTAGCGTGGCCTTGCTCATGCGCCGCAGCAGGTGCAGTGTGCCTTCGCGATAGAACACCGGATAGCAGAACTGCAGGAAGTCGTCGATAAATTGCATCGGCGGCAGGTCTGCGCCTGTCTGCAGTTCCCGCAGCGTCAGGCGCTCATCCCAAGCCACGGACGGCTGGGCGTCGCCCCGCAGCCCAAACGACGCCAGGAAGGGCCGCAGGGGGTCCAGCAGCGGGGCCAGCACCATGCCCTCGGCGATGATATTGCCGCGGCAGAACTCGCACTCGGCGCCCAGCCCCTCCACCTGCCCCAGCTCGCGCCCCGGAAAGCGGCACACGAAGCAGCGCGGGGCGTCCAGGAAGCACGGCTTGCAGACGTATTTCTCATAGTCGTTGTAGAACGGCTGGTCGTCCGGAATGCGCGCCCCGCACAGATAGCAGATCATGGCGCGTCCTCCGCTGTCGCCGCCGGGGCGTTCAGCTCCCGGCGCATCCAACCCACCGCGTCATCCAGGGTGCGCAGGTCGCCGTCGAGCTGGCGTTCGAAGGCCAGGCGCAGCAGGTGCCCCATCCGCGGGCCGGGGCGCATGCCGGCTTCCAGCAGGTGCCGCCCCTTGAGCAGGGGCTCCGGCGGTTGCGTCCACACGCCCAGGGCCTCGGCCCGGGCGCGCAGGGTCGCGGCCGCGGGGCAGGACGCGGCCGGCGGGCCGCCGCCGCGCGCCATCCCGGCTGGCGCCCCTGGGGCCATGCGAGCCCCGTGCAGCGCCGTGGCCAGCCCAGCCAGGGTGGGCAGGGGCACGCGCAGGGAAAGTCGCCGCAGGTCGCCGTCCCGCAGGTCGCCCGCGGCGTCCACCAGGGGCAGCTCGCGCACCAGGGCGCACACCCGCTCGACGAGGGCCTGCTCGTTGGTCAGGCGCAGCAGCAGGCGCTCGGTGGCCGCCGCCGCTGCGTGCGCAGCGGCCTGCGCCAGCGCGGCAGCCGACCGGGCACCGTCTTTGTCTTTCGCCGGACCCTCCTTGGCGTGCCCGGCGCTGCGGCCCAGGGAATGGCCCAGCGCCGCCAGCATGAACACCAACGCGTCCTCGTCGTGGGCTGGACGCAGGGCCGCCGCCGCGTCGAGCACCGCCAGCATGCGCTGCCACGGGGCGGGCTGGCCCGCGCCGGAGGCCGCCCGGTACAGCGCCTCCAGCTCCGGGAAATAGGGCAACACGCCCAGCTCGGGCGCGTATGCCAGCCCCACGGAGGGTTTGGGCGAGCGCAGCAGCAGCTTGCGGAATTCCTCCCACATGCGCTCCCGGGGCAGCTCGTGCAAATCCTGGGTGCGGCAGATGGCCAGCGTCTCCTCGGCGATGCTCAGGCCGAAGCGCCCGGCAAACTGCATGGCGCGCAGCACGCGCAGGGGATCCTCGCCAAAGGACGTGCCCACGTGCCGCAACACCCGCAGCCGCAGGTCCTGCTCGCCGCCGAAGGGGTCCAGGAACTCCTCGTCCAGCAGCGCATAGCCCATGCTGTTGAGGGTAAAGTCGCGCCGCGCGGCGGCATCGGCAAAGGTCATGTGGGGGTCCGTGGCCACCCAGAAGCCCTTGTGGCCCTTGCCGGTCTTGCTCTCCCGCCGGGGCACGCTGACGTCGTACTCGGCCGAGGCGGTGGCCACCTTGAGCACGCCGAAGTGCCGGCCCACCTCGTGCACGGGCCCGAAGCGCTGCAGCACCTTGTGCAGCGTCCGGGGGTCGATGCCGAAGACCTCCACGTCGAAATCCTTGCTGTGGGGATGCCCCAGCAGGCAGTCGCGCACCCACCCCCCCACCAGCAACGGCCGGCCGCCCGCGGCCTGGATGGCCCGAGCCAGCTTCACCATTTCTGGAATCACGGGAAATGTACGGGCGATGGCGTTCATGGCTCCGTCGTGCGCGATGGCGGCGCGATGGCGCGCCAGCGGTGAGCGGCGATGTGTGGCCGGGGCATTGCAGCAACCGCCAGGGCGCCCCGCTCAACCCCCCGCCGGGCGCAGCCAGAGCGTGAACCGCACCTGCACGTCGTCGGCCACTGCGATGGCCCCAAACAGCGTCGTGTAGGGCACGATGCCGAACGCGGACTGGGTGAGCGTGAACTCGCCTCCGGCCCGCAGGCCGCGGCCCTCGGCGGCAACGTGCACGGGGACGTTCAGCGTGCGCACGGTGCCCCGCAGGGTCAGGCGCAGCTCGGCGCGCAGCTCGGGTGGCGCACCAACGAGGGAGGTGACCACAGCGCTGATGCGCTCGTGGCGGGCCGCGTCCAGCACGCCGGGACCCAGCATGTTCTCACGCACCGAGGCCACATTGCCCGTGCCGAGCTCGCCGATCAGCTTGGCCTGGGCTCGTCGCGCGGGGTCGTCCACCTGGGCCGAGGCCACCACGACGGACATCTCTCCCTGCGTATCGCCGAGGCGCGCTGCGTCATAGCGCAGCCGGCCCTGCACATTGCCGAATACGATGATGTGATCGTGGGCCAGCACGGCCAGCGCCCCGGCCCGGGCGACGGTTACCGCAATTTCGCTCTGTGCCGCATCCAGCAGGTATTCTGCCGCGCGCGCGCCGTCGGCCAGCGCGCTCAGTCCAGCCGCCAGCAGCAACAACGTACGCCAGGCCGGCAGCACTCGGGTGGGTCGCAGCATGGGGCGATTCACGCGTGGGCAAGGCTGTGGTGGGCGCAGCCGCGGGTCCGGCCGCGCCGGTGGTTCCATGGTAGAGGCAACGGCCTGTCGAAGCAATGCTGGCGCGCTGAACGTCGCGCATTGGCTCCTCCGGGCACTGAACGTGCGGGTGACCCCCGGGATGGCCTTGCTCCATAGCCGGGTGCATGCCGGAATGTGCGGATTCGACTCCACAATTTCTCCATAATTCGTCCCGCATTTCCGACAAAACGCTATATCCCTGTGCGGACTGTCGTTTTAAGGAAAAGACAAACTGCGATATGCTATTGATTATCCTGGAATTTGATGGCATAAATTTGAACCAGGACCGCGTGTCAGGTCGATCTCTATCTGCTACAGAATTTCTCCACAATCTTATAAAATAATATTGATTTCTTACAAGCAAATTGATATTAGTATGCCAACCTCGGCAGCGGGCACAGCGAAGTGTTCTCTGTTGGGCGATGGGAACGGCGGCGCGCAGCACTTTCCGGGCACGCCGGCACCGTTCGGATGTATCGTCGGTCGTCAAGCAGGCACCGGAAGGTTCGGCGCATGTCAATGAAGGAGGGGTATCACATGAAACGGAATCAACAGGTGCTCACGTCAGAGCAGGCTTTGGCCCTGATGAATGGGACGTGGGGCAAGATGCAGGAGCGGGATCGGCAGATCCTCAATCTCCTGCTGCACACCGGGCTCAAGATCAACGAGTTCGTGAATCTGAACGTGGAAGACGTGTATACGGGCCAGCGTGTCCGTCGCAATGTGCTGATTCGCGGTCTGCATGGCCGGCGCGAGCGACGGATTCCGCTGGATGGAGAAGCCCGCAACGCGGTCAACCACATTCTCGAATTCAACCGCTCCATGGGATGCGCACTGGCTCCCACGGAGCCCTTTGTGATCAGCCGCCAGCGCAACAAGAAGGACGGCAGCATCCGGATCACGCCACGGCAGGTGCAGCGGATCGTCAAGACGCTGCGCGAGGATGCGTCGATCAACTTCAAGACGACGCCCCAAACGCTGCGGCACACCTTTGCCCATAGCCTGCTGGGCAATGGCGCGGATCTGAAGACGGTGCAGCATATCCTTGGGCACCGCTCCATCAAGACCACGCGCGATCTTTACGGCGGCTAGCCGGCAGGAACCACATCGGGGCGCACCGCCTGGTGCGTCCCGGTGCGCGATTGGCGGTGCTCAGAACAATCCCTGCCCGACCCAGCTCGTCGCCCCTGCGGCGTAAATCCCGGCCCAACCCACGTTTCCGCACATGCGGCAAGGATTCCAGCGCGGTCCGTGTTTCTGCGCCTCGAGGATCGATCGCTGCCCGTACCCTGGTTCCGCGCCCGGCGGAGGGGCTCCAGCCATGCCTTCCCGTGCGCTGGGTGCAGCACGGCAGGAATGGCCCCCCGGGTGCGTGACGCCGCTCAGGTGGTCTGCGGGCGAGGCAGCAGCAGCGCCGCCAGCAGCGCGGCAAAGCCGCCCACGGTGTCGGCCAGCACATCCCACTTGTCCGCCACGCGCCCCGGCACGAAGGACTGGTGCCACTCGTCCAGCACCCCGAAAAGCACGACGGCCAGCAGCGCGAGCAGCATGCGCCCCAGGCCGCGCCGGGTGAAGCTCACCGTGGCCACGTTGAGGTAGGTCAGTCCCAGAAGAAAATAGATCAGCCCATGTACCACCTTGTCGTTGTACGGGGCGCCGCGCGGAA
This sequence comes from Candidatus Lambdaproteobacteria bacterium, assembly GCA_016199125.1. Taxonomy (GTDB): domain Bacteria; phylum SAR324; class SAR324; order SAR324; family JACQKK01; genus JACQHH01. The sequence continues at coordinate 12,285 of JACQHH010000126.1, forward strand.
TGACGAGGGGAAACGACGAAAGCGTGAAGATGAGCGCCGAGAGCAGCACGGCATAAAGCAGGCGGCGCCGGTGCAGGTGCTCGCGCCAAGCCCTGGGCCGGCCCCGTCGGTGGCCCTCGGTGGTGCGCGGCGTGTGCGAAGACATGGATGCGGCGGATAGGAGTTCAGGCTCCATGGCACGGCGGCGGATGGGGGTGCGGGCCGCGGCCGCACCGCGACGGTGCCGCCCGGATGCGGCGGCCAGGGACGGGCGCTATTGCACGACGATGTTGACCAGCTTGTTGCCCACTGGAATGACCTTGCGCACCGTGCGGTTGGCAAGGGCCTCCTGCACCTTGGGCCGCTCCAGGGCCAGGGTCTGCATTTCCTCGGCCTTCACGTCGGGGGAGACCTCCATGCGGTCGCGGAACTTGCCGTTGATCTGGATGACCATGGTCACCGCGTCCGTGCGGGCCAACGCCGGGTCGTGCCGCGGCCAGGGTTGCAGGTGGATGCTCTCCCCGGGCCGTCGGCGCTGCCACAGCTCTTCGGTGATGAACGGGGCGACGGGCGCCAGCATCAGCAGCAACCCGTCGATGGCGGTGTTCCAGGCCGGGGTGCCCTGCAGGGTCGGCCGCGCCGCCTTGAGCTGGTTGCGGAAGCTCATCAGCGCCGCCAGCAGCGTGTTGTATTTGAAGGCCAAGTAGTCCTCGCTCACCTTGGCCAGGGTCTGGTGCAAGGCCCCGGTGAGCTGGCGGGCGGCTTCCGCATCCTGCGCCGGCGCAGCCTCGGCCTCAACCGGCGTGCCGAGGTACCACACATCGTTCATGAAGCGCGCCATGCCTTCGATGCCCTTGGGATTCCACGGCCCGCCCTGATCCCAGGGCCCGATGAACATCAGGTAGGCACGCACCGTGTCGGCGCCGTAATCGCGCACCAGCGCATCGGGATTGACCACGTTGCCGCGGGACTTGGACATTTTCTCGTTATCCTCGCCCAGGATCATGCCCTGGTTGAACAACCGGCGCACCGGCGCCTTGGGCGGCATCACGCCTACGTCGGCCAGCGCCATGGCGTAAAAGCGCAGATACATCAGGTGCAGGATGGCGTGCTCGATGCCGCCCGTGTACTGGTCGATGGGCAGCCAGGGATCCACCACCCCGCGGTTCCAGGGGACATCGTCGGCCGTGATGCGCTGGCCCTTCTTCCAGTAGGGCGACAGATAGGCGTACATGTACCAGGACGAGCAGATGAAGGTGTCCATGGTGTCCGTCTCGCGTTCCGCGGGCCCGCCACAGCACGGGCAGTCCACGTGCAGGAACGCTTTGTGGTACTTCAACGGGCTTTCGCCCGTGGGCTTGAAGACCGCATCGTCCGGCAGGCGCACGGGCAGGTGCTCGTAGGGCACGGGCACCATGCCGCAGGTCTTGCAGTAGATGACGGGAATGGGCGTGCCCCACATGCGCTGGCGGGAGATGAGCCAGTCGCGCAGGCGGTAGTTGACCTTGCGCTCGCCGATGCCGCGCCGCTCCAGCTCCTTCACCACCGCCTCGAAGCTGCGGGGCCAGGCCAGCCCGTCGAAGCGTCCGCTGTTGCACATCTCGGAGCCTTCCTTGGCCGTATACGGCAGCTCCAGGCCCTCGCCATTGGCGCCGGCCGACCCCACGGGGCGGATCACCGGCGGCACGGGGAGCCGGTAGCGCAGGGCAAAGGCATAGTCCCGCGTGTCATGGGCCGGCACGGCCATGATGGCCCCCGTGCCGTATCCCATGAGCACGTAGTCGGCGATCCAGATGGGCACATTGGCCCCGGTCAGCGGATGCAGCGCGTAGGCGCCCGTGAACACGCCGTCCTGCTCCTGCGTGTCGGCCATACGCTCGATTTCCGATTTGCGCTCGGCCGCCGCCTGATAGGCTTCCACCGCGCCGCGCTGGGCGGGGGTGGTGACCTCCCGCACCAGCGGGTGCTCCGGGGACAGCACGCAGAAGGTGAGGCCGAAGATGGTATCCGGGCGCGTGGTGAACACGCGCAGGGTCTGCCCGGGCCGGCCATCCACGGCCAGGTCGAATTCCACCCCCTCGCTGCGCCCGATCCAGTTGGTCTGCATGGTGCGCACCGCTTCGGGCCACTCGATGTCCTCGAACTTCAGCAACTGCTCCGCGTAGTCCGTGATGCGGTATTTCCACTGATTGAGGGCCTTCTTGATCACCGGGGTTTCACAGCGCTCGCAGACGCGCTCCTCGCCGATCACCTGCTCGCGGGCCAGGGTGGTGTTGCAGCTCGGGCAGAAGTCCACCGGCGCATGCTCGCGATAGGCGATGCCGCGCTCCAGGAATTTGAGGAACGTCCACTGGCTCCACTTGTAGTAGTCCGGATCGCAGGAGATGATCTCGTTCTTCCAGGCGAACATGGTGCCCATGCTGCGCAACTGGCGGCGCATGCGCTCGATGTTGGCGTAGGTCCAGATCTTGGGATGGGTGTTGTTCTTGATGGCGGCGTTTTCCGCCGGCAGCCCGAAGGCATCGAAGCCGATGGGGAAGAACACGTTGTAGCCGTTCATGCGCTTGAAGCGCGCGCCCGCATCGGAAGGGGCCATGGCGTACCAGTGGCCGATGTGCAGGTCGCCCGAAGGATAGGGCAGCATGGTCAGCCAGTAGAACTTGGGCCGCGCCGCATGCTCCTGAAACTCGTAGAGCTCCTGCTCGGCCCACTGCGCGGACCAGCGCGCCTCAATTTCCCGCGGATGGTACTTGGTGCTCATGACTCCTGTCGCGTGTGCAGATGGATCGGCCCTGGGCCGCTGTCCCCCATTGTTCATGCGCCCCAGCCCCGCCGCCATGACGTCGGTCACATGCGCGCCGTCGGCCCGCCGCCAGGGGACAGCGCGCCGGCCCGCGAACTACACGCCCGCCACGTGCTGGGAGCGCAGCGCCAGCCGGTTCAGGGCATTCACGTAGGCCTTGGCGCTGGCCACGATGATATCCAGGTCCGTGCCGCGCCCGGTGGCCGTGCGGCCGTTGTCCTCGATGGAGACCGTCACTTCGCCCTGGGCGTCGGTGCCTCCGGTGATGGCGTTGACCTTGTACTGCGTCAAATGGCAGGTGGATCTGGTGATGGCCTTGATGGTGTTGAGGGCGGCATCCACGGGGCCGTCGCCGAAATGCGCCTCGCGTACGACCTTGCCGTCCACCTCCATTTCCACCGTCGCCGTGGGCATGATGTGCGTTCCGGACTGTACATTGAGGCTGCGCAACTGGAAGCGCCCGCCGCCATCCACGGCCCCCTGGGTTACGATGGCCTCCAGGTCTTCGTCGTAGACCACTTTCTTGGCATCGGCCAAGCGCTTGAACTCTGCAAAGATGCGTCCCAACTCGTTGCGGCTGAACTCGTAGCCCAGGTTCTTCAGGCGATCGGCCAGGGCCGTGCGGCCGGAATGCTTGCCCAGCACGATGTTGTTGGACTTGATGCCCACCGACTCGGGCGTCATGATCTCGTAGGTCAGCGGATTTTTCAGCACGCCGTCCTGGTGAATGCCCGCCTCGTGCGCAAACGCGTTGGCGCCCACAATGGCCTTGTTGGGCTGCACGGGCTGGCCAGTGAGCTGGGTCAGCAGGCGGCTGGTGGGGAAGATCTGTTCGGTGACGATGCCCGTCTCCAGGTTGAAGAACTGCTGGCGCGTCTTGAGCGCCATCACGATCTCCTCCATGGAGGCGTTGCCCGCCCGCTCGCCGATGCCGTTGACCGTGCACTCCACCTGCCGCGCGCCGGCCTGCACCGCCGCCAGAGAATTGGCCACGGCCATGCCCAGGTCGTTGTGGCAGTGCACCGAAAAGACCACCTTGTCAGCGTCCTTGATCTCGTTTTTCAGCCGGTCGATCAGCCTGAACATTTCCGTGGGCGTGGTGTAGCCCACCGTGTCCGGGATGTTGAGGATCGAGGCCCCGGCGGCCACCACCTGCGTGAGCAGCTTGACCAGGAATTCCGGCTCGCTGCGCGTGGCATCCTCGCAACTGAACTCCACGCTGTCCGTGTAGGAGCGCATGCGCTCCACGGCGCGGATGGAGGATTCCAGCACCTCCTCGGGCGTCATCATCAGCTTGTGCTTCATGTGCAGCGGGCTGGTGGCGATCACCGTGTGCAGGCCCCAGTTGAACGAGCCTTTGAGCGCCTCGGACGCCGCGTCGATGTCCTCGAAGCGCGTGCGGCACAGCGAGACCACGCGCGGCCCCTTGAGGGTATGCCCGATGTCGCGCACGCTCTCGAAATCGCCGGGCGACGACGCGGCAAATCCGGCCTCGATGGTATCGACGCCGAGCTTGGCCAGTTGCTGCGCCAGCAGCAGCTTTTCCTCGGCATTCATCGAATAGCCTGGGGCCTGCTCGCCATCCCGCAGGGTGGTGTCGAAGATCCTGACCTTGTGCGCCTGATCCATGTCCTTACTCTCTCCCGATGTTCAATTGGGTTCCGGCGCCGGAGCCCGCCGTACCGCCCACGGAGTGCCCTGGGGCGGCCGGCTGCTTCCGGCGGCGTATCCGGCCGGGTCCACCCGGCCCGGATCGCTGTGCAGGCCCCCTGCGGGGCCAAAAAAAAAGCCGCGAGCGCCCGACTTGGCGGACCTCGCAGCTCGCACCACCGGAACGGCGAGGCCCCACGCCTCGCACGCCCCTCGAACATCTGCGGTCAGATCGTCATGGGGAAGGCACGGAGGCTGGGCGCATGAATGCGACCAATAAGCGCTAAGCTTAATAAGGACAGCGTGCCGAAAACCGAATGAGCGATCATTGCGCGTCTTACGCCTGACTTGAAACGTCTTGCAGCCCAGCCACCTGCTGCCGGGATTATCCTTGCACGATATTGACCATCGCGGGCGAAGTCAACCGGAAAATTCGGCCAGCAGCGGCCGCCTGCCGGGACGCCGCCCGCCGGGCGCGGCTGCGGGACGCTACTTCAGCACCACGACCACCTTGAACGGCTCGTCTTCCAGGCCCCCTTCCACCACGACCAGGTCCTGGGCCTGGGGCGAGCCGGGAGGCGCCGCGATGATGCGGGGCACGGTCAACTCAAAAGCGTCGTTCGGCGAGAGCAGAGTCATGGTGCGGCCCACCAGGATATTGGTGAACTCACGCACGGCGTCCTCCCGCGTCCCGTCATAGAGCTCGTCGCCGTCGCGGATGCCGATCAGGTTGCGCGCAAGCTGGTCTGCCGTGGCGCGGGTGAAGCTGAGAAACAGCTCGCCGCTGACGATGCCCTTGAAGGCCACCTGGGTATAGAGGGCAAAGCCCTCGCCCGCGTAGGCGTCCGCATCGAACTCGTCGAAAAACAGGAACGCCATCTTGTCCAGCACCTCGTCGAGGGCCTGGTTGACTGCGTTTTCCACGTCCATGAATGCCCACCTGCTGGCGTGAATTGCGAAAAGGAGCCCCTGCGCCCAGCCCGTGGCGCAAGGGCCCGGGCACCCTGGGCCATGCCGCAAGGCGCTGGCGTGACATCCCGATGCGGCCGCTCAGGCCAGCAGGGACGTCAGCAGCGTGCCGATCTCCTCCTGCTTGAAGGGCTTTTCCAGAAACGCCACCGCCCCCAACGCGTGACAGGTCTCCTGCATCTTCTTGTTGCCCACGGTGGAAACGATGACGATGGGGAAGCCGGCAATGCCCTCTTCGCGTAGACGCGTCATCATCTGCACGCCAGTGCATTCGGGCATGTCCAGGTCCGTGAACACGATGTCCAGCTCGTCCAGATGGTCGCGAATGCGCGTCATGCCCTCGTTGCCGTTTGCCGCTTCCAGGAATTGCTCCACTTTCAACCCCGTCATCAGGATGGCCTTGCGCAGGATGGAGCGCATGACGCTGGAGTCGTCAATGATTACAACCGTTTTTCCGCTCATGAGACCCTTTGAAGCCTTTAGAAGCTGATCGTCTGTCCCTGCGATTTCAGCGTCACGCGGCCCGTGGCCACCTCCACGGAGATGGTGCGGCTGACAGAGCCCCCCACATCCTCGTGCTTCACCGACACGCAGTTCTGCCAGAGGATTTTCTTGGCGGCGCGCGTGTTCTTGATGCCGATCTTGAAGAGCTTCTGATCGTCCAGCATGGAGGCGCCACCAAACATGCCCAGCACCAGGCGCTCCCTGCGCGCGCCCTGGGCCTGCATCTGGCTGAAGAGCAGCGGAATGCCCGTGTCGGCGAACATGTGCGGGTTGTTGGCCGCACGCTGCTCGTGACCCTTGGAATCGGGAAGCTGGAAATGCAGCAGACCGGCCACCCTGGACGCCGGATCGTGCATGACGACGCCAATGCACGATCCCAATGAATAGGTGACCAGATAGCTGTGCGGATCCGCGCTGACTTTCATATCCGACACACCGACCGCAATGCGCGTCAATTCATTGGTGGCTATCGGCATCGTGGCAATCTTGGTCATGGCGGCGCGGCCGGTGGTCGGTGGCAAACGTGCAATCAAAACACGGTCGGCATCCCCTCGCAAGACGCGCCGCGGGGATCGTGTACTCCGCAGGGGACCTTTCCTGCGCAGGCAATCGCGACCGCTCGGCGGCGCAGCTCGGACCATGCACAATGCATCGAGGTCGTAGCGCCTCCCTGCATTAACGCGCGCGACGCCATTCCGGGCGCGATTGCGTGCAGCGGAACAATAGTGCACGCCCCGGCGGCAGGCCGCATGGGGCCATCCGGCGAGTCGCCCTGCCCAGGCTTGGCCGAGTCTGACCCGGCCCCCTGGCCCGCCCGATGAGCCTCCCAGGGGCGCTCCCGCGGGCGACTGCACCCCCGCATTGTAAGTCAATAAAATGTAAATGAAATTGACATTGCTACAATATTCGTGGACTAATGATGGTCAAGAGGTTTTCCTGCGAACGGCAGCGAAAATTTCCGTATCTGGTCGCGTCCGTACCGCCCTGCAATCTCGCGGCGGTCGACCCCATCCCGACAGTCGTCACGATGCTGCACCGACCCGCAAGGCGGGCAACGCAGCCTGCCGGCGGTCGCGGCTCCGGCCCCGCCGGAGCATCCGGAGCACGCGCCAGGGCGTCCCTGCGATGCCGCACAGCCTCCCGCTTGGCGGGCTGGCCGCGCGATTCCGCACTGAACGCGACGGAATGCCGGCTGCCCTGTAGATGCTGACAACATGCGCAGGCAGGATGCCGCGTAACTCCTCCCGCCAGATGCGGCGAGGATCTGCTTGTTACCCCGGTGCGGTAACCGAGGGATGCCAAGCCAAGATGATGGAAGGCAAAACGGATTACCTGGTGGCGCGCGCGTCGCGCGCCGATCCGGGACGATGTAGGGATGCGAGGCGGCCGCGCAACAGGCGGCGCCCGTCCCCGGGGGTCGGCTTTAACATGCTGCTCGCCTGCCACCGGCCTTTGCCGGAGGTGCCGGGCCGATGATCCCCAGAGGCTTCGACTGCTGTGACGCGCGCCCGCGACCCCTGCTTATCGCAGCGGGCGGCAATCCGGCGCGCATCACACGCACGACGTCGCGGCCCGCATCACTGCACGGAACGTTGCGCCCCTGCTGGGGCCACGACTCCCCCGCAAATGCCGTCCAGTTTTACCCTCTGGCCTCGTCTTGGCACCGACCATCGGCCGTGTGGACCGATCCTGCATGCCGCATGGCATGCACGGTCGCGCGCGGTCTACCGTCAGCCCGGGAACGGACAAGTCACGCCATTGCTGGAAGTGAGCTCGCATGGGCGCTATGAAAATGCTGGTCAACGTGCACGAGGATGAAACTCGCATCGCGTTGACCGAAAACAACCTGCTGACCGACCTGCACATTCAACAAACCAATCGCGAACGCACCGCGGGCAACATCTACCGCGGCCTGATCGTGAAAGTGAACCCGGCCTTCCAGGCCGCCTTCGTGGATTACGGCGAGCGCAAGAACGGCTTCCTCTCCCTCAGCGACGTGAACCTGTCGCTGTTCAAGGGCGACGGCAGCAAGGGCCGCCCGCGCATCCAATCCGTGCTCAAGGCCGGTCAGACCGTGATGGTGCAGGTGCTCAAGGAGAGTGTGGGCCACAAGGGCGCCGCGCTGACCACCTTCATTTCCCTCCCCGGCCGTTACCTGGTACTGGCCCCCAACAGCGAACGGCACGGCGTCTCGCGCAAGATCGAGGATTCCGACAAGCGTTCGCAGCTCAAGGAGATCCTGGCCGCCATCGCCGGGGACGACATGGGCGTGATCGTACGTACGGCCGGCATCGACCGCTCCCTGACCGAACTCAAGCGCGACTTGGCCGAACTGAAGAAGTCCTGGAAGGACATCCAGGCCAAGTTCAATTCCATGAAGAAGCCGGGCCAGATCCACCAGGAAGTGAGCAGCATCATGCGCGTGCTGCGCGACTACTTCACCGAGGCGGTCGAGGAAGTGCAGGTGGATTCGGCGGAGGCCTACCAGGAAGCGCTGCAATATTTCAAGGCGCAGATGCCCAAGTACCAGAAGCGCCTCAAGCTGTACGTGGGCGACAAGTCGCTGTTCTCGGCCTACGGCGTGGAACAGCAGATCGAGAATCTCAACTCCAACAAGGTGCCCCTGCGCTCCGGGGGCGGCATCGTGATCGAATCCACCGAGGCGCTGGTCTCGGTGGACGTGAACTCCGGCAAATCCAACCACGCCTCTGACATCGAGGAGACCGCGCTGCACACGAACCTGGAGGCCGCCGACGAGGTGGCGCGCCAGTTGCGCCTGCGCAACCTGGGCGGGCTGGTGGTGGTGGATTTCATCGACATGATGAGCAAGCGCAACCGGGAACGGGTGGTGCAGGCCATGAGCGAGGCGCTCAAGGCCGACAAGGCCCGCACGACCGTGGGCGCCATCTCCCAGTTCGGCCTGTTGGAGCTCAGCCGCCAGCGCATTGACATGGAGCTCACGCGCGGACTGCGGGTGCCCTGCGAAAGCTGCGGCGGCACGGGCTACGTGCCCACGCTGTCTTCGCGGGCCAACCAGGTGTTGCGCAAGATTCGGGAGCTGGCCGCCACGGGCAAGTACAATGAGATTCACGGCAGTCTCTCGGTGGCCCAGGCCAACTACATCCTCAACCAGAAGCGCGAAAGCCTGCGCGATCTGGAGCTGGAATTCGACGTGCACGTGGTGCTGGACGGCCGGCAGGACCTGGCCGAAGGACACCCGGTGTCTCTGGTTGGCAAGACCTTCGATGCCGAGGAGGGCGACGAGGTGGGCGAAGCTCCGGCGGCCCAGCCCCTACGCGGCTCCGACGCACAAGCGGCCCAACCCCGCGACGTGGATGGCGGCCATCGCCGGCGGCGCCGGCGCGGGCGCCGTGCTCGCGGCGACGAGGCACCTTTTGCCGATCGGGCGGCCGCCGCGGAACCCACCGGAGAGCCGGACTTCGCCGACCAGGACGAAGAGGAGTTCGAGGAGCCGCTGGCTGCCGCAGCCTGGGACGAGGACGCGCCCACGGACGTGGTGGCGAAATCCTGGGATGAGGATGAAGAAGAAGGCGAGGTTGAGCACGAAGTCCTGGCGGTCGCAAAGCCGGCCCGCCTGCCCGTCCCGCCCGCCCCCCGGCGCGCAGCCCCACCCGCGCGGGCGCGCGACAATGGGGCCAACGCCATTGTCCCGGCGCCCAAGCCCTTCAGCCTGCGCGGCAACAGCCGCCGGGTGTTCCTGCCGGATCTGACGGAACCCATCAGCTCCGGGCAGGCCTTCTTCGAGAGTCGTCACCTGGTGGTCGAGCCCAACAGCCCGGTGGACCTGCTGCCGGTGAGCAAGCGCCCCGATCCCTTCGGCAAGTTGGCTCAGGGCAAGGTGCCGGGTGACGTGATCTTCGTCAGCCTGCACCAGGGCGAGCAACCCGGAACGATAGCCGCGGAGGAAGCAGAGGCCGCGGAGGAAGCAGGGGCCGCGGAGGCCGGCGCCCCCGCGGACAAACCGGCTGCCCGAAGTGCCAGCCGTCGACGGGGACGGGGACGGCGCAAGACCGGCCAACCCGCAGCAGCGGCACAACCCGACACGACAGCGACGATGGGCCGCGCCGATAGCCCGGCCGCGGCGGCCATCGTGCTGGACGCGCCCTATGAGGATCTCGACGATGCGCGCGGCAACCTGATCCTGCCCGAACCGGCGCACACGGCCCGCGGCAACGCGGCTCCCTCCAGTGGCAAGCCGGCCCGTTCCCGGGGTCGGCGCGGCGGTCGCCCACGCAGCCGCGGCGGCCAGACGGCAGCCGGCGCCTGATTGGGGCGCGGCACAGCGCCTTCTTCAACACGCGCCGCCGGATGCAACCGCGCCCGGCGGCGGGTATCCCTTCCCGACTTCCGCAGTTCGCGCCACGCTGGCCTTGGCCGCGCCAGGCCCGACGCCGCAACCCGCCGATATGGCAGGCGCATCCCCACGCAGCCCAACCTGGCCCTGCGCCACACGTAGCCGTCCCTGACCGGGCCACGACGCCCAGACGAATCGCTGCGAGGACGCCCGGAGCCAGCAGGCGGCGCCGGAAGTCCTTGCACGTGGGCGACAATCCCGCGCCTAAGAGCCCTGATGGAAGGACACCACGGTGATCACGGGCAGCAGGAAGTTGCCCAGGGACCAGATGAAGCGGAACACCGGCACGCCCACAATGCTCAGCAGCACCAATCCCATCAACACCATGTTCCCGTAACGGGCATTGAACGCCCGATAGCGGTAGGCCAGGTCGCGGCTGAGAAAATAGGGGAGGATGTAGTGCCCATCCAGGGCACCCAGGGGAATCAGGTTGAAGATCATCAGCAGCAGGTTGATCTGTGCCAGGAACACGAAAAAGAATTGCGGGCCCGCCTGCGCCAGATAGTCCACGCCGGTGTTGAGCGCCAGGATGTAGGCGTTGATGGAGAGGAAGGCCAGCACGAAGTTCATGCCCGGCCCGGCCGAGGAAATTAGCAGGTCGGCCCACTGCGAGCGGAATTTGCTCGGATTGGTGGGCACCGGCTTGGCATAGCCGAAGCCCACCAGCATCACCATGATCAGACCCATGGGATCGATGTGCGCCAGCGGATTCAGCGTCAACCGCCCGGCCAGTTGCGCCGTGTTGTCCCCGAAAAGCTTGGCCGTGGCCGCGTGCCCAAATTCGTGAAACGAGAGCGAGATCACCAGCGCCAGCACGATCAGCACGAACAGCGCCACGCGGCCCTGGAACAGCAAGTCAATCAGCATGGTTTCCCTGTGCGATGCGTGCCCGCCGCTTGCGGCGCCGGGGGAATGGCGTTGCGCGCGCGGCGAGGCTAACGCGCGGACTTCACCGTGGGCACGGAGATGTCGCTGCGGCCACCCTGCAGGCGCAGATAGCTCCCGATAGCCTCGGCCTGCTGGCGCGCCTGGGCGATGGGCCGCGCATACAGCTTGCGCAGCTTGGCGTCCTCGACGCCCGCCACGATCCGGTAATGGTGCAGGGCCTGCTCGAGTTGTTTGTCCTCGTGCAGCAGCACGGCCAGGCGGTAGTGGATGGGCACGGCCCATGACGTGTCGGTCACCCCCGCCGCGGCCAGCGCCGCCAGCCGGTCGCGCGCGGCCTGGGGCGCGGCCTGGGCCACGTCCAGCTCGGCCAGCAGGTAGCCCGCCTCGATGGCATCGAGGCGGGTGGGGCCCGCGGTGCCCTGCTCCAGCCAGCGGCGCGCGTCGTCGGACCGGTTCAGCTTCTCCTGGTAGACCCGCCCCAGGTACAGTGCATAGCGTTGCCGCGTGGGGGTGTCGTCGATCGTGGGCACCAGCGTTGCGAAAAGCCCCGCGGCCTCCTCGGCCTTGTCGTCAGCCTCCAGCAGTTGGGCCAGCGGCACGACGGCCGCCAGGCGGCTGCGCCAGTCGTCCGCCGCCAGGTTGTCCAGCGCGTAATAATACCGGATTCGCGCCGAGCGGGAATTGTTTTGTTTCTCCGCCTGCTTTCCCCAGGCGACGTACAGCCGGCCCGTTTCCTCGCGCAGGCGCCGCATGGTGGGACCGCCGCCGAGGCGTGGCAGCTCGCGCTCGTAGAGCAGCACCGCATCGCCGAAGCGCCCCTGGCGCTCGTGCAGCCGGCCCATGGCCACCACCAGGTCGAAGCGCCACTGCTGATCCTGCGGGGTCAGCCGCGCCAGCCCGCGCCGGTAGCGGTGCAGGGCCTTGTCCAGGTGGCCCGCCGCGGCGTCCGCATCGCCCCATTCGCGGTAGAGCTGGCTCTGGTACAGGCGCAGCCGCTCGCGCAGGTCGGCCGGCACGGCGTCACCCGTGAACTCTTCATATAGCCCCACGCGGCCGGCATAGTCGCCCTGGGCCTGGTACAGCGTGTCCAGTTGCACCGCCATGGCGTAGCGCTCGCGCCAATGGTTGCCGGGCATGTCCTGCAACGCGTTGCGGTATTGGGCGATGGCCTGCGTCACGTTGCCCGCCTGCTTGGCATGTTCGGCCCATTCCAGGTACAGCGCCTGCAATCCCGCGCGCAGGCGCTCGCGGTAGGCGGGGTGTTCGGCCTGGATCAGCTCGCGCTGATAACGTTGGGTGCCCAGCGTGGGATTGTCGCGGGCCAGCAACCGCGCCAGCGCATCCACCGCCTCGGCCCGGGGCGCCGGCGGATCCTGGGGCAGGAAGGCCAGCGCCACGGCGAGCCGGTGCATGGCGGCGGCCGGCTGCCGAGCCCCCAGCGCCTGGCGGCCCCAGCCGGCATAGGCGGCGCCCAGCCAGCGCGCGGCCAGCGCCTGCTGCTCGGGCGTGCCGGCCCGTTCGGCCGCGCGAAACGCATGGGCGGACGCGGCGGCATGGTCGCCCTTTTCAGTCAGCAGCCCGTGCAGCGTGGCGTGCGCCTGGAAATAATACTCCGGCGCGGCTGGCGGGGGCGCCTTTTCCGCCTGGGCCACCGCGGCCTGCAAGTGGGCCAGCGCCCGGGCCTTGTCGCCATGGGCCGCTTCGGCCTGCCCCAGCAGCACACGCATCTCCGGCGCCGACATGGCCTCGCTCCGACTTTCCTCCAGCCGCCGCAGCAGGGACAGGCCCATGCCCGGCTCGCCGAGCTGCTCGTAGCCTTTGAGGATGCGCCGCGTGAGTCCCACGGTGGGCTGCAGGCGGCCCGTGAGCACCAGGTCCTGGCCCAGGGTCACCACGCGGCTGTGCTGGCCGTCGGCCTCATAGGCATCCAGCAGGGTGGGCCAGACCAGCTCCAGGTAATCCGGCTCCTGCAGCAGCGCCTCCA
>JACQHH010000018.1 GCA_016199125.1 Candidatus Lambdaproteobacteria bacterium
GAGAGCAGGTGGCGCTGGTTGGTGGTGTAGTCGTAGAGCAGGCGGCCGTCGGCGGAGACGCTGAGCAGGGCCTTGTTGTTGGCCGTGGCCAGGATGCGCGTCACGGGCGCCTGGTGCGGCTGCAGCGGATGGATGCGCCGCAGGCGCTTGGTGCCGTCCTCGGCGGGGACGGGAAACCACGTGGCGTGCCCGCCGCGCTCGTCGCCCACGGCCAGCGAGATGTCGCCCAGCAGCAGGGTCAGGGCGGTCACGGCGCGCCCATCGGCAAAGGCCTGCACCTGGCCCAGCCGCCGCGCCTCGCCCGGTTCGCGCAGGTCCCAGCGGGCCAGCCGGCCGTCGGCGGTGCCCAGGTAGAGCGTGTCGCCGGCGGAATCCAGGGTCATGGCGCTGAGCGGTGCGTCGGGCAGGTCGGCCACGTCGAGCGTGTGGGTTTCCGTGGTGCTTTCGCCCAGCAGGCTGGTGGCCACCACCTGCCGGGTCACACGCAGGCGGCCGTCGGCCGTGAGCCGGGCCAGCACGGCGCCCTCGTCGCCCGCCGCGCGCGCCACGGCCAGCCGCGTGGGCGCCGCGCCCGGTTCGGGGGCAAAGCGGGCCGAACGCTCCAGGGTGCTGGCGATGGTGCGGCGGCTGTCCGCGTCGAACACCGGCCGGAAGACGAGGCGCTCCAGGGTCACCGTGCCGTCGGACCACAGCAGCGTGTAGCGCAGGCGGGCCGTGCCTTCGGCCGCCACCACGCGGGCCGCCGGGGCGGGGCGGGCCAGCGCCTCGCTGCGCAGGGTGCGGCCGTCGTGCGCGTCGAAGAAGGTGAACACGCCCTCGGGCGAGAGCGTGTAGGCCGTCTCCAGGTACTCGTCCACCCCCACGGCCAGCGCGGGCTGGGCCGTGGACGGTGCGCGGAAGCGGGCCACCACCTGCTGCGTGGCCGGCGCGAACAGGGGCAGCGCCACCTCGGCGATCAGCAGCAGAATCCCCAAGACGCTGATGACAATGAGGATTCCGCCGAACGTGATGATCCACCGGGCGATGCGGTCGCGGCGCCGTACCTTCCTGATGAGGAGATGATCCATGCGTGTCGTGGAACGTTCGCGGTCAGAAAACGAATCCGCCCGAGTGCGCGACTTCGCGGCGCCAACATGGATCCGTGACCCCCCAGCGCGATGGGTTCAACTTACCCGTTGGCGTGCCAAATGCAAATCGCCCGCGGCCCCCCGCGGGCCCGGGGAGCCCCGCGCGCGGCCGCCCGGCCGGCGGGCCGGCCACCCCTAGGGCAGCAGGGCGCGCTGGCCGGCGGCCATCTTTTCCGACAGGGGCAGATAGCCGTCCTTTTCCACCACCTGTTGCCCCGGCCGGGAGAGCACAAAGCGCAGGAACTCGGCCACCAGCGGCGGCAGGGGCGCTCCGGGGGGCTTGGCCACGTAAATGTACAGGGGTCGCCCCAGGGGGTAGCTTCCGGCCAGCACGTTGTCGTAGGTGGGCGCGTAGGCGGGCCCGCCGGTCTTCCTGGAGAGGGCGATGGCCTTGACCCCGGAGGTGCGGTAGCCGATGCCCGAATAGCCGATGCCGGCGCGGTCGGCCGTGACGCCCTGCACCACCGCCGAGGAGCCCGGCTGTTCCTTCACCGTGGCCTTGAAATCGCCCTTGAACAGCGCCTCCTCCTTGAAGTAGCCGTAAGTGCCCGAGGCGGAGTTGCGCCCGTAGAGGCTGATGGGCAGGCGCGTCCAGCGGCCCGTGGCCCCCGCGTCGCCCCAGGTCGCGATGTCCGCGGGATGCCCCCCGCGCCGGTTGCGCGAAAAGATGGCGTCCACCTGCGGCAGCGACAGGGAGGTGAGGGGATTGTCCTTGTTCACGAACACGGCCAGCGCATCCAGCGCCACCACGATGCGCGTGGGCTTGTAGCCGTGGCGCTGCTCGAAGGCCTCGATCTCGCCGGGCTTCATGGCGCGGGACATGGGGCCCAACTGCGCCGTGCCTTCCGCCAGCGCAGGCGGAGCCGTGCTGGATCCCTTGCCCTCCACCTGCACGTTCACGTTGGGATAGAGCTTGCGAAAGGTCTCGGACCACAGGGTCATCAGGTTGTTGAGGGTGTCGGAGCCGATGGCGTCGAGATTACCCGCCACGCCGCCCACCCGCCTGTAATCCGGGGTGGCCGGGTCCACGTGGCTGCGCTGGGCCGCGGCCGGGGCGGCCAGCAGCAGCAGCGCCGCGGCCAGGGCCATGGGCAGCGCCCGCCGGGCAGCGCGCGGGCGGTGTCCATTCAGGTCTAGCATAATCGTTCCTCGCGGAATGTGAGATTCAGGTTAGCGCCGTACGCCCGCCCAGGGAGGCCGCGGGAGGCCGCGGGGTGACATAGCTGAGCGTGGCCGCGTCCCAGCCATTGTGTTCTACCTCTCCAAATTGGCGATCGCGTCCAGCCACAGGGCCCCCAGCACCAGCTCGCCGCGCAGCATGAAGCGCCCCGCGCCCTGGAAACCCGCGGGCAGGGCCGGACCGCAATCCTTGAGCACCGTCCAGCGCAGCCGGCCCGGCGCGGCGGCGCGCGGCCCGGCGTCGCCCGCTCCCAGGTCCTCCGCTTCCCAGCCCTCCGCTTCCCAGTCCTCCGGCGGCGCCAGCAGCTCCACGCGCGCATCGTGAAAGCCCAGGTAGACGTCCGTGAGCGGGTTGACCGCCTTGTAGATGGCCTCCTTGGCGCAGAAGGCCACCGTGAAGCGCTGGGCGCGGGTGCCCCAGCCGGGGCCCGCCAGCGCGGCCTGCTCCTCGGGGCGCAGGATGCGCGCGGCCAGCCGCGCCGCTGGGTCGCGCAGGCGTTCCAGGTCCAGCCCCACGCCGCGATACTCGCTCTCGCGGGCCGCGGCGGCGGCGGCCCATCCCCCGGCGTGGGTGATGGCCCCCACGATGCCCGCGGGCCAGCGCGGCATGCGTCCCGTGCGCCGCAGCACGGGTGCCTGGGCCAGCTCCGGCCCCGCGCCGGGCAGGCGGGCCATGGCCTCCCGGGCCGCCGCGCGGCCCAGGGCAAAGTCGTAGCGCCGCGCCGCGCCCGCCTGCCGGCTCAGCAGCGCCTGCTCCTGGGCGTGCGCCGGCGGCGGAGCTCCCCGGGCATGCAGCAGCGCAAACCCGATCCGCTCCGGAAACGGGGATGGCCAATGCTCTGGAATGATTTTGGAATCAGTGCCGGCGGCGCTTCGCTGCGGGGTCATACGCCCTCGGTCTGGCCTGCGTGCGGGTGAGCGGGCAGTGTACCCCAATTCGGCACCCCGCGAAACCGCGGCGCCACGGGGTAGTGACTCGGTTTCAATTGTCCCGATGGAACGAGTAAAGCGAGACCCCTCGCTACGCTCGGGGTGACAATTGGTCTGTCATTTCGAGCGCAGCGAGAAATCTGCTGTTCCTGTCCCCGGCGGGAAAATTGAAACTGAGTCACCACCGCCACGGGCCGCGCGGCCGCGCCGCAAAAGCGTCCGCGCACGGCCGCCGGCCCCGGCGGCGGCATGAAACTTGATTTACCCCAGGCAGAGGCCGGGATTACGTTGGATTCAACCGCACACGTGCGCCTTTCATGCTGCCGTTCCAGATCGGCCCGCGCGCGCTGCCGCGCTGCCGGGCCATCGTCCTTGCTGCCCTGTGGCTGGCGTTGGCCGCGGGGCGCGCGCTGTGGGCAGCCCCCGACAACGGGGGCCTGGGGCCCCTGTCCCTGCGCAACCAGTTTCCGCCCAGCCTGGGCTACCTGAACTTCACGCCCGAAGCGCCGCGCACCCTGCCCGCGGGCGACCTGCGGCTGACCTATCAGCTTGCGGTGGCCAACACGTTCATCAACACCCAGGCCCCCTCCAAGAACTCCACCACGGTGATCGACAAGGCCGCGGTGCTGGCCGGGCTGGACGAGAGCGACTTTCCCGCCATGGGCTACGGCGCATACATCGACCTGGAGACCACGCGTCACGCCTTCGCCCTGCGCTACGGGCTGTTCGAGCAGCTCGAGCTGGGGCTGGACATGGCCTGGATCAGCCTCGGCGGCGGCGGGCTGGATGCGGGCATCGAATCTTTCGAATCGTCCATCGGCGCGCTGAACAAGGACCGCACGCGGGTGCCCCGCAACCGCTTCGACTTTTATCTGATCCGCGACGGCAAGTTCCTGGTCCACACCTCGCGGGCGGCCGACCTGCTGCCGCAGGATCCGGTGCTGCAGGTGAAGTGGAACTGGGGCGACGGCGGCGACCTGCTGCCCATGGTCACGCTCAAGGGCACGTACAAGGCCCCCCTGCTCAGCGACCCCGGATCGCCGCGCAACCTGGTCAGCAGCGGCGGCATCGACTACGGCTACTACCTGCTGCTGGCCAAGCGCATCGGCTCGGTGATCGGGCACCTGCAATTCGGCGCCACGCAGCTCCAGATCGACGGGGGCAGCTTCAATGCGGTGCTGGAGCACAAGCTGTTCGGGCTGGAGTTCCGCAGCGACGACAGCAACTCGTGGGTGTTCCAGGTGGTCACCCAGTCCAGCCTGTTCGAGGCGGCTGACTTCGTGAGCAACCAGGGCGACTTCCTGCTCTCGCGGCCCACCGACGTGCTGGTGCTGGGGCACAAGTACCAGGGGCGGCACGGCAGCTTCGACGTGGGCTTCGCCGAGGACTTCAACCAGAACCAGAACGAGACGGACATCATTCTGTTCGTGGAGCTGGGGTGGACCTGGTGAACCGCGCGCACACATCCTCCGGGCCAAGGACCCCGGCCGCCCGGCGCGCATGGCCGCGGGCCGCGGCGCTGCCGGCCGCGCTGGCGCTGCTGCTGGCCGCGGGGCTGCTGGCTCCGCCCCGGGCCCAGGCCACCACCACCTCCTATTTCGTGACGCTCAAGAGCGGCGTGATGACGGGCGAGGGCTCCGGCGACACCTTGTTTCGCGTGAAGCAGGCCGAAAACGGCACGCTGCGGGAATCCCGCGAGGTGAGCACCCAGGGCCTGGAGCTGGACTTCTACACGGCCAGCACCGATCTCTTCGGCATGGGGCTGGCGCTGGAGACGCACCAGTACGCCAAGAGCTTCACGTTCAGCGACGCCGCGGGCGCGCTGCCCGGCGACCGCGTGAACATCGAGGGCCGCACCCTGCTCTACACGCTGCGGGCGTACTTGCGCCTGGGTCTGCTGCTGCCCTTCGTGGGGCTGGGCAGCGGCAACTACTACGTCAAATACGCCGAGTCGCTCAACCCGGTGTCCTTCATCGATTCGGCCCCGCAAGTCTGGACGACCCGCTACGGATTCCGTATGCTGTTCGGGCGCTTCGGCCTGCTGGCGGAGCAGGGGCAGATCATGGCGCCGCTGGCCGTGCGCAGCCGGGCCGACCGGCCCACGCTGGAGCTGGGCGGGCGCTACACCGCATTCGGCTTGTCCTACAGTTTCTAGGCGCGGCCGCCGCGCGACGGCCTCACCCCCGCGCGGCTGACGCCGCATCCGGCACCAAGACCCTCTCCCCCTGGAGAGGGGGCAGGCCCGCGGAACGCGCGCCGGGGTGAGGCCCCGACCGGCACCAAGACCCTCTCCCCCTGGGGCGGGGGGTGAGGCCCCGACCGGCGCCGGCTCATGCGTTGCACACGCAGCACGAAAGCGCAGCCGTTGGCGCCCCGCGCAGCCCACCCCTCCCCGGAGCAGGCACGGCATGGCCTCGTTGAGCGAGCAACTGGCGCAGGCACAGGCCGCGCTGGAGCAGGAGCGCACGCGCGTCGGCGAGCGCCACGCACGCTACGTGCTGCGCCTCAACAAGCTGGTCTACCTGCACATCCTGGCCGGCCAGGCGGAGCTGGCCCTGCCCCTGGCCCAGCAGGCCCTGGAGCTGGACGCCGCGCTGGAGGCGGGCGGCGGCGCGCGCCGCGCCACCCTGCTCAACAACCTGGCCGTGGTACACCGCCAGCTCGGGCAGCCCCGCGAGGCCCTGCCCTGCTACCAGGAGGCGCTGGACCTGGACCGCAAACGCCTGGGCGAAACCCACCCCCAATATGCCACGCACCTGAACAACCTGGCCGGGCTGCACCAGGAAATGGGCCTGCCCGAGGAAGCCCTGGCCTTCATGACCCAGGCCCTGGAGATCGACCGCGCGAGCCTGGGCGAAGGGCATCCCCAGACCGCCACGCACCTGAACAACCTGGCCGCGCTGTACCTGCAGCTCGGCCGGCTGGCCGAAGCCCTGCCCCTTTGCGAGCGGGCCGTGGCCCTGGGCGAAAAGGCCCTGGGCGAGACGCACCCCAAGTTCGCCACGCGCCTGAACAACTTGGCCCAGCTCCACCTGGAGCAGGGCCGCCCGGCCCAGGCCCAGCCCCTGCTGGAGCGGGCCCTGGCCATCCAGCGCGCGGCGCTGGGCGCGGAGCATCCCGAGACGGCCGTGGTGCTGAGCAACCTGGCCCGCGCCCATCTGCGCCAGGGGCGCGGACCCGAGGCCGTGAGCCTGGCCCTGCAGGCCCACGCCATCTTCGAGCGGCACCTGGGCGCCAGCCACCCCAACACCCTCAGCACGGCGCGCTTCCTGGAGCGGGCCAAGGCCCTGGCCCATCCCGCGGCGTGAGGCGTGATCGGCGAGGCAGGGCATGCCGTGCCCCTACCGGTCGAGGTTCGCGCGGGGGTGCGTAGGGGCATGCCCTGCCCCTACCGGTGGAGGTGCGCGTTCCGGCGCGGCCGGAGGTCACAGAATATTGGCGGCCAGCTCGGCCAGGGCGGAGCGTTCGCCGCGGATGAGGGTCACGTGCCCGGCCAGGTGCTGGGTGCGGAAGCGCTCCACCACGTGGCTGAGGCCGTTGGAGACCGAATCCACGTAGGGATTGTCGATCTGGTAGGGATCGCCGGTGAGCACGATCTTGGTGCCGCTGCCCACGCGGGTGATGATGGTCTTGATCTCGTGGGGGGTGAGGTTCTGCGACTCGTCCACGATCATGAACTGGTTGGGAATGCTGCGCCCGCGGATGTAGGTCAGGGGCTCGATGTTGATCAGCCCCTGGTCGATCAGCGCCTGGTAGCCCTTGGCCGGGTGCGACTTGGAGACCGGGGAGCCGATGAGGTATTCCAGGTTGTCGAAGATGGGCTGCATCCAGGGCTCCAGCTTTTCCTGGGCCGTGCCGGGCAGGTAGCCGATGTCCTTGCCCATGGGAAAGATGGGGCGCGAGACCAGCAGCTTGGTGTAGGTGTTCTCCTCCATCATCATCTGCAGCCCGGCGGCCAGGCAGAGCAGGGTCTTGCCCGTGCCCGCCTTGCCCATCAGCGTGACCACCGACACCGCCGGATCCAGCAGCAGGTCGAAGGCCAGCGCCTGCTGGGGGTTGCGCGGCTTGACTCCCCAGATGCCCTCCCCCAGGTCGCGCACGGGCAGCAGCACCCGCTCGCTTTCGTGAAAGCGGAACACCGCGCATTGCAGCGGGTCGCCCTCGGCCTGGAACACCAGCCCCTGGTTGGGGAAGAATGTCTGCGGCGGCTCCAGGCGCGTCAGGCCGCGCACCCGCGCCAGCTCCGC
>JACQHH010000132.1 GCA_016199125.1 Candidatus Lambdaproteobacteria bacterium
CGCACGGCCTCGGTAAGCATGCCGCCCTCCTCGAAGCCCACGTAGCCCGGCGGGGCGCCGATCAGCCGCGCCACGGAATGCCGCTCCATGTACTCGGACATGTCGATGCGCACGATGGAGCGCTCGTCGTCGAAGAGGAACTCGGCCAGAGCCCGCGCCAGCTCGGTCTTGCCCACGCCAGTACGGCCGGCGAAGAGGAACACGCCGATGGGCTGGTCCGGATCCTGGATGCCGGCCCGGGAGCGGCGGATGGCGTTGCTTACGGCCACCAGCGCGTCGTCCTGGCCCACCACGCGCTTCTTGAGGCTTTGCTCCATGCGGATCAGCTTCTGCTTTTCGCCCTCCAGCATGCGCTCGGTGGGGATGCCGGTCCAGCGGGAGATGACCCCGGCGATGTCCTCCTCATCCACCGCCTCGCGCAGCATGCGCACGCTGCCCTGGGTATCCAGCTTGTCGTTGGCGCGCGTCAGCTCGCGCTGCAGCTCGTCCAGGGTGCCGTATTTCAGGCGCGCGGCCAGCTCCAGATTGCCCTCGCGTTGGGCCTCCTGCTCCTGCTGGCGGGTGCGCTCGATCTCCTCCTTGAGCTGGCGGATGCGCTGGATGGTCTCGCGCTCCTGCTGCCAGCGCAGCTTCTGCACCCCGCTGGATTCGCGCAAGTGCACCACCTCGCGCTCCAGCCCGGCCAGGCGCTCCTGGCTCACCGGGTCGTCCTCGCGGCGCAGCGCGGCGCTCTCGATCTCCATCTGCATGATCTGGCGGTCGATCTTGTCGATCTCGGTGGGCAGGGAGTCGATCTCGATGCACAGCTTGGCGCTGGCCTCGTCGATCAGGTCGATGGCCTTGTCCGGCAAGAAGCGGTCGGGCAGATAGCGATGGGACAGCTCGGCCGCGGCGATCAGCGCGGCGTCCTTGATGCGGATGCCGTGGTGCAGCTCGTACTTCTCCTTCAGGCCGCGCTGGATGGCGATGGCCGAGGTGACCCCGGGTTCGGCCACCAGGATCTGCTGAAAGCGCCGCTCCAGGGCCGCATCCTTCTCGATGTACTTCTTGTACTCGGTGATGGTCGTGGCGCCCACGCAGCGCAGGGTGCCGCGGGCCAGCGCCGGCTTGAGCATGTTGGACGCGTCGATCGTGCCCTCCGACGCACCCGCGCCGACCAGCGTGTGCAGCTCGTCGATGAACAGGATCACCGAGCCGGCGGCAGCCTCGACCCCGTTGATGATGGCCTTGAGGCGATCCTCGAAGTCTCCGCGGAACTTGGCCCCGGCAATCAGCGCGCCCATATCCAGCGACAGAATGCGCTTGTTGCGCAGGGTCTCCGGCACGTCCCCGCTGACGATGCGCTGGGCCAGCCCTTCCACGATGGCGGTCTTGCCCACGCCCGGCTCGCCGATGAGCACGGGATTGTTCTTGCGCCGGCGGCTGAGCACCTGGATCACGCGGCGCACCTCCTCGTCGCGGCCCACCACCGGGTCCAGCTTGCCCTGCCCGGCCAGCTCCACCAGGTTGACGCAGTATTTTTCCAGGGCGCCGAAGCGGTCCTCGTCCCCGGGCTCCAGCACGCGGCGGTTGCCGCGGATGCTGCGGATCAGCTCCAGGGCCGTCTGCCGGTTGATGCCGCGGGCATGCAACTGCTCGTACACTTCGCCGCCGCGCTCCATGCACAGCCCGATCAGCAGATGCTCGGAGCCCGTGAAATCGTCGCGCAGCGAAGCCGCCTCGCGCTCGGCGCGCTGAAACACCGACTGCAGCTTCTTGGAGACGTAGGGCGTGGTGCCGGGGGTGGTTGTGCGGGGCATGCGCTGCAGCACCACCATGAGCTGCGATTCCAGATTGTCCACGTCGGTGCCGGCATTGCCCAGCATGGCGCGCACCAGCCCGCTCTCCTGGGCGAGCAGGGTGACCATCAGGTGCTCGGGGTCGATCTTGCCGTGCTGGTGTTCTTCGGCGAGCTTCTGCGCGGCCAGAATGGCCATCTGCGCCTTGTTGGTGAACTGGTCCAGGAGCAGGCCCATCTGCGCATCCTTGTGGAGAGTTCCGCATTCCATTGCGGACAGTGACCGCTGCTGTGTCCCGGCGCGAGGGGCGCTCCGCGCCGCTTCAACCTTACCAGGGAACGCTTTGCGACGCCACGCGCCTTGGACAAGGGAACCCGCGCTTCCCGGCGCTGAGGCTGCTCGCAAAGGGTGGCGGCCCACCGCCCGGTGTGCTCTGCCTCTGTTCGGAAACACATACCGTGTGCCTGAGGAAGCCGCCGCAGGCGGCTGTCTCGAAGGCCAAGGCGCCAGCAATGCGGGTTCGCGCCCTTCGAGACGGGGCTTCCGCCCTTCCTCAGGGCCGCGTAGCGGAATTCCGGACGGCCCTAGTCGATGTACTCGCGGGCGTAGTCGCGCACGGCGTGGCCCTCCAGCACGTGAAACGTGCGCACCTTGCGCAGGGTGTCCGGCGCCAGCGCCGAGAGGGGCAGGTACACCAGGCGCCGCCCCATGCGCCCGGCGATGCTCTTGAACCACGCCCGCGGCGGGTGCGGCGCCACGTAGACCACGTTGCGCTCCACCGAATAGTCCAGCGCGGCCAGCAGGAGCACTTCCGGCTTGCTGCGCGCGGGCAGGAAGTACGGATCGTTCCACACGTCCGCCATGCGCCGCGGCGGCGTGCTCATCACGAACCCGCCGTATTCGCAGCGCGAGATGCCCGGGCCTACCACCTGCTCCCCGGCCGGTGTAGCGTAAAAGGCCATGTCCGACTCCTGGTTGTGCTCGCCCAGCCAGGTCACCTGCCAGGGATAGCGCTCCACGGCCCGCGCGGCGAAGGGATTGTCCCCGGCTCCCGGCGGCAGGTCCTCGTCGAAGATCACCACCACCGAGCCCACTTCCCCGGCCGCCGGCAGCTCCTCGCGCACGTAGAGCGTGCGCTCGCTCCAGTTGCGGATGGTCTCGCGCACGTCCACGCCGTCCTTGATGGAGGCGGAAAAGGGCTCCACGCGCGTGCGCCCGGCGGAGACCATGGACTGGGCGCGCTGCTTCAGGAAACGCCCATAGTCCTCGATCACCAGGTCTTCCGGCGGATGGGAGCAGATGGTGGCGCCCGACCAATCGGCGCGCCACTGCTCTCCGTGCTTCTCGCGCAGGCGCTTGCGCTGGGAGAAGTGGCGCAGCTCCGGGCGGTGGCGGCGCAGCTTGCGGCGCAGGGTCAGCCGCCGCCCCTCGGCGAAGGCAAAGGTCTCGTCCAGATCCGCCGAGGGCAGCAGCCCCGAGCCGTCCTGCCAGGGATAATGGATGCCCAACTCCCACAGCTCGTAGGCAAAGTCGTCGTCCACCACCCCGCGCGCGGCCGTGACCAGGTGGAACAGGTCGGGCACCAGCAGGCGTTCCACCAGCGCGTACTTCTTGGCGAAGCGCGCCAGGGTGCGCATCTGCTGGGGAGACACCTGAAACTGGAAGCGCTCGGCATAGGCTCCGGCGGCCTGGTGCAGCAGCAGCTCGGTCTCGCGCTCCCGGTCCATGTCCGGCTGCTGCCCGGCGGCGGTGGCATCCTCGGCCGCAACCTGGGCCCTAATGTCGGCCAGTGGCCCGACGGCGAAGGGCGTCGTCCGCGCGCTTTGGGGCCGCGTGCGGGCGCGTTCGTAGGCCGCAGCCAGGAACGGCGCCTCGGCCTGATATTCGCGGGCCGAATCGCTGGCCCAGTTGTACAGGCGCAGCGTGCGCGGCTTGCTGCGCGCCATGGGCCGGGGCTGTGGCGCGCGCAGACGATCGAGCACGCCGGGCAGATGGGCCGCGCCCAGCACACAGGTCACGCGCCGCCCGTCGCCGGCCAGACGTTGCAGCGCATGGGCCATCATGGTCTCCCGCTGCGCATCCTGCGGCCCCGGCGGCGGCGCCGCGCGGGCCAGCAGCTCGTCCAGGTAGCGGGCGTAGCCCAGGCGCGTCACGGCATGGCTGTCCGGCACGGGCTCCCGGTGCAGGGGATACTGCTCCACGTCCAGGTCGATCAGCTCCACGGGCAGACCCAGCTCCCGCGCGGTGCGCAGGGCCTCGATGCCTCCGTCGGTAGGCTCCACGGGCAGGTACAGGTGACCCGCCCCGCTTTCGCCCAGGATCAGCGAGAGGAAGGGCAGGCGGTTCACGGCCTGCAGGATGGGCTCGCGCCAAGTGCCCGGAAATTCCACGGCCACCACCTCTGGCGGATCGTCCAGCAGGGCCCGCCGCACCGCCTGGGCGAACTCCAGGCGATAATGCACGATCGGCAGGAAGGCGATGGAGTCGATGCGGCGATAGGCCATGTCCGCCTTGCAGCGTAGGGTGCGCGGGGCGGGGCCGAGATGCGCATCCGGCGCGCGCTCGCGTCGCTGGCGGCCCGCCCCGCGGGCGTTCAGGGAAAGAAGCGCTCCAGAGCTGCGCGCACCACCGGCTCGGCAAGGGTGGGCGCGTGACCCATCCCCGGCACGTCCACCCGGATCAGGCGCGGCTGTGCCCGGGCCATGGCCGCCGCCGTGTCCAGGTGCAGGATGTCGCTCTCGGCTCCGCGCACCAGCAGCACCGGGCATGGCAGCGCCTTCAATCCGGTCCACATGGCCGCGGCGGCCTTCTGCAGCAGCGCGGGGTCCGTCGGCGCGCCCTGAACGATGGCCGGATCGAAGCGGAAGCGGTAGCCGCCGCCGTCACGCTGCTGCACGGCCCACTTCACCGCGGCGCCCACGGCCGCGCGCGGCACGCCCCGGAACCAGGGGTACTGCGCAATGGCCCAGTCAATACAGGCGTCGAAGTCGGCGAAGGACATAGGCACGGTCTTGACGTAGGCTCCAATACGCAGCGCCCCGGCCGGGTTGATGTCCGGGCCGATGTCATTGAGCGTCAGGCTCAGGAACGGCGCCGGCTGCTGCGCCGCCAGCAGCATGCCGATCTGCCCCCCCATGGAAGTCCCCATGTAGTGGAATCGCGCGATGCCCAGCTCCGCCAGCAGCGCCGTCACATCCTGCACATAGGTACGGTGATTGTACGTGGCCCCGCCGCTCCACGCGCTATCCCCGCGTCCGCGCACGTCCAGCGCGATACAGCGGTAGCGCCCATGGAGCTGCTCCGACACCGCGTCGAAGGTGTGGCTCTGCTGGGTCAGTCCGTGCACCATGAGGATGGCGGGAGCATCGCGGCGCCCCCAGTCCTGATAGTGCAGCCGGCAGCCGTTGAGGGTGGCAAAGGCGTCGGTGTACGGCATGATCGCTCCAGCGATGCGCAGGGGCCGGCCTCA
Source organism: Candidatus Lambdaproteobacteria bacterium (assembly GCA_016199125.1). Taxonomy (GTDB): domain Bacteria; phylum SAR324; class SAR324; order SAR324; family JACQKK01; genus JACQHH01. The sequence continues at coordinate 5,248 of JACQHH010000132.1, forward strand.
GCCGCCCGCCGCCTGGCTGGCCCGCGGGGCCCACAGCGCCGCCACGGCCTGCATGATGCGCCGCGCCACTTCGGGCTTGGAGAGCAGCGGCAGCGCTTCGGGCGGCAGCGCCTCGTTCCCCTGCCGGCGGATCAGGGTCACGCGATTGGTCGGGGCGTCGAAGCCCGCGTCCGTGGCCGTGATGTCGTTGGCCACCACCAGGTCCGCGTGCTTGGCCAGCAGCTTCTTCTGGGCATTGGCCAGCAGGTCCTGGCTTTCCGCGGCAAACACCACCAGCACCTGGCCCGGCGGCTTGGCCTTGCCGGCGTCGGCGGCGATGTCGGGATTGGCCGTCAGCTCCAGGGTCAGCGTGTCGCGCCCGGCGCGCTTGATCTTTTGCGTGCTGCGGCGGCTGGCGCGGTAGTCGGCCACGGCCGCCGCGAAGAGCAGCGCGTCCTGCCGGGGCTGATGGCTGAGCACGGCGCGGTGCATCTCCTCGGCGCTGCCCACGGGCACCACCGCCATGCCCGGCGGATCGGGCAGGCGCACCGGCCCATGCACCAGGGTCACCTCGGCCCCGGCGTCGCGGCAGACCTCGGCCAGGGCAAAGCCCATGCGCCCGCTGGAGCGGTTGGAGATGAAGCGCACCGGGTCGATGGCCTCCACGGTCGGTCCAGCGGTGACCAGGATGCGCCGCCCGCGCAGATCCAGCACGGGCCCCCCGCCCGCGGGAGCGGCTTGGCCCGCGACGCCGGCGGCAAAGTGGGCTACGACCCGTTGCACGATGGCCTCGGGCTCGGCAAGGCGCCCCAGGGCGTGCTTGCCTTCGGCCAGGAAGCCCACCTCCGGCGCGATGACGGCCACGCCGCGTTCGGCCAGCACGGCCAGATTCTCCTGGGTGGCCGCGTTGCGCAGCATGTTGTCGTTCATGGCCAGGGCCAGGTAGACCGGCGCCCGAGTGGCCAGCAGCACGGTGCTCAGCAGGTCGTCGGCCAGGCCCGCGCGCAGCTTGGCCAGCAGGTTGGCCGTGCAGGGCGCCACCAGCGCCAGCTCCGCGCGCTCGGCCAAGCGGATGTGGCCGATGCGGCTTTCCTGGTCCAGATCGAACAGGCGCGTGGCCACGGGTCGGTTGGAAAGCGTCTGGAAGGTCAGCGGTGTCACGAATTCCAGCGCATGCCCGGTCATGACCACGCTCACCTCGGCGCCCGCGCGCTTGAGCCCGCGCAGCACCTCCACCGCCTTGTAGCAGGCGATGCCACCCGTGACCCCCAGCAGGATTTCCCTGCCCTGCAATTCAGACATCGGCTCCCGGCTCCCGTGTGGTGGCGCGTCCGGCCGCGCGGCCCGGCGTCCGCGTGCCTACAGGCGCGTGTAGCGCAGATAATACTCCGGCCCCGGCCGGCCCGACTCCGGGGGATCCACCGGCGCGTGGCCGTCCAGCCGCCAGCGCTGCGCGGGAAACATGGCGCGCACCGCATCGGGCGGGCAATTGAAGGGCGGGCCCTTGTCGAAGGGCACCTCCATGAACACGCCGAGCAGCCGGCCCCCGTGCTTGAGCAGCTGCCCGGCCATCCACTCGTACTTCGGCCAATCGCGCGGATTGATGGCGCAGAAGCAGGTTTGCTCCAGCAGCACATCGTAGGCACCGCGCTGGTCGGGAGGAATCTCGAACATGTCGCGCTGCTGCACGTCCACGCTCAGGCCGCTGCGCCGGGCCTCTTCGCGCAGATGGCGCACGGCCTCATCCGCGTAGTCGATGGCGGTTACCTGATAGCCGCGCTGCGCCAGGTAGATGGCCTCGTAGCCGCGGCCCGCGCCGGGAATCACCACGCGCCCGGCCGGGGGAAAATGCCGTTCGACCAGACGCTGCACGGGGCGACTGACCTGGCCCAGATCCCAGGGCGTGTGGCCTGCGGCATACTTGGCATTCCAGAAATCGATGTATTTGTACGTATCCGTCATGGCTCGTGCGAGGGGGCAATGGCCGAGGGTCGGGCTGCGCGCCGGGCGTGCGCTGCGCCACGTCCCGCAGTTCGCGCCCCGGATTGTAGGCCAGTATGCCAGAAAATGGCCGCCGATGCCCAATCCTCCGCGCGTCCGGCGCCATGTTCGCATGGTGGCGGCGACCGGCACAGTCACGCTCGCCGCTGGACCACGCCGGCCGCCATGCCGCGGGCGCGCTCAGTAGAACGCCGTGCGCGTGCGATGGTAGGGCGCAAGGCCGGCCTTGTCCTGCCCGGCGCTCCACAGCAGGTAATCCACGTCCATGGCGCTCACGGGCGCCCCGCGCAGTGCGGAGAGGGCGCGGGCGATCCATGCGCAGGCCCAGATGGTGCCGGCGCGGATGGCCACCTCCTGCGACCCGCCCGCCGCCAGCACGGTTTGCCCGTCCACGGCCTGGGCCAGGGAAGCCGCATAGACCAGGATGCCCTCCTTGCGCAGCACCTGCGGCACCTTGTAGTCGGCAAAGGCCGTGAGCCGCTCCAGCCCATGCAGCCGGCCCAGACCCGCGGGGGGGCCCATGCGCGCCAGGTCGGCGACGCAGATCTGCGCGCGCTTGTAGAAACGCACCACGCTGCCGGCCCACACGGCCTCGTCGCGAAAAGAGGGCAGTTCCTCCACGATGCGCAGCGCAAGGGCCACGGCGTCGCCCCGGCAGGCTCGCACCAGGTTGGTGAACTGGCCGTCCCAGCGCTCCAGCAGGACCCGCCCGGCTTCGCGCACGTGCGCGACGCGGGCGGCCAGGAGCGGCACGGGCCGGCCTTCGCCGCGCAGCAGGCGGCCCAGCGTTGGCTCGTCCACGGCGGCCATCCAACCCGCATCCCACAGGGGCAGGCCGTCGGCCTCCAGGCCCCGGCGCAGAGCGGCGGCCAGAGCCCAGTAGCCGTCGTGCCGCGCGCCGGCCCAGCCTACGCGCCAGCGCGGCTCGTCGTCCCAGAAGCAGAAGTTGAGCGCCTCCAGCAGCAGCAGGTAATTGGCGAAGCGCAGCGGCGGCAGCGCCGTGGCATGCAGGGCATCCTGGGCATGGCGCGGGGCCGGCGCCTGCGCCATGCGCCGCGCAAAACGCCGCACGGCGTTCGCATCGACGCGCACTGGATCGCCCGCGGCCGCCACCGGGGCCGTGCTGCTCAGCACGCCCAGCGGGTCGGGGCGGGGCGGCTGGAAATCGAACGTCGGGGTCATGGGCGCGTGCGTGGAGGCTCGGGAGCAGGGGACGGGACCGGCCGGGGCTGGGCTGACAGGCCGGCGAATTGTCTCTACTATACAGGCACCGCCACAGGGAGCCTATGCCATGACTGCCTCCACATCGCCGCCACGGGCCGCCGGGCGCGCCGGCCTGCCCTCGCGCGCCGCGCTGCGAGCCGCCGTGCCGCGCGCCAACGGAACGCTGCGCCTGGAAGGGCTGCAAGGGCGCGTGGCGATCCACCGTGACAGCGAAGGCATCCCCCACGTGCGGGCCGACTCGGCGCGCGACGCCTTTTTTGGCCAGGGCTTCGCCACGGCCCAGGACCGACTGTGGCAGATGGATTTCGACCGCCTGCGTGCCGAGGGTCGCGTCAGCGCGCTGCTGGGGTCCGCGGCCGTGGCGGCCGATGTGCAGATGTTGCGCTTTCAGCTTCGCGCCGGACTGGAGGATGATCTGACGGCCTGCACGCCCGACACCCACACAATGCTGGAGGGCTACGCCGCCGGCGTCAACGCGTTCATCGGCTCGGCCCGCGCGCTGCCCATCGAATACGCGCTCACCGGCCGGCAGCCCGCGCCGTGGACCCCGGCCGATGCGCTGCTGGTGTTCCGGGTACGGCACATCCTGATGGGCACCTGGGACCTGAAGCTGTGGCGGGCACGGCTAGTGGCACGGCTGGGTGCGGAGCGCGCGGCCGCGCTGCTGCCCGACTATCCCGCCGGCCTGCCGGTGAGCGTTCCGCCGGGCAAGACGTACCGCGGCCCTCTGGCCGAGGCGCTGGAGGCACTGGCGCGCGGCCTGGCACCCCTTACGTTTCTGCGTGAGCCGGTGGACCAGGGCAGCAACAACTGGGTGCTGGGCGGGACGCGCAGCGCCTCGGGCCAGCCGTTGATGGCAGGCGATCCGCACCGTGCCCCGGACGCCCCCAACGTGTACTACCAGAATCACATCGCCTGCCCGGACTTCGACGTCGTGGGATTCTCATTTCCGGGCGTGCCGGGCTTTCCGCATTTCGGGCACAATGCGCACGTGGCCTGGAGCATTACCCACGCCATGGCCGATACGCAGGATCTTTTCGTGGAGCAGTTCACCGGCGGCCACGGCGCGCTGAGCTATCGCTACCACGAGGAGTGGCGTCCGCTGGCCGTGGTGGCGCATCGGCTGGAGGTCAAGGACGAGGCGCCCCGCGAGATCTCGCTCTATCGCACCCACCACGGTCCGCTGATCGCGGGCGACCCGTGGCAGGGGGTGGCGCTGTCGTTCCGCTTCACGGCCCTGCTGGCCCCCAACCGCACCCTGAACGCCGTGCGCGACATGCTGGGCGCGGCGGACGCCGATGCCCTGGAAGCGGCCATGCGCAACTGGGTGGACCCGGTCAACAACCTGCTCTACTGCGACACGCGCGGCAACTTCGGCTATCGCACGCGGGGCCTGTTGCCGGTGCGCCACCGGGACAACCGCTGGATTCCCGTGCCCGGATGGGACGGCGCACACGAGTGGGAGGGCTTCGTGCCCTTCGAGGAGATGCCCGCCGCGCGCAACCCCGCCTGCGGCTACGCATTCAGCGCCAACCATCGCATCGCCGACGCCGACTACCCGCACTACATCGGCTGGGACGTGGCGCCGGGCTTCCGCGCCGCGCGCCTGCAGGCCCTGCTGGATGCGCTGCAGGCCGCCACGCCGCGGGACATGCTGACGATGCAGCGCGACGTGCTGTCCCTGCCGGCGCTGGCCTTTGGCGATCTCCTGGCCCAATTGCGCGTGGAACAGGTCGGTCCGGGCGCGGCGCCTCCTGACCCGGAGCTGGAGCAGGCCCTGGAGCTGCTCACGACCTGGAATGGCCTCGTAGCGGGCAACCACGTGGCGCCCCTGCTCTTTCACGCCTTCCGCGGAACGCTGTTGCGCACGCTGCTGGAGCCGCTGCTGGGCGAGCTGGCCGGGACCGCCTTCTCCGGGCTGGAGCGCGGAGCCGATGCCATGCTGCGGCGCGTGCAGGCGCACCTGCACGCCTGGATCGCCGCGGACGACCGGCGGCTGTTGCCCCCGGGCACGGCTTGGCCCGCCGCGCTGCGGCAGGCATTGGCCGCGGCCGCACGCACGCTGCGCAGGACCTATGGCCCCGACTGGCGGCAGGTGGCGTGGCGCGATGTGCATCCCTGCCGGCCCAGCCACCCCCTGGCGGTGTACCGCCCCGAGCTCGGGCCGCTGCTCAATCCGCCGCCGGTGCCCATGGCCGGCGACGGTGATACGGTGCAGGCGGCGGGGTTCGTGGCTGCGCAGGGTTGGCACGCCCAGCTCGTCTCCGTGGCGCGCTATGTGTTCGACCCGGCCGACTGGGATTGCTCCAGTTGGGTCGTGCCGGGTGGGGCCTCGGGACATCCGGGCAGCGTGCATTTCGCCGACCAGGCACCGGTCTATGAGGCGGGCGAGACGCTGCCCATGCGTTACGACTGGGACCGCATCGTGCAGAACGCCACCGCCACGTTGACCCTCAAGTCTTTGGCGGGCTGAGTGCGGGGAAGTCCGGGCCGGAGTTGACCCACTTGCGGGGCAACTGCCTGCGCATCGCCTGCCGCGCACCGCAGTTCACCCCAGGGTCTTGCATCTGTCACAAGGATAAGGGACAGTGCAATGGGGGCCTGTCGTGCTGTCCTTCCGTGACTATTTTCGACAACTTCGTAACGTGTGCTCGATGAAATATCTCATTCTCCAGGGCGACGGCATGGGAGACATGCGCGGTGACGACGGGCAACCCACACCCCTGGAAACCGCTCACACGCCGCATTTCGACCGCATCGCGGGCAGCGGCGAGTTCGGGCTGATTCACACCATCCCCCAGGGCTATCCGCCCGGCTCCGACGTGGGCAACCTGAGCCTGTTCGGCTATGACCCGCACCATTACTACACCGGCCGCTCTCCGCTGGAAGCGGCGGCGATGGGCGTGGAGTTGGGTCCGGACGACATCGCCTTTCGCCTGAATCTGGTCACGCTCTCCGGACGCAACGGCCAGGAGGTGATGGACGACTACAGCAGCGGGCATATCGATTCCGAATCGGCCGCGCGCATCGTGGCCACGATCAACGACGAGCTTTCCGACGGCACCTTCCAGTTCTACCCGGGCGTGAGCTACCGCCACCTGCTGGTATGGCGCCAGGGGCTGGAGCGCATGACCACCACCCCGCCCCACGACATCACGGGTCGGCCCATTGCGGACTACCTGCCCCAGGGACCTGGCGCCGAAGAACTGCGCCGCATCATGACGGCCTCCCGCGGCCTGCTGGCCGGGCATCCGGTGAACAAGGCGCGGGTCGCGGCGGGCCAGCGCCCGGTGAGCTTGGCTTGGTTGTGGGGACAGGGACGCAAGCCGGCCATGGATACCTTCGAGAGCCGCTACCATCTGCGCGGCGCCTGCATTTCCGCGGTGGACCTGGTGCGCGGCGTGGCCGTGAACGCGGGCTTCGAGATCATTCACGTGCCGGGGGCCACGGGCTTTCTGGACACGGACTATGCGGCCAAGGGCCGCTATGCCCTCAAAAGCCTGGGCAGCGTGGATGTGATGTTCCTGCACGTGGAGGCGCCGGACGAGGCCGGGCACATGGGGGACCGGGCGGCGAAGGTGCAGGCCATCGAAGCCATCGACGAGAAGATCCTCGGACCGCTGCTCAAGCAGCTCCCGCTGATGGGGCCCTTCAAGATCATGCTGGTTTCCGACCACGCCACGCCGGTGGCCCTGCGCACGCACACACCCAACCCGGTGCCCTATGCCATGGCCACGGGCGAGCGGCTGGCGGCCGGCTGCGCCAGCGTGAAATACGGCGAAACCGAGGCCGCCAGATCGGGCCACGTGATCCGCAACGGGCACGAGGTGATCCGCCGCCTGATCGATTTCATTTGAGCGTCGCTGTTCCCGGGAACCCACGGCCCGCGGCGCAGTCGGCACGCACTGGGCCGGCCGTGGTCCGCTGCACGCCGGCGACCGGCGCATGGCCTGCGGGCAGACGCTCAACCCACCGGATTGTAGTTGCTGGAAAGGCCGCGCCCGCCCGGCAGCAGTTCCCAGCGGCGGGCCGCGGGCAGCCAGCGCTGGCCGCCGCCGGCGCCGGGAAATTCTTCGGCCAGGTGCCGGGTATCGTTCACCAGGGCGCTCACCACCTCGCCACCGTCGTTCAGCTCCAGCACATTCAGGCAGGTGTTGTCCTGGGGTGCCCCCAGGCCTGGGCCTTCCCAGGCTTGGGCCATGGGAAAGCCCAGCAGGGAAGCGATCAGGCCGCGGTTGACGCCGCCATGGGCCACGACGAGAATATGCTGGTGTCCCGCGGACAGGATGATCTGGTGCAGGTAGCCTGTGACGCGGGCCTGGACGTCCAGCCACGATTCACCGCCGGCGGCGCGGAAGTGCATGGGATCGCCGGAGATGGCCTCGCGCCATTCGCCGTGGGAGCGGCCGTGCAACACCCCCAGATTGATCTCGCGCAGCGCGTCGGCGAAGACCAGCGGCAGGGTGCGCTCGCCGAAGCGCTTGAGCAGCACCATGGACAGGGTCAGCACGGCGCGCTCCAGACTACTGCAATAGGCGATGTCGAAGGGCCACTCCGCCAGCGCCTGACCCAGCAACTCGGCCTGGCGCACCCCGCGCGGCGTGAGCCGTCCCTGGGTGGGATCCTGCCCCTGCACCATGCGGTTGAAGTTCTGGTAGGTTTCTCCGTGGCGCACCAGCGTGAGTCGGGTCATGCGGCCTGGCTCCAAGTGATTGATGGCGACGGCGCACGCGCCGTGATCCAACTTAACCGCTCGCGGCACGGCCCGCAAACGCCGGGCGCGAGGCGCGGCCGCCGTGCCTTGCCCACTCAGGCCTGAAGCGGCCGCCGGCGCACCGCCCCGCGCCGAGCACCCAGGGAGCATCCCGTCATGCACGCCACCGACTTCGGACGCAGCCTGGCCGTCCGCCTGCAAACGCTGCAGGACGAACTTTGCGACGTGCTGGGCGGGCTGGACGGCGGCCGCTTCGGCGACGATCGCTGGACGCGGGAGCAGGGTGGGGGCGGCCGCTCGCGGGTGCTGGAGGACGGCGCGCTGATCGAAAAGGGCGGGGTGCTGTTCTCCGGCATCAACGGCAGTCCCTTGCCGGACGTGGTGCGCCGCGAGCATCCCGGCCTGCTTGCCGATGCCGTGTATTTCGCCACCGGCGTTTCGCTGATCGTCCACCCGCGCAGTCCCTACGTGCCTACCGTGCACTTCAACGTGCGCTATTTCGAGGTGGGCGACGTCTATTGGTTCGGCGGAGGCATGGACCTCACGCCGTATTATGCGTTCCGCGAAGATTGCATCCATTTCCACCGCACGGTGAAGTCCGCCTGCGACCGGGTGGACCTCGCCTATTATCCGCGCTTCAAGCCGGCCTGCGACCGCTACTTCTACTTGCGCCACCGCGACGAGCCGCGCGGCATAGGCGGCATTTTCTTCAACTATCTCAAGGACGACCGCGCGCGCAGCGGAGAGTTTGTGCTGGCGCTTGGCCGCGCCTTGCTGGCGGCCTACGTGCCCATTGTGGAGCGGCGCCGCGGCGTTCCTTATGGGGAACGCGAACGGGCCTTCCAGGCATACCGCCGTGGGCGCTATGTGGAGTTCAACCTGCTTTACGACCAGGGCACGCTCTTCGGGCTGCAATCGGGCGGGCGCACCGAATCGATCCTGGCGTCCCTGCCGCCCCAGGTGGCCTGGCGCTACGACTGGCAGCCGCACCCGGACAGCCCCGAAGCCGCTCTGGCGCGCGATTTCCTGCCCCCGCGCGATTGGGCCGCAGAACATTAGCCGGGCGCGACCCGCGGAGGGCACGCGGCCAGCGTGGCCTGCCGGGCTGTGCTGCCGATGGCGCGCACCGCCCTCCCCTGCCGGCAGCGTGCCCGGCAAGGAGGACCGGACGCCGCTGGGCCTCCCGGGGATGATTTCGTGACGAAGACCGCGGCAATCTGCGGGCCGCATTCCGCATCGCGGGCCGCCGCCGGCCTTTGCCGGGCGCCTGCCGCGCCGCGGGCGTCCTGCCTTGCTTTTGCCCCGGGCATGCACGGCAGATCAGCCTGCAAAGACGATTTGCAGCCTGACCAACCGCCGTGCCGTGAACAGCGGAAGCGCCAGCTTCACATTCTCAAATTCTCGCTGTCTCCAAAAATAGACAATATGCAGTCTATAAAACATTTTTATTTTCAATATATTGAATTTTATTGAACAAAATTGTGCAATTATTTGTGTCTTTTTAGATACGTATTGCGTAAATGTCTATTATATGAGACTCTATGTGAGGTCATCACCTGCAAAGGCGCCAAGTCAGCAGCGGGGCTGCATCGATTATTCCGTGATTTATTTCAGAGTATTAGAAATTATTTTCAGGGTCACATCAAGTTTGGTCTCGCCATTGCAACATAGGGACTTGAATGCGATGCACATCGCAAGCGAGTTTTGGCAGGACGATTTGAATTTCAGCGATCCTTGGAGCCCCCCCCTCCTCCCCCAACCGGCTCCAAGGATCTGCTGAAACTCGGAAGTAGCAACGCAGAAATCGTGCACGGCTTGGGCCGAACCCCCCCTTCCCCCAGTCGGTCCAGGCCGTCACGATATCCCCTCTGGCAGGTCGTTCTCGTAACAGCCCGGTAACGCCCTTACTTCCAGCAGCCTTGTAGCATGATTTTGTGCGCCGTGCACGGCGCTCGGCCGGCGCAACGGCTGCATGTCGCAAATTCCGCCGGGTGGCCGGCGCGGCGCGCAGCAGCCCTGCCTCGTGGCCTTGCTCCGCCCGCCGGGAGCATCTACTCTGGGGACAAACCGCCGGGCTGGGCGGTGCCGGAGCCCCTCCGTCCGCCCCCCGCTCACATCACCGGGAGCGCATCATGGCACTGCGAGGATTGGCCGCGGTCACCATGGCGGGCGCCCTGCTGCTCTCCGCCTGCGTGCGCCAGGAGACTCATTCCCCGCCCGATGTGCCCGCGGTGATTCCGCAAATCACCTCCACGGATGAAGAAAACAACGTCGAGATTTTCCGCCGGGCCTCACCCTCCACGGTGTTCATCACCAGCAAGACCCGGCGGCGCGACCTGTTCACCATGAACGTGCTGGAGATTCCCCAGGGCTCTGGCAGCGGGTTCATCTGGAGCGCCGACGGCATCATCATCACCAATGCGCACCTGGTGGAAGGCGCCAGCAGCATCGTGGTGGGGCTGACCGACCAGAGCAGCCACGACGCGGAGGTGGTGGGCATTGCGGCGGACAAGGACATCGCCGTGCTGCGCCTGAGCGACCCGCCGGCCAATCTGCAGCCGCTGCCCGTGGGCGATTCGGACAAGCTGCAGGTGGGCCGCAAGGTGCTGGCCATCGGCAATCCCTTCGGGCTCGACTCCACGCTCACCACGGGCGTCATCAGTGCCCTGGGCCGGGAGATCACGGCGCCCTCGGGGCGCACGATCCGCGGCGTGATCCAGACCGATGCGGCCATCAACCCGGGCAATTCGGGCGGCCCCCTGCTGGACTCCACCGGACGCCTGATCGGCATCAACACGGCCATCATCGGCCCCGGGGGCGGCAGCGCGGGCATCGGCTTCGCGGTGCCCGTGAACACGGTGCGCAAGGTGGTGCCCGAGCTGATCAGGTACGGCCGCCTGCGGCGCCCGGTGCTGGGGGTGGAGATCGTGGACGACCGCATCGCGGCCAACCTGAAAGTGTCGGGCGTGATCGTGCTCAACGTCACGCCCAACACCGGCGCGTCGCGGGCGGGGTTGCGCGGCGTGGCGCGCAGCCCGGACGGGCGCATCGTGCTGGGGGACATCATCGTCAAGGTGAACCAGTTCGCCGTGAGCAACAGCGACGATCTGCTCAATGCGCTGGAGCAGTTCAAGCCGGGCGAGCGGGTACAGGTGGAAACCCGCCGCGACGGCGTGAAACAGGAATACGAAGTGCAGCTCAGCGAATCCGGCTAAGGCCACGGCCGGCGGTCATGGAGCGATACGGGCGACCCGGCCCCGCATGCCCGTGGTACACTGTTCCAGTAGGGGCGTGCCATGCGGCGCCGCACGCCGGGCCGCCCGCTTGCCGCCAGGGGGAAGGAGCATGGAGCATTCGTCGCTGCAAACCCGGCTTGAGCAGCTCGCGGCACCCATGGCCCTGGGCGAACGCCTGCCCGGGGGCAAGGTGCGCTGCGTGGCCTGCGGGCACCGCTGCCTGATCCCGGAGGGGCACGCCGGGGTGTGCAAGGTGCGCTTCAACCGCGGCGGACAGCTCTTCGGTCCGCGAGGCTATGTGGCCGGCCTGCAGGACGATCCTATCGAGAAAAAGCCTTTCTACCATGCCCTCCCGGGCACCCGGGCGTTGTCGTTCGGCATGCTGGGCTGCGATTTCCACTGTGGGTATTGCCAGAATTGGATCACCAGCCAAGCCCTGCGCGACGGGGCGGCCGGGACACCCGTGCATGCGATCAGCGCCGAGGAGATCGTGGTGCAGGCGCGCAGCCGCGGAACGTTGACCCTCACCAGCACCTATAACGAGCCGCTGATCACCAGCGAATGGGCCATGGAAATCTTCGACATGGCCAAGAACGCCGGGCTGTTCACCTCCTATGTCTCCAACGGCAACGCCTCGCAGGAGGTGATCGATTACATCCGGCCCAAGGTGGACTTCTACAAGATCGACCTCAAGGGCTTCGACGACAAGCGCTACCGCAAGCTGGGTGGCACGCTGCAGCAGATCCTGGACGGCATCGCCCGCGTGCATGCGGCGGGGCTGTGGTTGGAGATCGTGACGTTGATCGTGCCCGGTTTCAACGACGGCGACGAGGAGCTGCGCAACCTCGCCGGCTTCATCGCCAGCCTCTCGCCCGATATTCCCTGGCACGTCACGGCCTTCCACCCGGACTACCGCATGTGCGATCCGGGCCGCACGCCCGCGGCCGCCCTGCTGCGGGCCCATGGCATCGGCAAGGCGGCCGGGCTGCACTTCGTGTACGCCGGAAACCTGCCGGGGCAGGTGCAGCACACCGAGAACACCTATTGTCCCCACTGCGACGCGCTGCTGGTGGAGCGCATGGGATTTGCCGTGCGGCAATACACTCTGCGGGATGGCTGCTGCCCCCGTTGCCAAGCCCGCATTGCCGGCTTCTGGCACACCGCACAGACCGGGCAGCACCTGCATTATGCCCAGCGCGCGCACGTCATGCGAGTGTCGCTCTAAACGTCAAGTGCCGTTGGAACGGGGTCTGCACGGCGTCACCCGCGCCACGCGGAGGTTTACCTGGATTGGTCAGGCGTGCTACAAGGCACGAGACCAGAATCGAGCATAAGCCAGGGCCGCCGGAGAAGCGGTTGCAACCCAGCGGCGGACAGGTCGGCTCGAGCACGCAGTTGCGGTTGAGTCCAATCACGTTTGCATCGGTTCCGCTTTGACCAGACGCCGCAATCAGTCGAGGCCTGCCCTGGCGGTGCTGCTGTTGCCGATAGGCTTGTGGCTCGGGCTCTCCGCGCTCGTCGTGGGCGGAGCGCTGTGGTACGCCTACGAAGCGCAGATCCTGGCCTTCACTGCGCCGGTCGAATCCTCCTCGGCCCAGGGGCGCGATGCGTTCACGCTGACTGCGCTCTACAAGCGCCTCACGCCCGAGGGGCGCGACGAGGTGCAGCGCTATATCGACTATTTCCGCAAGAGCCGTCGCCGGGGCTTTGCCGATGCGCTGGCGCGCTCCACCCGCTATGTCGAGACCTTCCAGGGTATATTCCGCGAGGCGGGGCTGCCCGCGGAGCTGGCCTACCTGCCGCTGATCGAAAGCGGCTACGTGGAAACCGCCGAATCGCCGGCCAAGGCCGTGGGCATGTTTCAGTTCATCGAGGAGACGGGGCGGCGCTACGACCTGAGCCGCAACGACTGGTTCGACATGCGCCGGGACCCCATTTCCAGCGCCCGCGCGGCCGCCCGCTACCTGGGCAATCTGTACGAGACCTTCAACGACTGGGATCTGGCCCTGGCCGCCTACAACGCGGGGGCGGGCACCATCCGCTGGGCCGTGCGCGTCAACCAACGCGACCAGCGCCCTACGGACTTCTGGTCCCTGGAGCTGCCGGACGAGACGCGCAACTACGTGCCGGCCTTCATCGCCTCCATGCTCATCGCCAAGAACCCCCAGGCCTTCGGCTTCGAGCAGATCAACTTCGCGCCCGAGCTGATCTTCGACGAGATCCAGGTTTCGCCGGGCATTTCCCTGAGCCTGCTGGCCAACCACATGCGCCTGGAAGCCGAGACGCTGTACACGCTGAACCCCGAGCTGATCCAGGGCATGGCCCCGCCGGGCGATCAGCCGTATTCCCTGCGCATTCCCCACGGCATGCGCAAGCAGGTGCCCCAGTTGCTGGCCGGCGTCAGCGCCCAGGGCTCGCAGTGGATGCTGCACCACGTGCGGAGCCAGGACACCCTGCAGTCGCTGGCCAAGCGCTATCGCGCACACCCCTCGGCCATCCGCACGCTCAACGGGCTGCAGAACAATGGCGATCTGGCGAGCCGCAGCTTTGTGCTAATTCCCCACTAGCACCCCGGCATGGCCTGGCGCGCGCGGTTGGGCCGGCGCACCTCGTTGCAGGGCCAAGCGCCGCGGCGCCCTGCGCCCGCCAGGAGGCCAAGAAACGACTTGACGGATGGATGCCCCGTCACCAAGATGAGGCGTTCAGTCCGCGTCAGTCCACGGCCCGCGGCAGGGGAGACCGCAGGCCAAGCCGCCGCGCCATGACCGGTCGGGCGCCGTGACCAGCCAGCAAGAGCGATGAAGATGTCCCAGTTGTCCGTGACACGGGCGGCACAGAGCCGCATCCACCTGGTGGATTTCGACAAGCTGGGCTTCGGCCCGGTGTTTTCCGACCACATGTTCTGCATGGACTACGCCGACGGCGCATGGGGCCCGCCGGCCGTCGTGCCCTACGGCCCCGTGCCCATTGCACCGGGCGTCGCCTCGCTGCACTACGGGCAGATGGTTTTTGACGGGCTCAAGGCTTTTTGGGGAGCCGACGGCAACGTGCGCGTGTTCCGCCCGGAGGCGAACGCGCGGCGCCTGGAGGATTCCTGTGCGCGCCTGTGCATTCCGCCCATGCCGCGCGAGATGTTCATGGAGGCCATCCGCCAGCTCGTCGCGCTCGATCACGCCTGGATTCCGCGCCAGCCGGGACAATCGCTCTACATCCGGCCGCTGATCATCGGCGCCGAGGAGCACCTGGACGTGCGCCCCTCCAGCCGCTACCGCTTCTTCATGATCACGGCGCCCGTGGGCAGCTACTTCAAGAACACAGCCGCGGGCGTGTCCCTGCACGTGGAGCACGAGTACACCCGCGCCGCGCCGGGGGGCCTGGGCTTTGCCAAGACCGCCGCCAACTACGCCGCCGCGTTGTTCCCCACCACCAAGAGCCGCCGCGAGGGCGCCGACCAGGTGCTCTGGCTCGACGGCGCCGAGCATCGCTTCGTGGAAGAGGTCGGCGCCATGAACATCTTCTTCAAGATTGGCGGCCAGGTGCTGACCCCGCCCCTGGAAGGCACCATTCTCCCCGGCGTGACCCGCGACAGCGTGATCACGCTGCTGGCGGACAAGGAACTGGCGGTGCAGCAGCGGCGCCTCGCCATCGACGAGGTGGTGCAGGCGTTTCGCGAAGGGAAGGTGGAGGAGGTCTTCGGCGCGGGCACGGCCGCCGTGGTGAGCCCCGTGCGCCAGATGACCTACCGGGGCGAAACGCTGGCCATCCGCGGCACGGTGCCTGGCCCGCTGACGAGCGCCCTCTACGACGAGATCACCGGCATCCAGAGCGGACGCCTGCCCGACCGCCACGGCTGGAACATGCTCGTGCCGGTGCCGGCGCAGCAGGCCCGCCCGCTCTCGCGCGCACGCTGAGCCGCTCGTCGCCCGCGGCCTATTTCCAACGATTATTTCCAACGATAGCCGATCTGCACGCGCACCCCCGAGAGATCGGCCTCGGCATCCGCCGCGGTGAGGGCAGCCTGGTCGACCTGCCCGCTGAGAAACAGCCCTTCAGGCGATTCCCAGCCCACGATGAATCCGGTGCCGAACCCGGAGAGGCTCACGGAAAGACCCGAACTGGACTCGATCAGCACCTCGGAATAGTTGCCAAAGTGCGCCCCGATGAACAGCTCATTGAACCACAGGCGCCCCTCGACGCCCAGAATACCATGGCCGGTGGTGTCCACCGCCAGTTCGTCGCTGGAGACCGACTCGCTGGAGCTTGCAAGCAACAGATTCAGCGACACCGCGTCGCTGAGGGCAAACTGGTAGTCGCCCCCGATGCTC
Organism: Candidatus Lambdaproteobacteria bacterium; assembly: GCA_016199125.1. Classification (GTDB taxonomy): domain Bacteria; phylum SAR324; class SAR324; order SAR324; family JACQKK01; genus JACQHH01. The sequence continues at coordinate 20,727 of JACQHH010000132.1, forward strand.
AAGCCGCTGCTGCTGAGGCTGAACGTCTGGCCCGTGAGTGCGCCCTTGGTAATCTTGCCGCTGCTGTTGTGGCTGGCAAATCCGCCGAAGACAGCAAACCCGCTGCCGGGCGCCGCCTGCGCCACGCCCGCCGTGGCCACACCCCAGATGATCAACCACGCTGCCGCTGCACGTTTATGCATTGCCGCTGCTCCATGAACGTCCGCCCGCCATAGCGACGCCCAGCCATGCCGGTGCGCGCCCTTTTTCATTTTAGCGTCCGGCGGGAAAAATTTCGAGACGGGGCCACGCGGAACCCCCGCGCGCACCGGCGTTTGCCCGGATGCGCGCGCAACGTCGCCCAGGGCCGGAGGGTGGCCTAGAGCAGCCCGGCGTAGGCGCCGCCGTCGATCTGGACGCTCACGCCCGTGATGAAGCTGGCGCGCTGGGAGGCCAGAAAGGCCACCATCCCCGCCAGCTCATGGGGCTGGCCCATGCGTTTCATGGGCACGGCGGCGGCCGTGCGCCTGAGCACTTCCTCCACCGGCATGCCCACCTGTTCGGCGCGATAGGCCACGTTCTGGCGGATGCGGTCGGTCTCGTGCACGCCCGGCAGCACGGCGTTGAGCGTGATCCCCGTGGGCGCCAGCTCGGTGGCCAGGGTCTTCATGAAGCCGGTCAGGCCCGCGCGGGCCATGTTGGAGAGCAGGATGGTGGCGATGGGCTGCTTGACCGCCAGCGAGCTGATGAACACGATGCGGCCCCAGCCCCTGGCCTTCATGGCCGGCACGACGCCATAGGTCAGGCGCACGCCGCTCATCAGGGTCAGCTCGATGCCGGCCGGATAGGCGTCCAGGGGCGTTGTCTCGAACGTGCCCGGCGGGGGTCCGCCGGCATTGACCACGCAAATCTCCGGATCGCCCAGGTGCCGGCGCACATGCGCCAGCAGCGCCTGGATGTCCGCCTCGCGGGACATGTCCGCGGTGAACGGCAGCACCGCGTTGCCGGTCTCCGCGGCGATCTCGCCCGCAACGCGCTCCACGTCCGCCGCCGTGCGCGCACAGATGGCCACCCGGCAGCCCTCGCGGGACAGTTCCTCGGCGCTGGCGCGCCCCAGGCCCTTGGTGGCCGCAGTGACCAGCGCCACTTTGCCCTTGATTCCCAGATCCATGCGTTGTGCTCCGTCGCAGCCTTGGTGATGAATGAGATAGCGGATGAAGGAACGTGGCGGTGCGCGTCAGCAGGTCCCGGCCCGCGCCTTCCACCCACGCTGCCCGCCCGGCGTGCGGCGGCACCAGACGCCGCGGCGGACGGGTCAGGGCTTGAACACGGACGGACGGAACGTCTCGTAGGTGCGCCGCAGCGCTTCCGGCTCGTGC